>CAYZJW010000001.1:0-9868 GCA_964478985.1 uncultured Actinomycetota bacterium
CATAGTGCTTTTTTTCAGCCTCTCAAAGAAGACCGAAGCTGCCCTGGCCCTGCAGGATGTGACATAAAGGTAACTTTTTGCCCTGGTAAGACCATTATAGAAAAGCCTCTCCTCCCCCTTCATATGTTCTTCATCGAGTAATGCCCGGCCCGTCTTCTTTCCCGGGACTATGTCCCTGAAGAACTGTACATCAAATACCTGGTTATTCTTGAATCTTGACGGCAGGTAATCATGATTTAAAAAAGGGATAAAAACAGCTTCAAACTCCAGGCCCTTGCACTGGTGGAAACTCATTATATTTACCATGCCCGGCTGGAACTGTTCTTCAGTGCTTTCTTCCGCTTCCTCCAGGAACTGGTTTGTCTCCAGGTTTTCCAGAAAGGCAAGGTATGACCCTATATCAGTACGGCCTGACCCCCGCACATATGCGGCCACACTCCTGAGATAGTCGCCTATGCTTATGGATACTGCCTGGCTGCCGGGGTCGCATGCAGTATCGTCCCCCAGGAATTTAAAAAGCCCCACCAGGGGATCATTCAGGAAATCCTGGAGAAAATCCAATATACTGCTGCCGGCCATGGCTGAACAATAGCGGCGGATACATCCTATTAGCCTGGAAAGATCTTCCCTGCAGGCTTCCCGGGCTGTATCAACATTATCCTCCCTGTCCAGGTATTCTTCGATATATGACCAGAAACTCCCGGTCTTTTTAATACCCTTTTTCCTGTATCCGGACTTGAGCCTGGCAAAAAAAAGGGGGTCTATGCCTGCTGCACGGGAAAGCAGGATATTTTCCAGAAGCCCCCCTGCCTGCACCATATCTTTTTCTGCTGTATCGCCGGCCAGCATATATGACAGTCTTAGAAAATCTATTATATATGACACATACCTGTTATCCATAAGGCTCCTGGAGCTCCTCCTTATAAAAGGTATGCCGTTTCCGGATAGTGCATCCTCTACCAGGTGGGTCTCATATCCCAGGCCTTTTACCAGGACCGCCATATCTTCCAGCCTTATTCCGCAGGACCGGCTCAGTTCCTGTATCTTGCAGCATATATGGGCTGTCTCCTCCATGGCTGTAGAGAAGCTCTTTACCTCTATCTCTCCCCTGTTATCATCTGCCATATATGGATGGTCTTTTACAGGCATCCTTTCTTCACTGCGGCTTATGATGCCCCGGGAAAGTTTGATGATCCCGGGGCTGTTCCTGTAATTTTTATCCAGGTAAAACACCCTGCCCTGCTGCTTGAGCCTGGTATAAAGCTGATTGAAATTATCAGTGACCGACCCCCTGAACCCATATATAGCCTGGTCGCTATTTCCAAAAAAGATGCAGTTATCATTGCTTATGCCGGATATAATGCGGTACTGGGCGGTATTGGTCTCCTGGAACTCATCCACGATGATATACCTGAATTTATGCCTGGCATATCTTTTTACCCCGGGATCATCTTCCAGAAGCCTTGCAGTTTTTAGAAGAAGAAAGCCGTAGTTATATTTGCCGCTGTCTTCGATCCGGCGGCTGTATCTTGAATATATTCCTGTAAGTTCCGCCAGCAGAGGCTGCTTTGCCGGGATGAACTTACCCAGAAGATCTGCGGGCTCGATAAGGTTTTCCTGGGCCCTGAGAATAAAGTCGAATACTTCCTGGAGATAGCTTCCCGCCACATGGGCACCGGACCTCATATACCTGTATGAATTCGGATAATCTTTCTTTTCAAGTTCCCTTACCACCCCTGTAAGCATATCCCACTGTTCTACCGAATTGAGTACTTCAATTTTCTCTTCCGGGCCGGATCCTGTACTGCTTCCATTTCCGTATTCTTCCAGCCGGTTCCATTCCAGTATATCGGTGCAGAATGAATAAAAAGTCTCTATGGGTATCTCCCACAGGCTTCTTCCCACCGCTTCTGCTGTCTTCTGGCGGAGTATCTTGGACCATCTCCGGTTAAATGTAAGTATCAGGACCTGTCTGGGGTCTATGCCTTTTTTAAGGATGAGGTAGGCTGCCAGCTGTATGAGCGTATGGGTCTTCCCCGAACCCGGGGGGCCGGTGACAAGGAGGCTGCCTCTATCAGGGACCAGTTTTTGCAGGTCTTCTTTGCTTAAAGTCATTTAGCATTTATCTGTCTTAATTCTATCAGTATTTCCTTGAGCAGCGTCAGCTCCAGCCGCCTGTAATCTATATCGCTGGAAAGTTTGGCCCATTTCCTGGGGTTTTCTTCAGGTATGTATTTCTCAAGTTCTGTGAGTATATCAGCCATATTCAAAAATCTCCTTTTAATCTATAAATATGATGCCGGCAGATACCGCACGTCCTGTCTGATCCGGGTCAGTATAACTGGATACGATAGGATAGACATCCCGGCCTGCTTCTTTCCCCTTTATTTATGAAGCGGTATAATGTTTTTACAGCATGCCATAAACCGAAATTGGAGCGGGCTACGGGAATCGAACCCGCCTCTTGAGCTTGGGAAGCTCATATACTACCAATGTACTAAGCCCGCTTTTTTACAAAAACTTCAAAGATAATTTATATTTTTTACAGGATAAACCAGGAAAAATCAAGCCCTAATCCCCTGAATCCTCCAGCGTCTTTATTTCTTCCGGCTCTTCCTGGGTGTCCTCTGCAAAATCTTCTTCCGGCTCCAATTCTTCTGCTGCTTCTGGTTTGACCACGCCGGCTTCTTCTTTTTTGGCTGCCTGTTTTTTTGCCGGGGTCAGCCCCACGATGGTGAGGTTGTTCTTTAAGACCTTTATGCCCAGTTTCTCCGATGCTATCTCGGCAGCCTGCTTTACTATTTCCTGCATCTTGGCCGGTATGTCCTGATCTTCATCCAGCCTGGCCATCATATTTATTATGATGCCGCCTGATTTGGGAACCACTTTTACCTTTACGCTTTCAAGGCCTTCCAGTTTCTCCACCGAAGACTTTATCTGGCCGGCTATGGTCTCCAGGGTGATCATGGCAAAGCCAGTCTTAGAACTTGATATGCTGGCTGCCTTTACCCGCTTCCTGTAGAACTCCAGCACCAGAAGGAATATGCATATAATAAAGATAAAAAGCAGCGCCAGGGTCACTATATAGGGATTGGCTTCATCCACAGGTTCGAATATGCTCCTGGCTGCATCTGTCCAGCTTATAAACCCGGCAAATGCATTCACTATGCCTGCGATGCAGAACACTGCCAGGCATATAAGCAGTATGATCATTATTATCTTGTTGAATATATTCATGATATTTCCTCCGGATATCTTTTTATAAATCCCTTCAAGGATTATAATATCACATTAAATAGTTCAATCAATAGAATGTATTTTTATTATAAAACCATAACCTGGTTTTATAAGTCTGTAATAGTAATAATTATCTCCCGGGAGGATCTTTGAAGACCATAGTATTTATAAACCCGTCCTCAGCAGGCGGCAGGGCCCTGGAAGCCAAAGAAAAGATCGAATCCTGCCTCTCCGGTTCCGGCCTGGAATACCGGCTCCACATAACCGGAAGCCTTGAAGATATGAAGCAGACCATAAGGGATTATTTGCCCACAGACTATACTAATTTTGTGGGAGCAGGCGGTGACGGCACTGCCCACTACCTGGTAAATGAACTGGCAGATACCGACAAGACCGTGGGGATCATTCCCATGGGATCGGGAAATGATATAGCCCTGAACCTGGGCATCCCCCTGGATTTGGAAGGAAGCTGTAAAGTCATAACTTCAGGCAGGACTAAAAAACTGGATCTGGGGATCATCAATGATAAATACTATTATCTATGCATAGCCGGCTCCGGTTTTGACTCACAGGTAAATGACCTGGCCAATAATACCAGGTTCCCGGTAAAGGGTCCTTCCAAATACACCTATTCCGTATATAAGACACTGCTTACTTTCAGGTCCAAAGGTTTTACTTTTTCCTATGACGGGCAGGTAAGGGAAATGGACGGGATGATGGTGGCTGCCGCCAATATGCCCAGTTATGGCGGGGGCATGAAGATAGCCCCCCAGGCCAGTCCTGACAGCGGCTTATTTGATGTCTGCATCATAAAGAGGATGACCAAGCTTCATTTCATACAGGTTTTTCCAAAGGTATATGAGGGCAGGCATACCGATGACCCCATGGTGGAGATCTTCAAAACCGATTGTCTTACCCTGGATAGTGAATACAAGTTCAGCGTGTTTGCCGATGGTGAATATATCTGCAAGCTTCCGGCAACATTTAAGATGGCTCCGGGAAAGATCAGGTTTTTGGTGCCGTAGATGAACCTAATTATACCTTACCCAGGCGCCGTCCCTTACCACGAACACTGTTGATTGCGGGTCCACCCTGTCCCCATTGGAGTCAAACTCTATATGACCCGTAAGGCCGTAATATGAAGTGGACCTTAGCTCCTGCATGAAATCCTGTGGAAGTATGGAATTGGAACGTTTCATGGCCTCTATGGATAGAATGAGCGAATCATATACATATGCAGAGTATTCTCCCGGTCCGTCTATGGAAAGATCCATCTCCTCTTTAAGCTCTGCCAGGAGCGAATTATATGAGTGCCAGAAATCTATAGCCCCCTGGTCAGTGCTATACATGGCTATGGAAGGAGGTTCAGGGATTATTGCCATAAGCCCGTCGATATTGACTCCCTGGGTAAGGTCGAATATCCTTTCATCCATACCCGGGGCTTCAGTCATAAATACCGGGTCTATGCCGGTATCGGCTACTTCTTTTATTATAAGGGCAAGTTCATCATAGTCCAGGGCGGCAAATATATAATCCGGTTCATCTATGAGTATATTTTCTGCCAGGACCGACAGGTCGTCTTCACCGAACTTTATGGAATAGGGCTGGGAGATAGCCTTGCCCTCCAGTAAAAGCAGCTCCTTCAGATAATTGACAAGCCCTGTGGAATATTCCTCCTGGTTGTCTATGATAATGAGCTTTCCCTCCCCTGAATTCTGCAGTATGAAGTCTGCCATATTTTCTATTTTCTGGCGATTATTTATTATCACCCTGAAGAAATTATCACCTTCCAGGGCAGTGTCTGATTTCTGGGCAAACGGCGATATCAGAGGTATATTATATTCCTCATATACAGGTATAGAGACCCTGGTGGTGCCGTCGAATGTAGAGCCGATGGCCAGTACTATCCCCTGGTCCACCAGTTCACGGGCCACCAGGAAAGCTTTTTCCGGATTGCCTTCGTCATCGGCGGTTACAAGCTCTATGGTATAATCAAAACCCCCGATCCTTACCGGCGTCAGCCGGGAGACTGCCAGTTTGAGGCTTACCAGCTGATCTTCCCCAAATGACCTGTAAGCTCCGGTAAGCACTGCCTGGTTCCCTATCTTTATTATCCTTTCCCTGCTGTCGCAGGATACCATATTAAGGGCCAGGGCTGCTGCAAAGATAATTATCGGTATTATTACAAGAAATCTTATCTTATCCCGGAAAATACGGTACATCTCTACTCTCCAGTATGTTCGGACTAATTATAAAACAAAAAGATTATATCAAAAAAAATTCAATTAATAATGATTTTTCCATTAAAAGTATGCTAAAATCTTTAATGCACTATTTACATCATGAGAAAATAGCATAAGCCATAGGCCCATCAAAAGGAGGGAATATGAGTAGGATAGCCATAGTCACCGACAGCACCAGCGATATACCAGTCGACCTGGTAAAGAAAAACAGTATCACGTCTGTTCCTCTTTCCGTGATCTTTAAAGATGCTACCTATCTTGACGACGGCAAAGAGATAACCATTGAAGATTTCTATAAAAAAATAAAAACTGCTGAAAGTCTTCCCACCACTACCCAGCCTACCCCCAGGGATTTTGTGGAGACCTATACATCTCTTCTAAAGGACCATGACAGCATCATATCCATACATATATCCAAAAAGATGTCGGGTACCATAAATTCTGCAGAACTGGCAAAACAGCAGATGCCGGATGCTGACATCAATATATTTGACTCCGAACTTGTACATATGCCGCTGGGCTTTATGGTACTGGAAGCAGCTAAGCTGGCAGGAGAAGGAAAATCCAGGGATGAGATATTGGAAGCTCTCAAGGAATTCAAGCAAAAGATAAAAGTCCTTTTTGTGCCCAGCACACTGGAATACCTGAAAAAGGGAGGAAGGATCGGAAAGGCCAAGGGTCTTATAGCTTCCCTTCTGGAGATAAAACCAATACTTACCATAAATGCGGGAGAGGTATCTCAGTTCAAGACCACCCGCAGGTGGAACCAGGCAAAGATAGAGCTGGTAAATTCTATGGAACCCATGATAAGCGAACCCAAAAATCTTACCGTGTCCATCGGTGATTCTGATGCAAAAGAAGATGCTGAGGAGATGGCAGCCAGGATAAAGGAAAGGTTTGGCCCCAAAGAGATAATAAGGGTAAATATCGGTGCGGTAGTGGGGACCCATCTCGGGCCTGGAGGCATAGGCATAACCTTTTATGAAGAATGACAGTTCCGGCAGGGATATAAAAAGCGTCAAAAGCAGCATAAGAAAAGATATCCAGGATAATAGAGACAGCCTTGACAAGAGCTCCAGACAGGAAAAGAGCTTTCTTATAGCAGGCAGGCTGATGGGTCTGGACAAGTACCGGGAATCATCAAATCTACTGGCGTATTATCCCTTCAGAAGCGAGATCGACACCAGGATGATCATAAAAGATGCCCTTGGCTGCGGAAAGGAAGTGGCCCTTCCCCGGGTAGGTGCGAAAGGCCTTGACCTTTATTATATAAAAGACCTGTCAAAAGACCTGGAACCCGGCAGCTATGATATCATGGAACCGATACCTTCCAGGTGCAGGCCGGCTGAACCCCATAAAATGGACATGGTTATAGTCCCCGGGGTCGGTTTTGACCGGAAACATAACCGGCTTGGCTATGGCGGAGGTTTCTACGACAGGCTTCTGGCAGGTATCCCCCGGTCTGTCCCCCGGATAGCACTTGCCTTTGACCTCCAGGTGCTGGATGAAATACCGGTATCGGGACATGACCTTAAGATCGATATCCTTATAACCGAATCACAGACCATTTGAGCATGCACTTAAGGAGATTATGACGAAAGATGACCAAATAGCAATAATGATCCCTGCCTATAATGAGGAAAAATATATAGAAGGTGTCATAAAAGAATGCTTTTCCTACGGCCTGGACATGATAGTCATAGATGACGGTTCAGCTGATAATACGGCCGGTATTGTAAACTCCCTCATACCGTCTATGGGAGGCAGGCTTAAGCTTATGGCCCATCCGGTCAACAGGGGCAAGGGCCATGCACTTATAACCGGTTTTGAGCATGTGGTAAAGAACGGATACAAAGGTGTCATAACCCTGGATGCTGACGGACAGCATGATACAGGCGAGATAGCTGATTTCCTGAAAGCAGTAAACAGAGATGACCCCGATATCATAATAGGTAACAGGCTGGGAAATACAAAAGGCATGCCTTTTATCAGGCTGGCTACCAATGTATTTACTTCATGGATCATATCCAGGATAGCAGGCAGGAAGGTCAGGGACGTACAGTCGGGATACAGATATCTGAAAACTGAAGCATTAAAGAAAATAAGGCTTGAGACCGGCAACTTTGATACCGAACCAGAGATGATATTGTGGGCCGGCTGGCATGGTATGGACATAGTAAATGTCCCTATAAGGACAATATATCATGAGGGTTTTACCAGTTATGTCAATCCGGTTAAAGATACTATAAAATTCTTCCGGCTGGTATTTAACAGCCTCGCCTGGAAAAAACAGTTTAAAAGGGAGAACCTCTAGAATAGCTGCCATACCTCATACAGGGCAGCCGACAGGTACAGTATGAATATGATACAGGATGAGACCACAGGGACCAGTCTTGATCTTAGCCCGTATTTGCTTAAATATTCTCCCGTACTCACTGCCAGGACCCTGTACACCATCTCCATGGAGATAAGAAGGATGACTTCCAGGGGTATGGTCCGGGTGTCGTGTCTTATGATACCGGAAAACAGGAACACGGAGATAAAGAGACCGGTTATAAGACTTACGGGAAGACTGAGTCTTCCGTATCCCAGTCCCATATAACAAAGGGTAGATATAAGGTTTCCCAGGAGTATGGTGATGACGACCCTGGTAACAGTCATGCCTTCGCTATACTGGCTGATGCCAAAAAAAGACTGCAGTATCTTGAACTTATCTATGATAACCGCGCTCTGGCTGCTGAAAAAATAATAAAACACATATCCAAGTGCTGCACCGGCCAGCAGTGACCCCAGGCTTTTCAGGAATATATAGACCAGGTTCCTCCTATGGCTTATATTTGCGGCAGCATGCCTGGGCGGGGCTCCCCTGTTCCAGAATCCTTTCATATCCTGCTAAACCGCCTGTTCCTGTTCTTCCTGTATTATGCCTATCATAGTCCCGGCTATCCGGGGATCGAACTGGGTCCCGGAATTGTTTTTAAGCTCTATTATAGCTTCATTATCAGAAAGAGCCCTGCGGTAAGGCCGGTCCGTGGTCATGGCATCATATGAATCGGCTGTAATAAGGATCCTGGCGAATATAGAAAGCTCATCGCCTTTCAGCCCGCCCGGATATCCCTTGCCGTCCATCCTTTCGTGGTGATGAAGGATAGCTGTCGCCTCACTCTGTAAAAAAGTTATTTCCTTGACTATATTGTACCCTATCTGAGGATGTTTCTTTACTTCTTCCCAGTCTGCCTTATTGAAGCTTCCCGGTTTATTGAGTACTGAAAGGTCTACCTGTATTTTACCCAGGTCATGCAGGTTGGCCAGGTTTACCAGCAGTTCGATATCATATTCATTCATCTTAAGCTTCCTGGCAATTTTTTCACTGTATTCGGCCACCCTTACAGAATGGCCGGCCGTATAGGGATCCTTGGCCTCAACTATCTTTACGATCTGCAGTATACTGGCCAGGAGGGCTCTTCTTTCCTTTACCCTGAGGAGATATGTGTACTGGGCTATCATAAGAGGAAGTGATGTGAACAGCAGCGTGAAAGGGTTGTATTGTATATAGAGAAAAGAGATGGCTATGGCCATGGCAGCCAGGAAAAGCTGGAAAGGTATGAGCCAGGCATAATTGAAAACCCACACATTGCCAAGATTGATGCCTTCGCTTAATGAGATAGCGCCCGCAGTAAGCATGGTATTAAGAAAGAAGAAAATATAGGCAGCCATAAGTATGAAACCGATATTCCGGGGATCAAAAAAACTAGCCTGCTCTGCCCTGTAAAGGATATCGAATATAATACTTGCCACACCCATGGCAACAAGATATTGTCCGGCATTGAAAAGATGCCGGTAATAGGGGATCCTTTTTGCAAATTCACGTATGTTGAAAATGGATATAAAGGTCACGATAATGGCTGTAGGAGGACCAAAGATTATGAGGCTGGCAAGCGATATGCCGAAATTTACTGATACGCTGCCTGTCCTGGGAAGAGGTGCTGAAAGGTTCTCAGCTGCAAATATAAGTATGCCGAACAGCACCACTCCTAAAAGTGAGATCTCCCTGTTGCTTAATAAGATATAGACAGAAACTGCCAGACCCGCTACAAAAACAAGGTATACATATATATTTAGAATTAGAGTTCTATTTTTTTGCACAATCTTTAATCTTCGACACCATTAAAATATAATGCATTATACCAAAAAAGCATAATTTGTTATATTTCCTACCATCTTACTGTAGCGCATATACCGATAAGCGAACCCAGTATCATAAGTATCCTGTAAAGCTTCTTCATCTTTTCCACCTCCTTTATAGAGATCACCTTGTTGATAAAATAAATCACTACCATCTTACTGTAGCGCATATACCGATAAGCGAACCCAGTATCATAAGTATC
>CAYZJW010000001.1:9968-46941 GCA_964478985.1 uncultured Actinomycetota bacterium
CTACCATCTTACTGTAGCGCATATACCGATAAGCGAACCCAGTATCATAAGTATCCTGTAAAGCTTCTTCATCTTTTCCACCTCCTCTTATTATTTGCCCGGATTTTCATTTTGGTACCAATCCATGAATATCCCTATATATTCTTCCAGCTGATCTTTGAATATCAGTACCAGTATTAATATTATTAAGACCGCAATTACTGCTATGGCTGTCTTCTCCCATACCGTAAGGCTCCTTTTTTCTCCTTCTCCGGTCATGATCTCCTGGTCCTGCTTTCGATGAAATCATCCAGACTGTCAGAAGGTATCCGCCAGGAACTTCTTCCTTCCCTTATCTTGAAACCCTTGAGTTTTCCTGTTTTTAGCAGGTTCCATATATTGTCAATAGAAAGCTTCAATATCTTTGCCACCTGCTCCGCCGTGTACAGGACCCGGTCTGGTGATGCTTTTTCCTGCTCCTGTTCCCCCACAAAACTGTCCAGGAAATCCTCCAGCTCCTCTTCCTTTATCCTTATAGCTTTCCCCACCCTTATTGCTTTTAGCTTCTTGAGCATGACCACTCTTATTATCTCTGTCTCACTTATACCGGTCAGTTCTGAAACCTCGCTTATGGTATAAAGTTTTTTTTCATCTCCCATATCAAAAAACCCTGCTTATAAGACCGTCCATGCTGTCTTGAAGGTCTATTATCCCTGCAGGCCTTCCGCTGCTGATCAAATATTTCCTTTTTGCCTCGCATATAAAGGGAATCTTTTCACAAAGAGCGATGCCGGTCATATCCTCCAGTTCATCAGCGGTAAGCCGGTTTGTATCATCAGCCCTGTTTAAGACAGCCAGTTTTTTCTGTCTGCCGGGAAGGAATTTATTAAATGCCTTTATCCTCTGGATCATGTCTATGTCCTGCGATATCACCAGCACTGAAGTGGTGGATATGTTTATCATCTCCAGTGAGATATTGTCATATCTGAAGGGCAGGTCAGCAACTATCATGTCGTATTCATTACGGGCAGAATAGACCAGGTCGTCCAGCATATCGATACTGAACTTTTCACCCCTGTAAAGGGAAACGGGCGGGCATAATACATCAACCCCCTCAAAGCTGGATATATCCTTCCAGACATCTTCATCACCCGCCAGGACATCTTCTGCAAAATGGTCCAGGCTGCGCGGATTTTTCATGCCAAGAGCCAGATGCATATCCGATGGCCCCTCACAAAAATTAAGGTCTATTACCAGGACCTTTCCCATATCCCTGTCATTGAATCTTCTGGCCATATTGAAAGCCATGGATGTCCTGCCGGTCCCTCCCTGTACGGAGTAGAAAGAGACGACCTCCTGTTTCAGGAACCTGTATTGCCCGGCATCATTTTTTTCTGCAGGTCCAATCCTGTCTATGGCCTGTAGTATATCCTGGAAACCCATCTTTGTGTCGGGACATCCTGTGCATGCAGCTCCCGGGAGTATATCGTTATTCCTGCTGCTTCCTGTTATTATTAGCTTTGAATCCGAATTTAGAGTAATAAAATCAGAGATCTCCCTGAATTCCTCTATTTCATCTGATAGTAAGATATAATCCGGCATATATTCTTCTATATAATGCCTGTAATTATATTGGAGGTTTAGTGCAGTCAATCTGTGGCCTCTGGATTGGAAGCTGCCTATATTATCAGATATTTCCCTGTTATTTCCTATATAAAGTATCATTCCCATGCTGCAAATATTATTATAATTTATTATTACTTTTATTAATATTTTATTATTATATTTTTATTTATAATAGTATTTATAGATGTGATAATATTAAACAATTTTTAACCATATCTGATATATATTTTATATATATTTGACATTTCTATAATAAATCTATTATACCGCTATGTCAAATCTTTTTGTTATTATCTGGTATATGGCGTGGTTTTCCGGTTATGGCCGGTATTTACTGGCAAAATTGCAGTTGATGGTGAATAAATAGCTGATGTTTTCGGCAGAAGCTGTTATTTCTGTGATTATTGGCCGGGAGCCTTTTAATTACCGGATTTTCTGGCTGTTTTTTAGCAGGACACCTGAATAATCTATCGACTGGTCTCCTTCAACCTGTATCTTCTTGTAATTTGATGCAGCGCCAGATATTATCCTTATCTTTTTCTTTGCTACTCCGGTGATCTCCGAGATCAGACTGATAAGCTCCCGGTTTGCTTTTCCTTTTTCTGGGGCTGCTGCCACCCTTATCTTTATCCTGTCCCCGTAAAGGCCGTCTATTTTAGTCCTGGCAGCATTGGGTCTTATATAAAAGTCATAGATATCAGTCATCAGTTTTGAAGAAATCATTTATAATATCAGGATTAGCAATATCTATCTTTTTCCTGTCTTTTTTTAATTCTTCTTCATCTTCTTTATCTTCCGGTCCTGCATTATCTTCTTTTACGGGATCCGTTCCACTTTTTTCATCACTTTCGCCGTCGTCCAGCTTTTCCAGCATCTCATCCGTAAGTGCCGCCAGGTCCTTCAGGTCGTTTTCTTCCAGGCTGCTATCCCTGCCGTCTTTCCTGGCATGTTTGTAGACAACCTCTTCCCTGATGTTGCTGCTGCTGCCGGGCTGTTTTTCCCCGATTGCCGTTTCCTGGCCGCTGCTGCTGTTTTGTCTCTTGCTTTCGTTTTCCGCAGCCTCAAGGGAATCCATCAGTTTCCCGTCCCCCACCGAGGCCATCTTCTGTTTGAAATCATCGGCAAATCTTGATATCTGCTGTTTAAACTCAGAATATTCTTTCCTGAGGCTGGTAATGCCGGATTCCAGGGAGACCTTTTCATCGCGGAGCCTCCTTAATTCCTGTTCTTCCTCTATCTTCTTTTTTCCCATCATCTCTTCAGCCTCGATCTTTGCCTTCTGCTTGATGTCTTCTGCCATGCGGTGGGCGGATATGAGGGCTTCCTGTATTACTTTTTTCATCTTGGAGGATTCGGTATCGCCTTCATATTTGATGGTGTCTATTCTTTCTTCCATTTCCCTGATCTTTTTCTGCATCCCTTCAAATTCCATAGCCAGAAGATCAAGGAATTTATCTACTTCTTCAGGCTTGTAGCCCTTAAAGACTATATGGAATTCCTTTTTGTGAATACTTTCAGAACTTAAACTCATAGCTACCTCCGAAATTGGCTAATACTTATTACATATTATTGCTATATATATCTTACCGCTACATATCTTAAAAGTACTGTTATCAATTGTATCACTAAAATGGCTGCAATATAAGACAGGTCCAGATATCCCCTGCCTATCCGCACCAGCGGTATTATTTTCCTAAATAATACCAAAAATGGTTCAGTTATGTCGAACAGGAATTTATAGACTCTTCCTAAAAAACCCATTCCAGGGTTGATCCTGAACCAGGACAGTATGAGCCGGAAAAAAAGGATATAGGAATATATGCGCAGGATAAATATGATTATTTCAAAGAATACTGCCATCTAGGTCATTTCCCTTTCAAGTTCCCGTGAACGTTTAAGCGCGCTTTCTACTGCTTTTTCCACTATCTCAGGCAGCCCTTTTTCCCTGAAAGCCAGAAGAGCCCTTTCAGTGGTCCCTCCGGGGGATGCCACTTTTGATATAAGCTCTTCCATATCTATGCCCGATCTCATTATCATCTCTCCTGACCCGGTCATGGTTACCGCAGCCAGCTTCCTGGCAGTACCGGGGTCCAGCCCGTTTTTTATGGCTGCTTCTATAAGCGCCTGGCAAAAAAGGAAAAAATATGCCGGACCGCTCCCGTTTATAGCTGTGGATATGTGCTGGAGGTCCTCATCGATGATGCTGCATTTTCCCACTGATCCCATGAGCTCCATTACAAAGTCCAGTTCACTCTGAGCCGCATACTTTCCCCTGCTAATGGTTATCATACCTTTTTTATAAAGCGCGGGCGTATTCGGCATCACCCTTAAAACGGAAGTCCCCTGGCCCAGGTTTTTCTCATAATAGGAAGTGCTGATACCGGCAGCTATGCTTATTATGCAGTTATTTTCTTTCCTGAAACAATCACCCATGGTCTTTATAAGTGCGGCAATATCCTGGGGCTTTACAGCTATTATGAGATATTTTGATCTTTTTACTATAGTGCAGATGTCTGTAAAAGACTCGATCATGTATTTATTTATTATATAATCCCTCCTGGAAGCATCCTTTTCCAGGAAACCCACATCATCCGGCCCCAGGAAAGACATCTCCAGAAGACCATTGAGTATCGCCTCACCCATATTTCCGCAGCCTATAAATGAGATCTTCTTTTCTTTCAATATATATCCCCTTAAAAAGACTTGAGGAATCCTTCCTCATTCAAGATGCCGTTTTCCCCGGTATTGACTTCCACACTTGAAGGTATTATCAGGAATACCCTGTCTGCCACTTTCTTTATATCGCCTTCCAGGGCATATGTCAGTCCGCTGCAGAAATCTATTATACGCTTGGATATATTGGTGTCCACCTTCTGGAGGTTTACTATGACCGGGATATCATTCTTGAAATTATCAGCTATCCCCTGTATCTCCTCGAATTCGCCCGGCTCGGCTACAAAGACCCTGTTTTTGCCTGACTCACGGGCACTGCTTATAAGGGATACCTTTTTCCGGGGAGGTTTTCTTGAAGACATCCTCTCAGAAGCAGATATATTCTCTTTCGGTATCTTGCTTTTCTCCCGCAGTGGCAGTCTTTCTTCCTCTTCCACTTCAATTTCCTCTTCGTCTGACAGTCCGAAAAAGGATAATGTCTTTCTGAAAAAACTGCTCATAGTTCCTCCTGGCCTTAATTCCTATTTAAAAATGCTGGAACCTATCCTTATCATGGTAGCTCCTTCTTCTATAGCTGCCATAAAATCATTGCTCATCCCCATGGACAGTTCGGAAAAGTGACCGGTTATCCCCAGACCGGATATCCTGTCCTTCAACTGCCTCAACTGTTTGAAAAGGCCCCTTATAAGCTCCATATCACCGGTATAGGGGGCCATGGTCATAAGACCTATTAACCTGGTGTTCTCCACCTTTTCTGCCTTAGTAATAAAATCTATCATATTGTCAGGATTCAGTCCATATTTGGTTTCTTCGCCTGATATATTGACTTCGGCCAGGACATCCTGCACCTTGCCGCACCTGCCTGCCTGTTTCCCTATCTCTTCCAGGATCTTAAGGGAATCGATAGAGTGTATATAATCGACTTCAGGCACCACATCACGCGCTTTCCTGCTCTGCAGGTGCCCTATGAAATGCCACACTGCTTTCCTTTCTACATTGGCCTTCTTGCTCAGAAGTTCATCTGCACGGTTTTCTCCAAAATTATCTATGCCCAGTTCACTTATCATCCTTACACCTTCGGCATCCGTATATTTGGTAGCAGCTACAATTGTCACCTCCAGGGGATCCCTTCCCGCATTCCGGCATGCGGATGCAACCTGTCCTTTAAGCCTTATTATATTATTCCTGTATTTTTCTATCATATATCCCTTAAATGATCATCTATCACAAACCATGGCCACTGCCGCCTGCCTGCCCGTGACCTTTTCCCTGCGATAGGAAAAATACTGGCTGCTGCAGCAGGTGCAGGCACCGGTATCAAAAATATTTTCCGCAGGTATGCCAAAATCCAAAGCCTGCCTCCGGTTGAGGCCGGCCAGGTCCAGAAATCTTCTTCCATTGCGGGATGCAATGCTGCCGCCTGCATACTTTTTTCCGGCAAATCCCAGCGCCAGGTCATCTCCCACCTCATAACAGCATTGCCTGATGCCCGGCCCTATAAATACCATGATGCTGTCCCTACTGGAGCCGAACCGGGTGCTGAAAGTCTCAAGGGCCCCGGCAGCCATGCTTTTCTGTGTGCCCTTCCAGCCGGCATGAACAGCGCATACAGCCCTTTTTTTGATATCTGCAAATACCATGAGCATGCAGTCTGCCCCCATCACCATTACTGGCAAGTCATTACAGCCAGTCATAAGGCCGTCTGCATCCTGCTGGATATCCCCGTCTAAATGCTTGGTGTCTTCCCTTACTTCGATCATATTATTACCGTGCACCTGGCGGGCAGAATAAAGGCAGCCGTCCAGATCCAGTATTTTCTTTAGCAAAAGGCGCCTGTTCTTTTTAACTGTTTCCCGGTCATCCCCAACATGGTATGCAAGGTTAAGTGAATCATACGGACTCTGGCTAAAGCCGGTATTCCTGGAGGTAAAACCGCAGAAAAGTCCGTACCTGCCTAAAAAAGAAAAAGCCAGAAAAGACAGTCCTGAGATCTTTTTTTCTTCCATCAACCGCATTATATGCCTATTTTTTGTCTTTTCTCAGAAAAGTGGGGATATCCAGGTAGTCGTCATCATTTATAGCGGCGAAATCGTCATCCCTGAACTTATCCCGGGCAGGTCTTTCTTCTTCCTCTACCAGCTCTTCTTCCAGCTCGTCCAGCTTCTTTCCTATTTCTTCCTTTTGCTTCCCTGCTTTTTCCTTTTTTTCTGCCTGGCCGGCTGGGGCCTTGATGCTGCCGGAGCCAAATCCGGTAGCTATAATAGTCACCTTTATATTATCATTCATCTTTTCATCTATGACAGACCCGAAAATAATATTGGCATCCTGGCTGGAAGCATTCCTTACTATCTCTGCAGCTTCATTTATCTCATAAAGCTTAAGGTCGGGGCCGCCTGATATGTTCAGGAGTATCCCGGTAGCACCATCTATGGAATCTTCGATGAGGGGGCTGCTTATGGCACTCTGGGCAGCCTTTATGGCCCTGTTGTCGCCTGAAGCTGTTCCCTCGCCCAGTATGGCATTTCCTGCACCCTTTATGATAGATCTCACATCTGCGAAATCGAGATTTATAAGGCCGGGAAGGGTGATAAGGTCAGTGACTCCCCTGACACCTGCCTTAAGTACATTGTCGGCAAGCTTGAAAGCATTCAGCAGGGTCGTATTGTCATCAGCTATCTCCAGCAGCTTGTCATTTGGTATCACGATAAGTGTGTCTACCATGGACCTCAGTGCATTGATCCCTTCTTCTGCCTGGACCATCCTCTTCCTTCCTTCAAAGGTAAAAGGTTTTGTGACCACAGCCACTGTAAGGCAGCCGGCCTCGCTGGCAATCTTTGCTATTGTGGGGGCAGCCCCGGTTCCGGTACCTCCTCCTTCACCCAGAGCCAAAAATACCATGTCCGCATCCTTGACAGTCTCTCTTATCTCATCTGCTGATCTCTCGGCAGCATCTTTTCCCATTTCGGGATTAGAACCGGCTCCCAGGCCTGATTCGCCGATGAGTACTTTTTTATCTGCATTGGACATCATAAGCGCCTGGGCATCTGTATTTATTGCTACAAACTCGCAGCCGCTTAGATTGTCCTCCATCATCCTGTTTATGGCATTGCTTCCGCCGCCGCCGATTCCGAGAACCCTTATGACCGCATAATAACTTTTATCAAGATCCAGAGTCACTTTAATACCTCCTGTTTAATTTTTTATCATCCTGGAAATGAACTCCCTGAACCGGCTCAAAAACCCCTTTTCATCACTTCCATTATCAGTACCATCCATATCCGCCAGGCTTTCAAGCTGATGTGCATATTTAAGCAGGCCTACACCGGTAGAATAGAAAGGCTCGCCGATCACTTCCTGGGGCCCTTCGACTTCTTCCGGAAGCCCCAGCCTGACAGGCATATCGAATACCGATTCCGCAAGCGCTTTTATCCCTTTAAGCCTGGAAGAACCTCCCGTAAGGACCAGTCCGCACGGCAGTGAATGCATGTAGCCGTGTTCCCGGACTTTTTCTTTTACAAGTTCAAATATTTCCTTCACCCTTGAATTGACAATATTATACAGTCTGATATTAAGGGTGGTCTTATTCCTGTTTATCTTTATCTCGCCCATATTCACCTTGCTCAGGTTCTCGTAGAAATCATAGTCTACATTTGCATACTTCTTCTTTATTTCTTCCGCTTTGGCAAATGTTATATTGAGACCCACGGATATGTCATTGGTCACAAGGTTGCCGCCCACTGGAAGGCAATAGGTGAATATCATCTTCCTGTCTTTGTATATGGCAATATCGGTTGTCCCGCCCCCGATATCCAGAACCAGGGAGCCGCTTTCCTTTTCCTCCGAAGTAAGCACTGCTTCGCTGGAAGCCAGGGCTTCAAGTATTATATCCTCGACTTCTATTTTAGAGGACCTTACCGTATTTATCACATTATTTATTTGCAGTGATGACCCGTATACTGCCAGCAGCTCCACTGCCAGTTTTCTGGCTGAGAGCCCTATGGGGTCTATTATCCCATTCTCGTCATCTATGACAAACTGTTTTATAAGTGTGTGTATTATATTATTGGAAGACGGCATGTTTACCCTGTTTGCCTGGGCTATAAGCCTGTCCACATCAGCCTTCCTTATAAGGTGGTTGGGGGTATTGATGCTGATCTCGCTCCAGTTGGTTACAAATGATATATGCTTCCCGGTCACGCCGATAAATGCTTTGTCTATAAAATATTTGGTCGATCTTTCAGCTTCATCTACGGAACTAAGGACTGACCTTGTAGCTTCATTTATATCGACAATCAATCCCTTCTTCATGCCCCTGCAGGGAGAGATGCCATACCCTATTATCCTGAGGACATTGTTTTTACCTATTTCTCCTATCAGGGTAACTACTTTGGTGGTACCGATATCTATACCGACAATATAACCATCCTTGGCTGACAACAAAACCTCCGCTTAATATTTGAACACCGGGTTATCAGGGTTCTTTAAATCTATTATATTATAAATCCTATCTTCTTTTAATAATAGTTTTAGTACTTCTATCTTTTTTATAGTCTGGGTGCTGTCACCGAATATTATCTCCAGCCCCTGGCGGGTGGTAAAATATATATCGCCGCTGACATTATCCCTGATGCCGGCACCGGTTATAATTTCCCTGAGACCGTCATCAAAGCCTGCATATATGTCAGCGCAGCTTAAGACATTCTTCTTTGCAGCCACATCGCCCGGTTCAAGCCTATAGCCTTTGGTATCCCTGACTTCCAGGAGGTCTGTATATTCTTCGGGAGCGTTTCTCCCCAGGTCCTCCAGCACAATTCCTTCCCCGTCCAAAAGATAGCGGATGTCGCCGCGCAGCAGTATAAGTAAAGGCTTTCTTTCTGCCAGGTTTATATCAATAGAGTCAGGAAAGATCTTTTTGAACTCCACCGACCTTATCCATACAAGCTTCTCCAGTATCGCATCCTCTGTCTCCTTCTTGTCGGCCTCGAATATATTCTTTCCCTGGATGCCGGGAAGCAGCTCCATTATGAGCTCGTCTTCATAATGCGTATTGCCATTTATGTCAATATTCTTTATCCTGAAATAATTACTATTGTAAAAGTAGTTCAACCCCCACAGGGCAGCCGCAAAAGACGCCAGCACCAGGATGGTCTTTAGTGCCATCCACATCCTCCTGGCAAAGATCTTTCTTCTCCTTGCACCTACCAGGTTTTTTGTTTTTTTTGTTTCTGCCACGTCAATAGATCTTCAGGTCAGCACAGTCAAGTATTATTTCTACCAGGTGGTCAAAACTTATGCCAGCCGCGCCGGCAGCCATTGGGACCAGGCTGGTGGAGGTCATGCCAGGCATGGTATTGATCTCAAGTATATACGGCACATTTTCCTTATCCAGGATGAAATCGGTCCTGGATATACCGCGGCAGCCGAAATCCAGGTGGCATCTAAGGGCAAGATCCATCACCCTGTCTGTTATTGCCTTATCTATTTCTGCAGGGACAATATACTCGGTAAGGTTTTTAGTATATTTTGACTCATAATCAAAAAAGCCGCTTATGGGCTTTATCTCGATCACCGGCAGAACCCTGAGTCCCTGGCCCACTCCTATGACCCCTGCCGTGAGTTCTCTTCCGCTTATATATTTTTCTATCATCACCCTGCTGTCATATTGTGAGGCCAGTCTTATGCCAGCCTCCAATTCTTCAATGCCGGAAGCCCGGCTGATTCCGATGGTGGAGCCTTCGGCGTTTGGTTTTATGACTACCGGGTAACCCATGCCCCCTGAGATCTCCCCGTCTACCTGCATTATTTTTTTAAGGGGATCCCCGGAATCCACTTCAAGAAAAGCGGGCGTGGGAAATCCTTCCTTTGACATTATCTTTTTTGACAGTATCTTATCCATTACCAGGGCGCTGGAAAGCACTCCGGACCCCGTATATGGTATCTTAAGGAGTTCCAGAAGGCCCTGCACGGTACCGTCTTCGCCATAACGCCCGTGAAGTGCCAGGAAGGCAATGCCCGTCTTCTTTATACGTTCAATAAAATCCTCTTCCCGGGGATCTATAAGCACGGCAGAATAGCCGGACCTGTGCAGGGAATCAAGAATATTATTGCCTGTCTTTATGGATATTTCTCTTTCCGAAGATATGCCTCCAGCCAGTACCCCTATTATGATGTCCTTCCTTTTTTGCCTTATCCTTAGTCCGCCAATATCCGGCATGTTTATTTCCATTTGATCATCCTATCAGTTTTACTTCATATTCGAGAAGAATCCCGTACCTTTCCTTTACCTTATCCATCATTATCCTGGATAGTACCACAATATCTTCCGGCGAGGCATCTCTTACATTCTCAATAAAATTTGCATGTATGGGTGAGACCCGGGCGCCGCCATAAGAAAAACCTTTCAGCCCGCATTCATCTATAAGGGCTCCGGCAGGACTGTCAGTATTTTCCGGATTCTTAAAGAAGCATCCGCTGGTCCTGGCACCCACAGGCTGTGTCTTTCTCCTCCTGTCCATTTCCTTTCTGATCCTTTCTGCCAGTTCATCTTCCCCGGACCTGGCAGGCTTTAATACCGCGGATACTACAGCAGTCATCCCCGGTATGCCCTGGGACCTGTAGCCGGCATGCAGATCGCTTCCGCTGCATTCTTCTAAAGTAAATCCCTTCTCCGTCTTCCGGATATAATCCAGTTTGATGATGCTGCCGCATATCCAGCTGCCGGAGGAGCCGCTGTTTCCGGCCACGGCTCCGCCCAGCGTACCCGGTATGCCGGTCATAAAAGCCAGGTCAAGTCCCCTGGCTGCAGCTTTTGTTACCAGCAGCTTCATTTCCGCGGCTGCCCCTGCGGTTATATTGCCCGATCTGTCTATTTCTATATTTTTCATCGGCTTCCCCAGCTTTATGAGAACCAGATCAAGGTACTTGCCGGTAAATACTATATTGGTGCCGCCTCCGATCATCAGGTAGCGGATATTTTCTTCTTCCAGCAGATTCAAAAGTCCTGCCAGCGAGGGGGCGGCATCTACCGTGATCAGGGCAGCAGCCTTTCCCCCTGCCCCCATAGAACATAATCTAGCCGTATTGCAGTCGGGGACAGTGTCTTTTATACCTGCCTTATCCGCTATTTTCTTTATTCTTGAATAATTCATCGGTTACCCTGGTTATGTCTCCCGCACCCATAAGCAGCAGCATGTCTCCCGACCTTATCTGGCTGTCAATATAGCCGGAAATATCTGACAGGCGCGGGATATATGCAATTTTACTGCTAAAATCATTGTCCAGTATGGAGTCTACCAGCGCCTTTCCGTTTATACCTGGAAGGGGCTGCTCCCCGGCGCCATAGACATCAGTGATGACAAGGATATCGCTTTTCTGGAAAGCGCCTCCAAATTCCCGGCTCAGGTGGGCCAGCCTGGAATACCGGTGAGGCTGGAACACCGCTATCACCCTGCCCTCTCCTTTGCCGGTAAAGGCAGCTTCCAGGGTGGCTTTTATCTCTGAAGGATGATGGGCATAGTCATCAAATACTTCGGCGCCTCTGATCTGCCCCCTTCTTTCAAATCTTCTTTTGACACCGGTAAAGCCTTCGAGGATATGGGCCGCTTTTTCCATGTCCTGGCCCAGGGCTCTGCAGGCGGCCAATGCTGCCATGCTGTTTTTTATATTATGGAGCCCGGGCACATTAAGGTTTATCCTGAGGGAACTGTTTCCGTAATCCAGGGTATAGGATGAACCCAGGCCGCGGTATCCGATATCGGAAGCAGATATATCATTGCCGGCTGAAAGGCCGAAAGTTATTATGTTCAGGTCATCCCTGCGGGGTATGCTGCCAGGGTCTGTCTCGTCGCCGTTTATCAACAGCCATCCGCCTTTTTTTATATTAAGCATAAACCTGGTAAAGCTTTCCTTTAACTGGTCCATACTGCTGTAATGGTCAAAATGGTCCGGTTCTATATTGGTTATGATCCCTATGAACGGCCGGTACTTTAAAAAGGACCCGTCGCTTTCACAGGCTTCGGCTACCACATAC
The DNA here is from genome assembly GCA_964478985.1 of uncultured Actinomycetota bacterium. GTDB lineage: Bacteria > Actinomycetota > Humimicrobiia > Humimicrobiales > Humimicrobiaceae > M55B120. The sequence goes on from CAYZJW010000001.1 coordinate 22,276, forward strand.
TGGCTATTGCCGCTTTTGGCATTTGAACCCAGCTCATTCAATTCGCCGCCCACCACTATGGTAGGATCAAGGCCAAGCCCCCTGAAGACCATGGATATCATGGAGGTAGTGGTGGTCTTTCCATGGGTACCGGCTACAGCTATGCCCTGCTTGAGATTTATTATCCATGACAGTATATCAGACCGGCTGAAAACCGGGATACCTGCTTTACCTGCCCGGATCAGCTCTGGATTATCTGCCGGTATGGCGGCAGAATAGATGACTGCCTGGGAATCTTTAACATTTTCACCGCAGTGTCCTATGATGACAGGTATGCCTTCCTTCCGCAGGAGCAGGGTATACCTGGAATCCTTCATATCGGACCCCCTTACATCATATCCCATTCCCGCCAGCACCAGCGCTATGGCGCTCATGCCGGCTCCGCCTATGCCTACCAGGAAATATTTCCGGTATTTATCAAATCCATTATCTTGTCTCAATAAACATCCTCCATCAGTTTATTGCATATTATAGCGGAGCTGTCCATATTTGTTATGTCCTGACAGCAATCCCTCATCTTATTATATACTTTCCTTTCCCCTTTAAGCAGATATTTTATCTTGTTTTCCAGCAGTCCGGGCTTGAGGTCTTTTTCTTCTATCAATATCGACCTGCCCTGCTTTTGCATATAGCGGGCATTATATGTCTGATGATCATCTATGGCAAATGGATAGGGTATAAGGATAGAAGGGATACCTGCTGCCGCTGTCTCGAATATGGTATTCGCTCCCGCCCTGGCGATTACCAGATCGGTTACACGATAGACTTTTTCTATATCATCTATGAAGGGATATACCCTGATATCTATGCGGCCGCCGGGATCCATTCCCCTGACAGCGGCCGCCACATGCTCATAAAACCTGGTGCCGGTGATAAGGAGGACCTGTATAGAGTTCTCCCCGTCCTTCATCGCTGTCAGCTCCAGCAATGAACTGTTTATCCTTTCGGCTCCCTGGCTTCCCCCGAATGCGGTTATAGTGAATTTTCCGGGCGCAAGCCCCCATTTCTTATAGTCTGGGGCCAGTTTTGCCGAATTCTTTATGCTTTTCCTTACTGGATTGCCGGAAAATATAATATTTACCCTGCCCTTTTCCAGGTATTTTTCCGTATCCCTGAAGCTGGAAAAGAAATAACTGGCTCTCCTGGAAAAAAGCCGGTTAAGCCTTCCCGGGATATAATTCTGCTCATGCAGGGCAAAACCGGTCCTGGAAACAATTGCTGCCAGAAGTACAGGGGCACAGATATAGCCCCCCATTCCCAGGACTGCATCTATGTTTTTTTTCCTGATTATCGACAGCGACTTAAAAAAACCGGGTATAAGCTCCAGCAAAAACATCAGGTATACTGCCGTTTTCCTCAGCAGGCTGCCGCCGCCGGCAAGTCCCCGTCCCCGCACGGCATGGAATTCTATTCCCATGGCTGTTATCAGCCTGCGGCCGGAGCCCCTGCCGGACCCTATAAAGGTCATGGATGTCCCCGGATAATAATCCCTGATATGTTCTATTATTGCCACTGCCGGGTAAAGGTGTCCCCCGGTCCCTCCCCCGGCTATCAGTATGTTCTTTTCATTCATCATTCACCTTGCTGTTGATATCCTTCTTTATCCTCCTGACCAGCAGGTTCTGCCTGGAAATATTGAGCAGTATGCCTGCACCAGTCATATTTATCATAAGGGATGAGCCGCCCCAACTTATAAAGGGGAGAGTAAGCCCGGTCACGGGTATCAGCCCGGTCACTACCGACATATTTATGATCGCAGGTATTGCGATCATTCCTGTGAGTCCTGCCGCCATGGCCCTGCCAAAGTCTTCTGTAGTCCTTGAGACTATCCTTATGCCAAAGAAAGCAAATAATAAAAACAGAAGGACTATTATCATTGTCCCTATAAGGCCCAGTTCCTCACCAGCAATGGCAAAGATAAAGTCAGTCTGGGCTGCAGGAAGATAGGAGTATTTCTGGACGCTGTTGCCCAGGCCCAGGCCTGTTATATTGCCCGAGCCCAGGGCTATCAGGGACTGGTTTACCTGGAAATTGGCGCTTTCCCCCCCGGCCGTACCGTTAAAAAAAGCAAGGATCCTTTCCCTCCTGTAATCCTCCAGGAATGAATATGCGGCAGCTACCAGGATCCCGAAAAGGCCAAGCCCCAGCATGTGATGGAGCCTTACCTGGCCGACATATAATACCATAAACACTATGAGCCATATGACTATTACCGTACTCAGGTCAGGCTCCAGGAATATAAGCACGGTTATCAGGCAAAGCACAAAGAAAGAAGGCCAGAGCAGCCTTTTTATCCCTGGCTGCTTCCGGTAATCCCTGTTTATCCTGTCGGCAAAAAATATTACCAGGGCAAGCTTGGCAAATTCTGAGGGCTGGGGGCTGAAAAACCATAGATCCAGCCATCTCCTGGCTCCGCCTGATTCCACGCCGAAACCAGGTATCAGGACCAGTGCCAGAAGCCCTATTATGATGAGTATTAAAAAGCTGGAGAACCGGCGGTATTTTTTATAATCTATCCTGGAGGCAGCCAGGAAGAATATAAAGGATATAAACCACCAGATGACCTGCCTCCTTATAAACCAGTAGGGGTCATTGAAAAACCTCTCACCTACGGATATGGAGGCGCTGGAGATCATTATTACCCCTATTATGGAAAGGATAAGGGTGATTATGAACAGGAAATAATATTCCAGCCCTATGCTGAATATCCTGTGTCTTTTTATATGTGGTACATCTGTCATATTTTTTGCCTGGCAAAAACAGCTTTTTTGAACCTGTTCCCCCTGTCCCTGTAGTCGGCGAACATGTCCATGCTGGCGCATCCGGGAGACAGCAGGAGGACATCCCCCCTGGAGGTGATGTCGAGACCTTTTTCCACCGCCTCTTCCATGGTGCTGCAGATATAGATGCCAATACCGGCTTCACGGCTGAATAATCTCTGCATCTTTTCCGCTGAGCTGCCTATGAGGATTATATTTTTTACCGAAGTCCTGAGTGAGGGTATGACCGCCCTGAAGTCCATTTCCTTATCCAGTCCGCCCATAATTATGGTGACTACCCTGTCGAAATCCCTTAGCGCTGCTATTATGGAACCGGGGTTGGTAGACTTGGAATCATTTATGCACCTTATGCCTGATACCAGTCCCAGGTATTCCATCCTGTGGCTGAGGGGCCTGAAATCCCTTATGGCAGCTCCGGCGCTATCCGGGTCTGCACCCATCATAAGAGCTGCAGCCGCAGAAGCTGCCGCATTGGACATATTGTGCATGCCCTTAAGCATGGCCCCTTCTATATCGATCTTTCCCTCCATGGGGGGTATCCGGTAGTGGATATGGCAGTCTTCGTACCAGACTTCGGGTTCACTGCCGGGATCCAGGCTGTATCTTATCAGCCGCGGTCCCTGTTCCCTGCCGCTTATGCAGGGTATCAGGGAAAAAGCCATGCTGTCATCCATATTTATTATGGCAAAATCCTGGCTGTCCTGGCGGGCAAAAAGCTTCATCTTTAACCGGGCATATTCACTGATGTCTCCATGCCGGTCCAAATGGTCGCTGGTGATATTCAGGAGTACTCCCGCAAAGGGCTTAAAAGTCTGTGACCTTTCCAGCTGGAAACTGCTTACTTCCACCACTCTTATAATATCATCATCAAAAGCGCATCCTGAGATCCCGTCGATCTTTATGGTATCCAGGACAGGCGACCCCACATTTCCGCATACCCTGTTTTCCAGTCCGGCACTGTCCAGTATAGCTCCTATAAGTCTTACCGCTGTGGTCTTGCCATTGGTGCCGGTGACTGCTGCCAGCCTTGACCTCTGCCCTGGATTTAGAAGCCTGAATGAAAGCTCCAGTTCATCCCATACCGGGATACCGGCTTCATCGGCCAGTGAAAGAAGCCTGTTGGCAGGAGGTATCCCGGGACTGGCTATGACCAGGTCTACTCCTTCCAGTATCCGGCTTTCAGCATCATGATCAGGCTTTAACACCACTTCTATACTTCCCTCTTTAACTGCGCCGGCAAAGAGACCCAGTTTTCCCGGATCAAGAGAGGTATTGTTGTCAAATGCGGTTATATGGTTTCCCAGGCCTGCAAGAGTCCTGGATGTGTTTATGCCTGTAAGCCCCAGGCCCATTACCAGTATCTTTTTTTTCTGGAAAATAATATCAATACTTTTCATGACAGACCTGATCAGTCAATGAATTTTAAATAATATATGAAAAAACCTGTGGCAGCAAAAATAGCGCAGACCAGCCAGAACCTTATGATAACCCTTATCTCCGGCCATCCCAGCAGTTCGAAATGATGGTGTATGGGTGCCATCTTGAACACCCTTTTTTTAAACGCCTTAAACCAGAGGACCTGTATTATTACTGAAAGAGTCTCGGCTACGAATAATCCTCCTATTACTATAAGCAGTATCTCCTGCTTCAGGACTATGGCTATGGCGGCAATAAGCCCCCCCAGGCCAAAAGAACCGGTATCACCCATAAAGATCTCCGCCGGTGATGTATTCCACCACAAAAACCCTATGCAGGCAGCTATGGCGCTGCCGCCTATTACAGCTACATCTATGCTGTATGAAAGGTCAAGTATAGTCCACTCCAGAAAAGCAATAAAACAGAAAACGGCTATGACTATCGAGGCAGAACCGGCAGCCAGACCGTCCAGTCCGTCTGTAAGGTTTACGGCATTTGTGGAAGACAGGATTATAAGTACCACTAGCACATAATACCAGTATCCAAGCTCCACGCTTATGGCTGTAAATGGGATATTGATATATGTGCCCAGGTCCAGGATATGATGGTAGAATAATATGAAATATACGCATATGAGTACCAGCAGGAATATCTTTACCCATCCCCTGAGGCCTATGGAGCGCTGTTTCCTTAATGCCATATAGTCATCGATAAAGCCTACTATGCTGCATAAAAGCAGTATGGAGGTCACGAAAAAGCCCTCCATGCTGTAATCCTGGTATCTGTAGTACTTGATAAGGGTGACTATTATAAAGGCGGCAATGGAGGAAAGTACTATTACTATGCCGCCCATAGTCGGGGTACCGGCTTTGGCGGTATGGGTCCTGGGGCCGTCTATCCTTATCCTTTCGCCTATTGCCCTTGCCTTCTGGAACCTTATAAACAAAGGAGTAAGTACCAGCGAAAGGAATCCTCCCAGTGTTATCGATAAAAATATCCAGTTCATTAAACCCTGCTCCTTAAGGATAGCATTATTGCTTTTCTATAAAGCATGTTCCCGGGGCTATTTTTTTAAGGTATTGGACAATACCCTCCATTTTAGCCGCTCTTGATCCTTTTACCAGGACTATATCTCCTGTTTCAATGATATTTCCCAGGTCCTCCAGCAGTTTTTCCCTGTCATCATAAGCCATGCATCTCTGGCTTTTCCCGCAGGTCTCCATGAAACCACGGCATATGTTTTTTGCCAGTTTACCTGATGTCACTAAAACGTCAATATCTTTTTTCGAGGCATATTTACCGGTATCTGAGTGCAGCCCGGCGGCAGAATCTCCAAGCTCCAGCATATCCCCCAGGATGGCTACGGATCTTCTATTGCTTTTTTTCGATATCAGGTCAAGTGTATCCAGGGCTCCCTGCACCGATACCGGACTGGCATTATAACAGTCATCTATGACCATAAGTCCCCCGCATCTCAGTACTTTCATGCGGTGCGCCTCCATGTCAGCATCCTCCAGGCCTTTTTTTATCATGTCGATGCCGGCTCCTGCCATATGGCATACTGCTGCTGCCAGGCATGCATTATAAATATTGTGGTAGCCTGGATGGCTGCCCTTTATATGGACCAGCCTTTCTCCTGCTTTATACAGGTCAAAGCTGAACCTTCCCAGATGGTCGCTATCTTTTTCAATAAAGTTATAATCCCTGCCGCTGTTTCTGCCGAACTCTATTATATCCACACCTGCCAGTCCCTTTATAAAAGGTGTCATATCATCATCCGCATTCAAAAAAAGCATGCCCCGGTTTGCCCTTACCGGGCCGGCTATCTCGGCCTTGGCCGCAGCCAGACTCTCAATAGAATCAAAAAACTCCATGTGGGAGCCGCTTATGGAAGTTATTGCCCCTATCTTCACATTACTGGCATCAGCCAGGGGACCTATCTGACCGCCTCCCCTCATCCCCAGCTCCGCCACAAAAAAATCGGTACTGCTGTCTATATTGAATATAGTCTTTGAAACACCTATTTCAGTATTAAAATTTTTGGGGGTCTGCACTATACCGAAACCCCTTTTAAGGACTGAGGCGACAAGACTTCTGACTGTGGTCTTTCCCAGGCTGCCGGTTATTCCTATGGTCACCACATCAAACTGCCTGATATAGCCTCCTGCAAGTCTCATAAGGAAATCCCTGCTGTCATCTGTCTCCAGGATCATTAGGTCCCGGATTTTCCCTGTCCCTTCATATGCCGGCGGCAAAGGGACCTTTGCCTTTTTCTTTTTTTCATATACCAGGCCCCCGGCACCGGATCTGACTGCAGCATCCATGAAATCATGGCCGTCAAAGTTTTCTCCCGAAACGGGGATAAACAGGTCTCCTTCTTCCAGTGTCCTGCTGTCTGTGGATATGCTGCCGATCAGGCTTTCCTTATTGCCGGACAGCATCCTGGCGCCCGTCCATATAAGGGCATCATCCAGTCTTATCTTTTTTCTTATCTTCATAATATTTTTCTACTACTTCAGTATCACTGAAATGTATCCTCCTGCCTTTTTCAAATTCCTGATAGTCTTCATGGCCTTTACCGGCTATAAGGACTATGTCGCCGGGACGGGCTTTGTCCATGGCTGTAAATATAGCCTGTTCCCGGTCAGTTATCCTGGCATATCCTTTAATGCCTTCCTGCCTGAAGCCTTCCTCGATCATATCTATTATTCTTTCGGGGTCCTCGGACCTGGGATTATCTGAAGTTATTATGGAAAAACCGGCAAGCCTGGCTGATATTGCCCCCATCTTTTTCCTTTTATCCCTGTCCCTGTCTCCTCCGCAGCCGAATACAGATATCAGCCTTCCCCCGTCACTCAAAATATTTGCGGCGGTCTCCAGCACATTCCGCAGGCCGTCAGGAGTATGGGCATAATCCACTATGACTGTCTTTTCGGGGTCCTTGCCTATTTTTTCGAATCTTCCCCCGAATCCCTTCATCCTGCTTATGCCGGTCAAAATATGGTCTGTGCTTATCCCGGCTTCCAGACATACCGCAGATGCAGCCAGTATATTATATATATTGAATATGCCGCAAAGAGGAGTCCTGACTTTCAATGCGGGTATGCCGTCGCCCGTGATAACCATTTTTATACCATCCACGGAGCTGGTAATATCAGCTGCCCGTATCCGGGCTTTTTCATTATTTATGGCATAAGATGTCTTTTTCATGCCGGTTTGGCGGAAAAGCCTGAGCCCGAAACTGTCATCTATATTGATAATAGCTTTTCCATCACCATAATACTGCCGGTTTGCAGTGTTAAACAGCCTGGATTTTACTTCAAAATAATCTTCCATACTGCCGTGATAATCAAGGTGATCCTGGGACAGGTTGGTAAATACCAGGAAATCAAAATCAATTCCATCTACCCGGTGAAGGTCTATGGAATGGGATGAAACTTCCATGCAGGCAAACTCTGCCCCGCTTTCAAGACTCCTGGAAAAAAACCTCTGCAGTTCTATTGATTCAGGTGTGGTCCTGTCAAAGATGACTTCTCTGCCGTCTATAAATGACCTGTATGTAGTGATGGTGGAAGTCTTTTTTCCGGCTGCCTTCAGTATGGAATCTATAAGCCAGCAGGTGGTGGTCTTACCGTTGGTGCCTGTGATGCCTATCACTTTGAGCGACCTTGAAGGATCCCCGAAAAAATTCCTGCTTATGGCGGGAAGAGCCTTCCTGGTATCATCGACGATCACCTGGGTTACCGAAGGATCAAGGACCAGCTTTTTATTGCATATAACTGCCACGGCACCATTCCTTACCGCATCCAGCGCATGATCATGGCCATCCTGCCTGAATCCCTTTACCGCAGCAAATAATCCTCCCCCGGCTGTCTTCCGGGAATCCAATGTTATATCATCTATAGAAATAGCCGGGTCTCCGTAGATCTTTGTATGCCTGACCCCATCCAGTAACTTTTCTAATCTCAATGCAGACCTTTCCTAAAATATTTTTGCATGACCATTTTACTATATGATTATACATCATATAGTATCATTTAATGACCTTTATCCTCTGCAGCGAAAACTCCATTATCTCCCTGAACACCGGAGCGGCTACGGTGCCTCCCCATACTGTCCTTTCCTCGCCCTGAGGCTCATCCACCACTATTATTATTGCAATTTCCGGATTTTCATAAGGAGCAAAACCCACAAAAGAAGTAATGCTCCTTCCCTCGCTGTATCCCACACCGCTCCTGTTGGCCTTTTCTGCAGTCCCGGTCTTGCCGCAGACATCTATTCCCTCTATTTGGGCATTGGTGCCTGTGCCGTCCTGGACCACTGAAAGCATCATATCCCTTACAGCAGAGGCTGTCCCGGCGCTTATTATCCTTTTATCCTCCAGGTCCAGCAGGCTTTTTTCTTCCGGATCACCCGGCATCAGCCCGCTTACAATAGAGGGCTGCAGGAGATATCCGCCATTCGCGATAGCACATACCGCCCTTAAGAGCTGAAGCGGGGTCACTGAGATGCTCTGTCCTATAGCCAGCGCGCCTATGGTGGAAGCGGGCCAGCTCTCATGATCATGAAATATCCCGTTTTCCTCTCCCGGAAGTTCAATGCCTGTCCTGGCCCCGAACCCAAAAGCCTTTATGCCTTCCCAGAAGACCCTGTCTCCCATGCTCAGGGCAACCACTACCGCCCCCACATTGCTGGAATTCTGGATTATCTCTGAGGTAGAGTATTGAATATTAGATCTCCTGAATATCTCCTTTATGGTCCTGTCAGCAACTCTTATAGACGGCGGCAGATCGAAAACCTGCTGGGCGCCGACAGTACCCCGCTCCAGGGCGGAGGCGATGTTTACGATCTTAAAGGTGGAACCCGGCTCATAAGTAAAGGATGTGCCGGCCGGCTTATAGAGATCCCCGTCATAGTCCTGGTAATTATTGGGGTCAAAGCCGGGATATGAGGCCATAGCCAGCACTTCACCGTTACGGGGATCCATTACCACTGCTGCAGCGCCTATGGCATCATATTGCCTTACAACCTCCTCAAGGCTTTTTTCAGCCATAAACTGTATCTGTGTATCTATAGTCAGGACTATATCTTTGCCGTCTACCGGTTCCAGGTATGTCTCTATATTCCCCGGGAGGATATTACCGAACACATCCCTGCCTGCTTCAGCCCTTCCGTCAATGCCTCTTAATATAGTCTCATACTGAAGCTCTATACCGTACAATCCATTTCCATCTGTACCTGTAAAACCTATGACAGGCGCCCCCAGCATATCCTGGGGATAATATCTCTTTCCCTCATCCTGTATATATATACCTTCAATTCCCAGACCGGCCACTTCCGAGGCATCGCTGGAATCTATCTTCCTCTGTATATATACAAATCCCATATCCCGGTTGGAAAGCTTTTCATAGATCTCCTCCCTGTCCATATCCAGGACTTCTGATATAAGAAAGGCTGCCTCCCCGGGATCATCTATCTCCCCCGGATTGGCATATATAGTCTTTTCTATGAGGCTGACAGCCAGCTCATTCCCATTGCGGTCCAGTATCTTGCCCCTTTTGGAATAAAGCTTGAACTCCCCCATGTGCTGATAGCGGGCATAGGTCTGGTATTTGGAAGCATCTAGATATTGTATGGATACCAGCCTGTATGAGATGATACAAAAAGCTGCTAAAAATAAAATAAACAGGAAATATATTCTTTTCCTGTTTATCCTGCTCTCTTTTTTTTTTGCTGTCATTTTCTTACATATCTACATCAGGGTATAAAAAATGTCAATACGCTTTCTGATACCACCAGCACTATATCCTGGAAATAATATAAGGTCCCCAGCAGATTGTCATAATTACCTGGTATTGCCGGCAGGCTTTCCCTGGATATATAATCAAATATCTTTTCATTATTTATGATATCGTCCCCGGAGATAGCTATGACTTCCATGGGATCCGACTTCATCTCCAGCCTTTCACCGGCAGCTGCAAGTATGCGTGAAGGTGACCTCAAAGACGATATCTCCAGCTTCAGCCTGTCAGACCTGTCTTCCTCTACAGCTATCATGCCATTGAGCCTGTATATCTCTTTCTGGTAATTTATACTCTGCACCTTTAGCCCTATATTCAGCAAAAGCCCCAGGCAGGCAAACAGGATAACGACCACCATAATATAAAAAGGTCCGCTATTGCAGTATAATACCTGTCTTCCCTGCCGTACTCTCTTGTCTTCTTTAACAAGATAAAGTACAGGTTTCTGGAAATCATTAAGTTTTTCTGCTGTTTCCGGCATCATCTTTTCAAACTTTCTTCAATGCTCTTAGCCTGGCGCTCCCCGAACGGGGGTTTTGCCTTATTTCGCTCTCATCAGCCATGACCGCCCCTTTTGTCAGGGTCTCTGCTCTTTTTTTGGCTCCGCACCTGCAGACAGGCAGGCCCGGGGGACATGTGCATATGCCTTCAAATTCCCTGAACATCGTCTTTACCATCCTGTCTTCCAGTGAATGATAGGAGATTATGATCATCCTGCCGCCTGTTTTCAGTACCTGGAAGCCGTCATCAATTGCTTTTTCAAGGTTCTCCAGTTCCCTGTTTACCTCTATCCTTATAGCCTGGAATACTCTTTTTGCAGGGTCTCCCCTGCGCCTGCCGTGTGAACCGGGGGGAATGGAGCCCCTTATTATAGCGGCAAGTTCCCCGGTTGTTCCTATAAATCCATGCTTTCTTCTTTTCTCAATATTGGCAGCTATGCGGCGGGAAAACCTTTCCTCACCGTATTCAAAAAAGATCTTCTCCAGCTTTTCCCCGGGATAACTGTTAACCACATCTGCCGCTGTCAGTTCCTGGCTTCCTGAAAACCTCATATCCAGGGCTTCATCCCTTCTATAGCTGAATCCCCTTCCCGAACTGTCTATCAGGAAAGAAGACAGGCCCAGGTCCAGCAATATACCGTCTACATCCCCTATTCCCAGTCTCCTCAATATCTGACTTATATTTGCAAAGTTATCATTGACCGGTATCATATATACGGCCAATGACCCTAATCTATTGGCGGCGGTGCTTAAGGTCTGACTATGAAGATCTACTCCAATTACTTTGCCTGTGGGGGCAATGGCTTTAATTATTTCTGCAGTATGACCCGCACCGCCAAGTGTCCCGTCGAAGACTATGTCTCCCTGCTTCGGGCTCAGATACTCCAGGACCTTATCAAGCAAAACTGGTATATGGAAGAAATCTTTACCCATACCGGCCCGCTTCTCTAAAATCCCAATTCCTCAAATGCATCCTGGTCCTCAGAGAACTGGGAATCAGCCTTATTATAATAACTGTTCCAGTTTTCCTCTGACCAGATCTCTGCCCTGTCCGATACTCCTACCAGGACTATTTCTTTTTTCAAACCAGCATATTCTATCAGGTTCTGGGGGATCCTGGTCCTTCCCTGCTGGTCTATACTTTCCATGGAAGCTGATGAGAAAAACCATCTTGAGAAACTCTGTATATTCCTCCTGGCCATGGGATTCTCCGCTATCTTATCCTCTATCCTCTTCCATCCTTCCCTGGAAAACATAAACAGGCACTTCTCATCGAAACCTTTGGTGATTATTACTCCCTTTATTATTTCTTCCCGGAACTTTGCAGGGATGAATATCCTGCCTTTACTGTCTATTGTCCTGCGATGTTCGCCTAAAAACATTTACAGCCTGCCGGACCATTTTTAACAAAATAGTGGGAAAACTATTCCATTTTCCACCACTTTCCCCCACATCACACCAATAAAGTACCATATTAAACATCATTTGTAAACTAATTTTTAAAAAAATAGTAAAAATAATTATTATTATTTAGTGGATTTTTTATTCAATAATAATATCTAACTATATATTGTTATTGAATAAGACAATATGATATGCATACACAATATATTGTGCAGACTGTCAGTTTTCCCTGTCTATCTCCAGTTCCCTGGCAACCAGCCTTCCTTCTTCTGACCTGGTAAGCTCTTCTATCTTCTGTTCCGCCTGGTTCAGCTTTTTGAGGCAATGGGAAGAAAGCTTTATGCCCTGTTCAAATCTCTGCATGGAATCCTCCAGAGATATATTTTCATCTTCCAGCTTTTTAACTACCTCTTCCAGTTTCTCCAGCGCTTCCTCAAAATCCATTTTATCGATGTTCATGTTAGATCCCCGACCCGGATAATCTTTTTGTTAATATCTCAAGCACCCTGGCTTTGATGCTTCCGTCTCCCAGCTGTATCCCAATATCATCGCCGGGAGAAACTGCTTTTACGCTTTTTATGCTTTTATCCTCTATGGTGATTATGGCAAAACCTCTTTTAATTATATTTGCCGGGCTGTTTTTCTCAAGGCTTTCCATGGTAAATCCGGCAAATCTTTTTTTGCTCTCTATATGGTTGGCAATACTGTTTTTCCACCTGAATATATTATTCTTAACAGTAAGCCTGGCCGAACCGATGCGCGAGATTATCCTTTCCCGCCTCAGCCCGGCATTCCATCCGGCCAGGACCTTTCTTTTCTTGCCGGTGATGTCTTCCATATTGTCTTCTAGACCCCTGAGCGCCATGACAGTATCCTGGTATTTAGCCCCCAGGAGAGTGTCGGGCCTTAGAAAATATTTTCTGTCTATAAGGGACCGCAAATACCTCCGGTAGTTTTTGGCCAGTCCCAGGGATCTTTCCCGCATGGCTGCCGCCGCAGTCTTGATATCCCTGGTGATCTTTTCCTTGTCCAGGATCACGTTTTCAGCGGCTACCGATGGAGTAGCAGCCCTGAGGTCTGCCACAAGATCTGATATGGTAAGATCTGTCTGGTGCCCGACTGCCGAGATAACAGGGATGGTGCAGTCATATATGGTGCAGGCCAGTTCCTCGCTGTTAAAACCCCACAGGTCTTCCAGGGAACCGCCGCCCCTGGCTATTATTATTACGTCCACACCGTACTGGCATAGATCTTCTATGGCCTGGCAGAGATCTGCCGCTGAGGTCATGCCGCCAACATTTACATTCCTTACTATGAGATGAAAATTAGGGAACCTTTTTTCCAGGACAGATACCATATCCTTAAGCACCGCCCCGCCGATGGATGTGGCTACTCCTATCCTCTGCGGGAGCATGGGTATCTTTTTTTTCTTTCCGCTGTCGAAATACCCCTTTTTTGAAAGTTTATCCTTTAACTGCTCAAAGGCCAGTATCAGGGCACCTTTTCCCACGGGACGGGCATCAAGAGCTATGACCTGGTATTCACCCCTTTTTTCGTAGACAGAGACATAGCCGTTCACCTGCAGGTGCAGTCCTTCTTCCATATCAAATACCAGCCTGCGGTTATTCTGATGGAACATCACTATCCTGACCTTGCTGTCTTCGTCCTTCAGGTCAAAGTACATATGCCGGGAGTTATGGAAAAAGAAATTGCTTACTTCTCCTTCCACCCAGATATCGGGAAAGCTGCCTTCCAGGTCCTGCCTGATCAGGCGGTTTAATCCGCTTACGCTGTAGATGATGGGAATATTACTGTTATTCATCGGTATAGCATTACTGGAGATCCCAGTATGTAACCATTATCTGGGTCCTGTCCGGTGACAATTCCTTTACCAAAACATCGACCACCCTGTCCCTGTCTTTGCTGGAAAATGTATATTTGGTTATGAGTATATCATCGTCCTGGCCGCCCGCAAACTCTTCTTCCAGTTTGGCCATGCTTTTCTGGTAGATAAAATCCCGGTTCCAGATAGACTGCACTTTTTTATTCCTGTAATATTCTTCCACAACCGCAAATGCCTCATCTGTCTCCAGGATCACATATATGATCTCCTGTTCCTCGATAAGGGCTCTTGCTTCTTCCACCCTGGAATCCGGGTAGTAGAAAGTATCGAATGTCTCCAGGAAATCCTTATTTCTCAACAGCTCCTCAAACTCTTCTTCGGTGAGTTTTCCGCTATCCCTGCCTTCTACTTCTTCTATATTTATGGCTGAAGTATCCCCCGGACTAAAAAGACCGGAAAAGATACAGGAACTGGTTAATGCCGGGACAGCTGCCAGAAATATGCATAACATGATTATGGCCCATTTTCTATTCTTCATCATATCATCCTTTTAAAGTGTAAAAAATATTCTGTACAGTATATAGGAACAGAAAATAATCTCCACGGAAGCCATGATAATATTCAGTACATTCTCATAACCTTCTGTACGCTCCATCAGGAGTTTTACCGGCTGTTTCATGAATCTTTTTATCTTTGGCAAAAACCTCGCCATTGAATAAATCGAGTATCCCACCAGTATCGAGCTTCCCAGTATCACTATATTGTCATTAAAAAGGTACACGCAATAAACAAAATAACCGATCTCGGCCAGGTTCAGCGCTATTATTACTCCCAGGGACATGATCACCGGACCGCCGGCCGCCTGGCTGCCTGTTTCCAGCTCCGGCATACTCTCCTCCAGCCTGGCAGCATCTTCGGCCAGCACCCCTTTTCCCCTGGCCCTTATCATAAATCTTAAACTTGAAACATGCAACCAGATCAATATTATCGATAAAAATGTTAATAAAATCATCAATACATAATTATAATATTATTTTTAAGATTTGGGAATACATTTGAACACTTATGCAGAGGAGTGGAGAATAAGCCAGAAGTCCTGCTATTTTGCCGGTTTTTTGGATTCCACCCTGTCTTCTTTTGGCCTGACCCCGGTTTCCGGTTTTTTATCCTGACCCTTTTCATCATTTTTTTTGCCTGCCTGGGAATTATTTATGGAACTTTTATTACCCGGCTTATAGTCTGTACTGTAAAAACCGGAACCCTTAAATATTATACCTACGGGAGAAAAAACCCTCCTGGTATCAGACTTGCACTTTATACAGGGCACGCAGCCATTTCCTCCGGGCTTTACCAGCTTATCGAAGGTCTCTCCGCATTTATCACATCTGTAGCTATATATCGGCATTGTTTCTTCCCCTACTATGGACCAGGAAGAAAATATATACCAATTGGAAATTTTAGTCAAACATTTTTACCAGTTTTGCTATAATGTCAGGCGGAAACACTATAATTTATGAATAAGACAAATATAATCATAATAATAATCTGTACTGCAATAATTGCTGCAGCCGCCTATTTATCTTTAAGGGAAGAACCGTTAATAAGAGATATATACCTGGCAGACAGCCTGGATCCGGGACATGGATTCCCCCGGGATGAAGATATCCGCCACTTTGACAGCAGTGATCCCGGCATCTACCTGATAATACAGGTAAGTGACATTGAAGAGGGCCAAAGACTGAAAACGGAATGGGTATTCTTAGGAGATGGCGGACAGAGCATAATGCAGACTGATGATATAGTAATTAACGACGACGGAAGCGGCAGTATTGCGGTCTACCTGGTCAAAAGGGACGGTCTCTATGCCCCCGGTGATTACCTGGTAAAAATAGGTCATGCTGGTACTCAGCAAAAACAGCTGACATTCTCGGTAAGCGGCGGTCAGGCGCCAGAACCGTGAGCATACTCAGTCCCCAGCCTGTCAAACTGGTCTTTCACTGTCTTGAATACCAGTTCCAGGGCTTTTTTTACTGTATTGTCCAGATTATAGTTCTGGATTATGCTTACATTATTTTTTGCCGCCAGGTCTTCCAGGTAATCCTGTATCATAAGTATCTTGTCCAGGTGTTTGATATATCTCTGTACCGGCCGTGAACCCTGGGTCTCCACTGTCCTTTTGGCAAAATGCTCTTTATGGACATCCTTATCAGGTACAGCGATAAGCATGCTGATGATAATGGCCTTATCGTCATATCTGGCGGTATCCAGGTATCCCGGCACCACATGGGCTCCTTCTATGACTATATCTGTCTTTTCTTCTACGCTCCTCTTTATAATAGCTTCAATGCCTACATTTACCGCCAGTACCTGCTCCCTGAAGCCCAGTATTACCGGCTCCACTCCTGTCGGAGGCAGGGTCAGGTTCTTATATGCACTGTAGGAAGAACCCCTCAGGGGACGGATAAGTCTTTCTGATACTGAAGCCCGCATGACTTCCCTTATGGCATCAGTAGACGCAACCCTGGTGATATTAAGCCGGCTGGCCAGTACCGTGGCAACCGTAGATTTGCCAACGCCTGTAGCCCCGCCCACAAGGATAATAGTGGGTTTATGCAGTTTCCCCACAGACTGCCACAGAAGATATTTCTCGGCATTTTCCAGCCCCGCTTCTTCCTTTATAAACCTGAAGGCAAGGGACCTTAGCTCGTCCAGGGTTATGGATCTTATATTATTATCAGTAAAATAATCCTGAACATCGGAAGCTATCTTGTGGGCTGTTACCATCTCCAGCCCGGCTACTGCTATGGAAGATGCCAGGATGCCCCTGGAAAACGGAAGCCCGCTTTTCTTATCCGATATGACTACCGTATTATGTTTTGATTCTTTTTCTCCCTGACCCATCGGCTTTGGCTCCTATTCTATCAATCCCATAAGTTCTTTTTTAAAGCTGCTTCCCCTTTTGGCTGCCACCGGGATATTATCGATAAATGAGACTTCCTTTTTGTTCTCGGAAGCATAGCGGGTAAGGACATCTACCGCAGCTGCCTTCAGTTCGGTAAGTATGGTATCAAAAGCCGGGCTGGCGGCCAGGTCTTTTCTCAGTTCCTGCCTGTTTGAGAGGTTGAAGCTGGCTGACGCTACCCGGCATCCGTATTCCTTCTCCATATATTTAATTATTTTATTTTCTATTGCCGGGCTGGCAGTCATGGCCAGGAATACTTTCCTGCCTTTTATATTTGACAGCGGTTTGGGTCTGAATACAGTCCTTAACACTGCTGCTCCCGGATTATATTTTTTTATCTCTTTTTCCAATTCAGCTATCTTATTGCTGTCTGCCATCGGTTCTTCGCACATGGTAAGGATTATAAGGTCTGCCAGGATTATCCTGTATATCCCCAGATACCCTATGATGCTGGTCCAGTCCTGGAAAGCTCCGATGACGCAGATCCTGGCGTCTGTGTCTATTCCGGGTATGGAAGCACCGCTTCCCTCTACTATCAAAAGGTCCGGGCCCAGGCTTTCGGCTATTCTTGCACCCTGTTCCAGATTGGTCATGAATATATCACCGGCAAAACCCCCGCCGCATCTCCTGCAGCCTATAGTGGTTATCTCGCTCAGCATTGCATCTTCAATATAATCAGAACTGGCATGAAGTCCTTTCCGGTTAAGTCCAAGCAGGTATTCCGGGTTAATATCTATTTCATCACCTTTTATGACCTGCGGTTCCGCAGGGCCTCCCCTTCCCATTGCCAAAACGGCTGTTTCAATATCCTCCTCGGAATATAATTTGGCCGCATATGAACTTATTGCCGTCTTTCCTATCCTCTTTCCTGTACCTATTATGGAAATCGACTTTACGGAAAGCCTGATATCTTGCCTCTGGCTCTCAAAAAGGAAATCCGGCCCCATATAACTGCATCCTCTGGCAATGCAGAAAGATGCTATCTTCATCCTGGACCTGTAGTCCACCACCGGTTCATCACTCAGGTCATATGCTATATCGGGCTTGAAGTGCTTAAGGGCTTCCGTAAAATCATGGTCCAGGTCACTTATGATATATACTTTTCCTCCGAAATAGTCTTCCAGGTCATCCATCACCAGCTTTTCGCTCCCGCCCAGAAACACGATGCCGGCAAAACTTCCTGTAAAACAGTCTTTCAGCATGGCCAGTGCATCCCTGGTCACATCAGGATAGTGTTCTCCGTCTATCAGGGCTATAAGCTTTTTATGCCTGTTGTCTTTTCTCCGTAATAAATTTTTCACAGAGCTTAGCCTTCCTGCCCACCCTTTTGACTCCAAGGATCTTTTCTATCCTGTCAAAGGGAGACCTCCTGTATATATCTATCTCTTTTTCCCTGATATATATTATATTATAACTGGGCTCTATGATGCCCCTGAGTCTCAGGCAGGAGACGGTACCCGCAGTCACCACCAGCATATCTTCTATCCTCCACAGGTAAGGCACGTGTTTGTGTCCGCAAAGCACCATATCCACCCCGGCATCGACGATGGTCTCCAGGACATCCCCGGCATCATTTACAATATTACGTTCCCTCCCCGTATTGGGCACCGAGACCAGGTGGTGATGTATGGCGAATATCTTGAAATTCTTTTTAGGTTTTTTAGCTAACTCTTCTTTGATCCATTTATAGTGCTCCCTGCCTATCTGCCCGTTATCAAGGTCAGGCTCGCTGGAGTCGGCAGCTATTATGGTGACTTCTTCATTGCTAAAGGTCTTATACCTCTGGCCGAAAAGTTCCTCAAAGTGGAGATATCCCACATTCCTGGAATCATGATTTCCAAGCTGAACCATAAGGTTTTTACATTTTATGGGAGCCAGGTAATTCTTAACTGTTTCATATTCGCGCCTGAACCCATTGGCTGTAAGGTCGCCGGTTATGATGACTACATCAGGATTTAGCTCATTTATCTCATCTATTGCCCTGGTAAGAAGGCTGGGGACAAAGTGGGATTCCCCCACATGGATATCCGATATCTGGGCAATAATGGTCTCTTTTTCTTTTTCAGCCATCAGAACTTCCTTTCAAGCTAATATCTGTACAAAGTCCACATGTATAATACTACTTTCATTATCATCCAAAAAGGTTTAATCTTCCAGAAATATCTCTATATTTCTTCTCACCCCGGAGCACACGGCAGCAAAGCCTGAAAAATCTTTCATCCGTCCTGAAAAGCTTATAGAAAAAAATGGGAAAGGAAAAGAAAACCTTTGAAAACCTGAGGGATATTTTTATGTCCTCATAAATATCTTCCCATATCCTCTGCCGGTAATCAGGGAAGTCAAACCTGGATGTCCTTAATGCATTATCTATGCTTTCTGCCGCCATATGGGAACTCTTGAGTGAATTATATATGCCTTCACCCGTAAAGCCGTCCCCCAGGCAGGCAGCATCCCCCACAGCCAGGACCCTGTAGCTGCAGACCGGCGTATTTTCTGTACGGACCGGTATAGACTGGGCTTTGATATCGGTCATATTCCCATTGCTTTTTCCATTCATATAGGCATGAAAATAACTTTTCATGGCCCGGGCTGTAGAAAAAGGGGCGCCTATGCCATAGGATATTATCTTTTTCCTGGGAAAAGCCCATACATAACCATTTTTTATACCGCCAAAATCCAGGCCGGCTGCATCATAATACTTTTTTTCCTCCTCAGGACCTGAAGTTCTTTCCGTTTCATAGCCAAGTATCCTCATTATGCTGCTTCCGGAAGTAAGCAATCGGTGGACTGCGCCTCTTATGCCGTCAGCCCCGGCAAGGACCCTGGCTTCATATGACCTCTGTGCAGTATCAACCCTTATAATATCCTTTCCCGGTGCATATCCTGTTACCGTTTCTCCAAAATTTATACTGCATCCCTTATCCAGGGCTTTTTTTGCCAGAAAGGCATCAAACTCGCTCCTCTGGACAGTATGCAGGATGGGAAGCATATACTTCCTGGAGAAAACATCCCTTTTCCTGTAGCTGAATAAGATGCCATGCAGGCTTTTATGCACTACTTTACTTATATCAAAAGGGATAAGGGCCAGGCTCCTGTGCTGCAGGCCTCCGGCGCATATCTTATGCCTGGGAAATTCCTGCTTTTCCAATATAAGGGTATTAATACCTCTGCCGGCAAGCAGATAACCCAGAAGGCTCCCCGAGGGGCCGGCTCCCGAGATTATCACATCATATCTTGAATCCATTAGCATTAATTTTATAAAAAGAAAAAGCAAAGCACAACAAATTAATATTGCTGTGCCTTGCTTTCAATATGATATATCAGGCTTTGTTCCTTATATGTATGCCTTTTCTGTCTTCTTGTCAAATAGATGCATCATATCCAGGTCAATGTACAGTTTTGCCTTGTCTCCGCTCCTCAGTTTTGACCTTGGGGAGACACGGGCTGTCATAAGCACTCCGTTTATGTCCACATAGACATATATCTCTGCACCCATGGGCTCTGTTACCTCTACATCGGCGGTAATGGTATTGCTATCCCCGGCTTCGGGAATGAATTCTGCATCTTCCAGGTCCTCGGGCCTTATGCCGGCGACTATATCCTTGCCTGCAAGGTCGTTCTTCTTGATGATATCCTTGAGCTTGTCACTGGTATCGATCTCAAACTGGTCATTCTTCAGAGTCAGCTTTTCAGTGACCGTGACATCCACAAAGTTCATGGCCGGAGATCCTATGAAACCGGCAACGAACATATTGTCAGGATGGTCATAGACTTCCTGGGGCGCCCCGGTCTGCTGTACGATGCCGTCCTTCATGATAATGATCTTGCTGGCCATGGTCATAGCCTCTGTCTGGTCATGGGTGACATAGACGATAGTGGCTTTGAGCCTCTGGTGCAGTTTGGCGATCTCTGTCCTCATCTGTACCCTTAACTTGGCATCCAGGTTTGACAGCGGCTCATCCATAAGGAACACTTTGGGGTCCCTTACAATGGCTCTACCCAGGGCTACACGCTGTCTCTGCCCTCCTGAAAGCTGTTTGGGTTTTCTCTTGAGAAGATCTTCGATCTTCAGGATCCTGGCGGCGTTCTGTACTCTTTTTTCGATCTCGGCTTTGGGGGTCCTTCGCAGCTTGAGCCCGAAAGCCATGTTGTTGTAAACATCCATGTGGGGGTAAAGGGCATAGTTCTGAAAAACCATAGCGATGTCCCTGTCCTTTGGGGGGACATCGTTGACCAGTCTGTCTCCGATATAGATTTCTCCCTCGGTTACTTCCTCCAGTCCTGCTATCATACGCAGGGTGGTGGTTTTACCGCATCCTGAGGGTCCTACCAGGACCACAAATTGTTGATCTTCGATGACGTCGTTCATCTTGTTAACAGCCACAACCTCATCGAATCTCTTGGTCAGGTCTTTTAGAAGTACCTTAGCCATTTGATTCTCCCTTACTCAAATTAATAAATAAGGGAGATTATAACCCAAAACCATATTATTTTCTATAAAATGACAGGTATTTCATGCCGTATGGATCCCTTCCGGCAAGGAAATCCGCTGCCCTCATGGCTTCAATAAGTCCCGGCGTCAGGGGATCGGCTATGGGCGCATTCAGGCCGTTCATTATCCCCATGGAGATGAAATGTATATTTATCAGTTCCCTGTTAGGCATGCCGTAGCTTATATTGGAATATCCTCCTGTTGTGGCGACACCATATTCAGCCGCTATCCTCCTCTGGGTCTCAATAGTTGTTTTTGCCGACTCGGAATTGGTGGAATTAGTCATCACCAGGGCATCAAATACCAGGTCCTGCCTGTCTATTTTCATCTTTTCTGCCCGCTTCATGATCTTTTCCGCTATGGCAAGCCTTTTTTCTACTGTATCGGGTATACCGTTTTCGTCCATCATCAGGCAGATAACGGCAGAGCCGCTTTCCGCTACCACCGGCAGCAGGTTTTTCATGGACTTTTCCTCACCGTTTACTGAATTTATGAGGACCTTGTTGGGATAGACCTTAAGTGCCGCCTTGAGCGCTTCCGGATTGGCAGAATCCAGGCATATGGGCTGATCCGTCTGCTCCATGACTGCTTCTACGGCCCTGGGCAGCATGTCCACCTCATCCACTCCTACAGCACCTACATTTATATCGATAATATCCCCGCCTGCTTCGGCCTGTTTCCTGGCATCTTCCCTTACTATATCCAGCTTGCCTTCCTGAAGCTCTGCCGCAAGCTTTTTGCGTCCGGTAGGATTTATCCTTTCGGCAATTATTACCGTTGGCAGTCCCTGGCCGAATCTTACTTCTGTACCGTTACCGGTTACCACTGTTTCCATGGCGATGATCCTTTCTCTCTTTTATTCATTAATCATCCCCCCTATTTATAAGTATTCCTGTAAAGCATTGTAAATATATCCAGGAACAGCTTATTTATCTCTTCTGTTGCTATGGTCACCCTTATATATCCCGGAAAACCAAGATTTTCACCGGGCCTTACTATGAATCCTTTCCTCAGCAGTCCTTCTACTATATCCCCGCTTTTTTCTCCCGCATCTATAAGCAGGAAATTGGCATATGACCTGACATATCCTATGCCTTCCTTTTCCAGTACATTATAGTATATCTGCCTCTGTTTAGAAACGGCATCGCTTATCTTCCCTACATAGCCACTTGACTCAAGCGCGTACAAAGCTGCTTTCTGGGCCATGGCATTGACATTAAAGGGCAGCCTTACCTTATTTATGGCTGCAGCCGCTTTCCGGGATCCCAGCCCATAGCCTATCCTCAGGCCGGCCAGCCCATATGCCTTGGAGAAAGTCCTGAGAAGCATCAGGTTGTCCCTGCCTTCCAGGTAGCCGACAGTCTCCAGCCGGTCCTGCCGGGGGCAGTATTCATAATATGCCTCATCCATCACTACCAGTATATCATCAGCAATACTGCGGATGACCTTCCGGAATTCATCCCCGGTTATTTTTGTACCGGTAGGATTCTGGGGATTTGTCAGGAAAAATATCCTGGTACTGTTGTCTACCGCATCCAGCATGCCCTCTATATCCTGCCTGAAGTCTTTCAGGGGCACCTTCCTGGCTGAAGCTCCGCATTTTAAGGCAGATTTTTCGTAAATGGGAAAGGTGGGATCAGCGATCACTATATTGTCTCCAGTTCCGGTAAAACTGTCGCATATCATCTCTATTATCTGGTCAGAACCGCTGCCTATTATGATCTGGTCATCCGGGATACCATAGAATTCCGACAGTCTTTTCCTTATCATGACGCATCCTGCATCAGGATAATAGATCATACTGTCCATATAAGAAGCCATCTTTTCCGCCAGTCCCGGCGGCAGTCCGAAAAGGTTCTCATTGGATGCCAGCTTATATACCCGGTCCAGGCCGTATTTTTGCTTTATTTCTTCAAGCGTCCTTCCTGCAACATATTCGGGAAGTCCGGCTATCTGCTTTTTTATTTTAAGACTCATCTAACCCTGCCTTTCAAATCTTTTCCTGACCGAATCCCTGTGTACATACAATCTTTCAAAACCGGCCATTTCTTCTATATATCTTCTTTCCGCCTCCAGGGCAGCCCTGCTGTATGTGCATATGCTGCTCCTCTTGAGGAAATCCCCCACTCCCAGGGGTGATGAGAACCTGGCGTTTCCTTCAGTAGGTATGACATGGTTTGTTCCCCCGATATAGTCGCCCACTGCCACCGGGGTATTGTCTCCTATAAATATAGCTCCTGCATTCCTTATGCCCTCCAGCACATGGCCGGGATCACTTACCATTATCTCCAGATGTTCCGGCGCGGTCATATTGGCAGCTTCTATTATGATATCAATATCCGGTGAAAAATATATCCGGCACTGCTGTCTTACGGATTGGGCCATGACCCTGAAATTACCGGCATAATCCTTACGGCTTCCGTAATACCGCAGCATCTCATGCATGCATTCAGCTGCCTGTTCTGCCAGTTCCCTGTCAGAAGAAAGGAGTATGCTCCTGGAAAGGGGGTCGTGTTCTGCCTGGGAAAGCATATCTGCCGCGGCCAGCTCCGGCCTGGCGCTGCTGTCGGCTATAATAGTTATGTCGCTGGGGCCAGCCAGGCTGTCTATCCCCACATATCCATATACCAGTTTTTTTGCCAGGGTCACGTAAATATTACCCGGACCGGCGATCTTGTCCACTTTCTTTACTGATGAAGTCCCGAAAGCCATGGCGGCTATGGCCTGGGCTCCCCCCATCCTGTATATCTCGCTGATACCAAGAATACTGCACAGGTAAAGCATCACCGGATCTATTTGTCCATTTATATCGGGAGGCGAGCACACTGCAATACTGTCTACCCCTGCAGTGACAGCAGGTATTGAAGTCATAAGCAGCGTGGAGGGATAGGCATACCGGCCGCCCGGGATATATAATCCCACACGTTCAATAGGTGTGACTTTCTGGCCGGTCCTGGCTCCCCTGCTGTCTTCCTTCATCCATGAGGTCTCACTATGCTCATACTGGGACCTGTGAAATGATTCTATGTTTTTACGGCTTATATCCAGTGCCCTGACCAGGTCGGGAAGTTCCTTTTTTACCTTTTGGGCAGCTTCCTTTATTTCTTTTCCCGCCACCCTTATATTTTCCCTGCCGGCATCAAAACCGTCATACTCCTTTATGAAGCGGCAAAGGGCGTCATCTCCATTTCTTTTTATACCGTCTATCACGGCTTCCACCGTCTTAAGTGCGTCGGCGCTGCCGGACTCAGGCCTGGTGAGGCCTTCCAGTATTTCTCCCGCATTATCAAGTTTTATGACTTTCAGTAAAATGGAGTCCATGTTCCCGGATAGCTTTGATATTTTCTTTATTTCAATTAATATATATCCTAAATAATTAAAGACAGGTCTAATATTATAGGGAAATCGGTGAAATATTCAACTTTAAAA
>CAYZJW010000002.1:0-25317 GCA_964478985.1 uncultured Actinomycetota bacterium
TCATACCTTATGCCATAAGCTATTCCCTGGCGGGAATACACCTGAGAAGCCTGACCGGCAGCGAGGCTTAAGACATTTTTTTTAAAAGGAAATTTGTCCCGGAAGGATCTTATAGGGATAATGCTGCTGTTGTGGTAGACTATCTTAAGAAATCCGGTAGTTAGAAATATTTTATAAATAGAAGGCTGTATTGAATATTATTTCAGCACAGCCTTAAATTCATTCTTTGCCTTATTTACCTTGGGGCTTACCACTGAACGGCAGTAGGGCGCCCTCTCATTATTGGCAAAATAATCCTGGTGATAATCCTCTCCCATATAAAACTTCTCCAGGGGCTCCACTTCAGTCACTATCATAGCCGGATATGCTTTATCATCCTTTAGTTCCTGTACATAGTCCCTGGCCGCTTTTTCCTGTTCCGGGGTGGTATAAAGTATTATGGAGCGGTACTGGGTGCCCATGTCATTACCCTGCCTGTTCAAGGTGGTGGGGTCATGGGAGGCAAAGAATATTTCCAGGAGCAGGCGGTATGATACCTTTTCCGGGTAATAATGTATCCTTACAACCTCCGCATGCCCGGTAGTCCCGGAACATACTTTTTGATAGGTGGGGTCCTGTGCAGATCCTCCGGCATAGCCTGACTCTACCTTCTTTACCCCTTTTATCATCTTAAAAACGGCTTCCAGGCACCAGAAGCACCCTCCGCCGAATACTGCCGTATCAAGTCTCATAATGATCTCCTTTCCCATATATTGTATTATATGTTATCCAATACTTCTAATTTTAAGGTTTTAGTCCGAATTACAAACCTATCATATTTTAAATGATTGACATTCATGTATAATAAATAATATGGCAGTATTATATGTGATAATAACTATACTGGTCGGCGCAGTCATAATCCTCTTTATCCAGTCACGGGAAAGACCCAGGGACCTGGAAAAAGAGGTAGCAAGGCTGAGGAGGGCCATAGCGTCTGAAGGCCTTAACTTTGAACAGGTCGAATACAGGATATCCAGCCTCAAGGAAGATATTGCTGCCAGGAAAAAGCTTGTCGCATCGGGAAAGATGAAGGAAAGTCAGATAGCGGAATACCTGGAGGAACTGGAAAAGTCCCTGGATGGTATACTGGAAGAACTGTTAAGCGGTAAGTCGGTAAAATAGAGATATATGGTAATCCACAGGGAAACACTTGAGGAAAGGGTCATAAATGCCCGGGGCAATAGTGACCGACTAAACACTCTCATAAAAGAATTCAAGCCGTTTATTGCCAGCGTGGCCCAGAAAAGGGTGGGTAGATTCCTGGAATATGGCAGGGATGATGAACTTTCAGTGGCCCTTATGGCATTCAGGGAAGCAATAGGCTCATTTAAGGCAGGCAGGGCCAAGTTTTTATCCTTTGCCAGGATGGTCATCTCCCTTCGCCTTATAGACCATTACCGGAAGCTGGAACATGGCCTTGAAGTCCCCGGTGATGAATTTGAAGAAGATATCTGGGAAAAGCAGTCAGTAGAGCTTTACCAGATGGAGGAAGAAGAGGAAGACAGAAAGGCGGAGGTGGCAGCCTATGCCGGAATACTGCAAAAATGGGATATAGATATTACCAGGCTGGCCCAGGTCTCTCCTAAAAGCCAGGCCCTGAAGGAAAAGTACCAGGATATCTCCAGGATGATAGCCAATGACGCTATTATGCTCAAGATACTCATGGATACCAGAAGGCTTCCCATAAAGGAAATAGAGGCAAAGATACCCATACACCGGAAAAAAGTGGAAAGGGGCCGAATATATATAATAGCTATGGTCCTTGCCATAGTATCTGGATTCAGCTATATAGATATCGGCCGGGATGGTAAATGATATGAGAGCAGTAGTAATAGAAATTCATAAGAATTACTGCATAGCCGTCACTCCCGACGGCAGTTTTGTAAAACAGCATATAGGCCAGGGAGAACTGGAGATCGGCGATGAGGTAATGATAGGAGCAGGATATACGGCTCCGTCCAGGGACTGGATAAAGACCCTGGGAATTGCCTTTGCCGCCCTGCTGGTCATCGGCTTTGGCTCCTGGGGCCTGTTCAGGACATACGGATGGCATTCTCCTTTATCGGAGGCAGGAAAGATGGCTGAAGCTGATTTCGGGGCAGAGGAACCAGCGGCTATGATGGCGGAAGAAGAAGCAGCGGCACCGGCGGAAGAATCAGCAGCTGTCATGGAAGAAAGCGGGGACCTTGCCCTGGAGATGGACCAGGTGGCAGATATTCCTTCGGGGCCGGGAAAGGTGGATGCAGATTTTTACCTTGACCTTACAGTCAGGGGTGAACCATCAGAGATGGTGGCCGGCAACCTGCTTTTCCTTTACTGGACAGCTGAATCCGGGGAAGGCCTGGAAGTGTTTTTCAATATAGAGCAGCTGGACCCGGAACTGGCATTTACCGGGTACATAGAACTGGTCATACTTGATGATGAAGGCGAGGTCACTGGTTCCAGGAGTTTCGACTTTGAGGATTTCAAAAGGGGGGAGAGGCTGCAGGAAGTCATATCCATACATGAAGATGATGCCCATATGAATATCCTTATAAACGGCATATTCGAATAACACCCCGGTTTTACAGGACTACTCCCGTATGGGTATATTGTTTAAGTATTTTTTATGGAGGAAAAGATGAAATATGTAAAAACTGCCTTTATTACTGTGATAATAGCAGCATTTTTACTGGCAGGCGCCGGGTGCAGGAGAATCTCCGCCGGCGAGGGGCTGACGCCGGTATCGGAGGACAGGGCAGATGAGATGGTGGAAGACCTGGACCGGGGCCTGGTAAATGCCAATACCAGGTTCGCATTTAAGATCTTCAATCAGCTCATAGCCGAGGATGAGGGGATGAATATCTTCATATCGCCCCTTTCTATACTGCTGGCCCTGGCCATGGTATATAACGGAGCCGCCGGGGAGACTTCGCTGGCCATGGCAGATGCCATGGAATTTGAGGGTATGGATATGGAAGAGCTGAACCAGGGTTTTTCCGATCTCATGATAAGCCTTTTGAGTGCAGATAAAAGCGTGGAACTAAGCATTGCCAACTCCATATGGCAGAGGCAGGACTTTGATGTCAAAGAGGATTTCCTGGAGACAAATCAGAAATACTATAACTCCGGGGTGAGGAAACTTGATTTTTCAGATCCGGGGGCAGTGGATATCATAAACGGCTGGATATCCGATGCCACCAGGGAAAAGATAGAGGACATGATAGACGAGATACCCCCTGCTGCAGTCATGTACCTTATAAATGCCATATACTTTAAGGGCGACTGGACTTATCCCTTTGAAGAGGAGGCTACATATGATGAAGATTTTCACCTGTCAGACGGAAGAACCGCCAGTGTTCCCATGATGCACATGACAGAGGATTTTGAGTACGGCGCATTTGAAGGGTTTAAGGTCATAAAGCTCCCCTATGGGCGCCAGAAGCTGGCCATGTATATATTGCTGCCGGATGAAGGCGGGGATCTGGACAGCATTATAAGGGATATGGATGAAGAAAGATGGAAGGATCTTACAGACAGCCTGAGCGGCGGTGAAGTAGAGCTCAGCTTGCCCAGGTACAAAATGGAGTACGGGGTCAAGCTTCTAAATGATACACTGGGTCTGCTGGGCATGGCGATAGCTTTTACCCCTATGGCTGATTTTTCCAATATTGCTCCCGGCATTTTTATTTCCAGGGTGATGCACAAGGCAGTTATCGAGGTGAATGAAAAGGGCAGCGAGGCGGCTGCGGCTACCGTGGTAGAGATGACGGAGTCGGCCATGCCTGTGGAAGAGATAAGGGAGTTTAAGGCAGACAGGCCTTTTATGTTCACCATATCCGACGACAGGACAGGAAGCATGCTTTTTATGGGTAAATTAATGGAGCCCTGATCATTAGGAAAGTCTTATATTTATATTTTAAAAACGTATATAATTTCTGTTTGATTTGCCTGCCATGTCTGGTATATAATGTAACGGTCTGTTAAAGACGTTATTAATACCGGCACCTGGGGTTAGATATTTAGGGACAGAGAGCATATAAGGTTTCAGGCCGTCATCCGGCCTGGTTTTACCAGATCAATTCTTTAATCTTTGTATTATCTCCATACCTGTGTTAATGACAATTTTTTTGTTTTGAAGAAAGGCGAATCTGATGAAGAAGAGGATGTATGTCGGTAACCTTAATTATGCAGTTACCGAAAAGGAACTCAATGAACTTTTTTCTGAGTTCGGAGAAGTGACAGAGGCCAAAGTAATAACCAGGCCCGACGGCAGGTCCAAAGGATTTGGATTTGTAGAGATGGCTCAGGAAGACCAGGCTGCAGCTGCCATCGAGAAGCTCAACCAGTCCGAGTTCATGGAAAGGACCATGGTCGTAAACGAAGCCAGGGAGATGGAGAAAAGGGCCCCGGGAAGTAATGACGGCAGGGGCGGCTACAGGAGAAGAGACGGGGACGGCAGCAAGGACCTCAATTACAAATTGAGGCAGCTCAGGAGAAAATTTAAATAGTTGGCGGTTCTGCCTTGTTTTTTAAACTGAATTACTCTATAGTATTCTGTTAGAAAATTAAATAAGTCAACCTTTAAAATAGTCCCGAGAGGCTAAAAAGGAATGAGAGATAAACTGTTGCTACAAGTCTATAATAGTATCAAAACAGGCCTTCTTGCATTTATTGTAAGAGGGTCTTTTTTTTATGGCCTGCCCGGTCTGGGGCCGGCTTTGCCGGGAGGGTGTCAATGATCGAAAAAGCAATTATCATGAACGAGGCCGACCTGGACAGGGTCATAAAGAGGATATCCCATGAGATACTCGAGCATAACCGGGGTTCCCGGGACCTGGCAGTCATAGGTCTGCAGAAGCGGGGAGTGCCCCTGGGGGAGAGGATAGCCGCCAATATCGGCTTCTTTGAGGGCAGGCAGGTAAGCTTCGGCAAATTGGACATATCTTTTTACAGGGATGATTACGGCAGCAGGATAAAAGCGGAAATCGGCAGGACTGAGATAGATTTTGATGTCACCGATAAGAATGTGATCCTGGTAGACGATGTACTTTATACCGGACGGACCATAAGGGCTGCCCTTGATGCAATAATGGACCTGGGAAGGCCAAGGTCCATACAGCTGGTGGTGCTTATAGACAGGGGTCACAGGGAGCTTCCCATAAGGGCTGATTATGTGGGGAAGAACCTGCCTACATCAAAAAATGAGATGGTATCTGTAAGGCTGAGGGAGACAGACGGACAGGACAGCGTATTACTGGTGGAAGGTAATGACTATGTTAAGTAAGAAAAGCTTATTGAATATAGCGGACCTGTCTCCGGAAGAGGTCATGCAGGTAATGGAGACGGCAGACTCCTTTGCCCATATATCAAGAAGGGAAATAAAGAAAGTCCCCACGCTTATGGGAAAGACTGTGGTAAACCTGTTTTTTGAGCCAAGCACCAGGACCAGGACATCATTCGAGGTGGCTGCCAAAAGGCTGTCTGCAGATATGATAAACTTTACAGCTTCCTCGTCCAGCCTGGCCAAAGGCGAATCTATAATGGATACTGTCAGGACGATCCTGGCCATGCAGGTAGACCTGCTGGTAGTAAGGCACAGCCATAGCGGAGCCGTGAAGATGGTAGATGATATGATAGATATACCGGTCATAAATGCCGGGGATGGAAAACACCAGCATCCCACCCAGGCGCTCCTGGACCTGTTTACCATCAAAGGAAGATTCGGCAGGCTTAAGGGACTCAAAATAGCCATAGCCGGAGACTTCCTTAACAGCCGGGTGGCCAGGTCGGACATCATGCTTTTTGAACAGATGGGAATGGAAGTAAGACTGGTGGCTCCCTCTATGCTCCTTCCTGAAGATTATTCCTGCTACAGGGTGGAAAACTCCCTGGAAGATGTGATAGAAGATACTGATATCCTCTATATGCTGAGGATGCAGTTCGAGAGGCAGGACAGGAAACTCTATCCCTCGGTGGAAGAATACAGGCGGTTTCTCAGCCTTGACAGCAGCCGGATAAGGCGGATGAAAAAGAATGCGGCAGTAATGCATCCAGGGCCGGTAAACCGGGGAATAGAGATAACAGACGAGGTGATGGGCGACATGAAGAGCCCTTATGATAATGTAATCATAGAAGACCAGGTCACCAGCGGAGTGGCAGTAAGGATGGCTCTTCTTTATCACATACTTGGATGACGGTGAGAGCAATATGTATAGTAGAATAATAATAAAAAATGCAAATATATTTGACGGAATAAAAACAAAACCATTTAAAGGGGACCTGTACATAAAAGACGGCATGGTAGAGGACATAGATGAAAATATTGATATTGGTGACAGCAAAGCTATAAGGAGGATAGATGCCAGCGGCATGATGGTAATGCCGGGAATGGTAGATATGCATGTCCATCTCCGGGACCCCGGATTTGAAGAAAAAGAGACAATTGAGAGCGGGGCGGCTTCGGCTCTTGCCGGGGGAATAACCACCATGCTGTGCATGCCCAATACCAGGCCTGTGCTGGATGAACCCGCACTATTGCAGTATGTCATAGAACGGGGGAGAAATACAGGCGTAAGGATATACCCGGCTGCGGCTATGACCAGGGGGCTTGAGGGCAGGGAGATGACCAGCATGGGACTCCTGGCGGAAGCCGGGGCTGCCGGTTTTTCCGATGACGGCATGGCGGTCGCCGATGCCAGGCTGATGTTTGAGATCATGAGGTATTCACGTCAATGGAAAAAGCCCCTTATACTGCATGAGGAAGAATACGGTTTCTCCAGGTCAGGACTGGTCCATGAGGGCAGGTACTCTGACAGCCTGGGCCTGGAAGGAATATCCAGGCTGTCAGATGACCTTATGATAGGCAGGGATATAATGCTGGCCAGAGAGTCCGGAGCCAGGATACACATAACCCATTTAAGCACAAAGGGTTCGGTGCAGATGATAAAGAGGGCAAAGGATGAGGGTGTGGATATAAGCTGTGACGTGACCGCACACCACCTTTTCTTTGACGACAGCTGCCTGAAAAGCTTTAATACCAGCTTCAAGGTGAAGCCTCCTATAAGGAGCGCTGAAGACAGGCAGGCACTGATAGAAGGTGTAAGCGACGGCACCATAGATGCGGTCATATCCGACCATGCCCCCCATCTGGATACGGAGAAGAATACCACGTTCAGCCTGGCACAGTTCGGCACCATCGGCCTGGAGACATTATTTGCCGCCTCATATACCAGTCTGTGCCGCGGAAAAGGTCTGCAGCCGGGAAAACTGGTCAGTCTCTTGACCTCAGGACCGGCAAAGCTTCTGGGCTTTGACGCCGGGACCCTGGAAAAAGGCAAAAGGGCGGATGCTGTCATGGTCGACACCGGCGGGAGCTATAAGGTCAGGAAAGAGGATATTGTCTCAAAGAGCCGTAACAGCGCTTTTATAGGACAAGAACTCCAGGGAAGGATAATATACACCATAAGCAATGGAAAAATCATGTATGAAAGCGGGTAAGATTTGAAAGCTGTGCTGATGCTGGAAGACGGCATGTTTTTTGAAGGAAAGAGTTTTGGATGCAGGGGGGAAGCAGCCGGGGAAGTGGTATTCAATACCTCCATGGCCGGCTACCAGGAGATACTTACCGACCCTTCATACTGCGGCCAGATAGTCACCATGACCTATCCCCAGATAGGCAATTATGGAGTAAATGATGAAGACGTGGAATCCGGAAAAGTCCAGGTAAAGGGATTTATAGTCCGTGAATATATGGACCATTATTCCAACTGGCTGGCCACCAAGAGCCTGCAGCAGTACCTGGAGGAATACGGCATAGTAGGCATTTCCGACATTGATACCCGGCAGCTTACCCGCCATATCAGGGAGAAAGGCGCCATGAAAGGAGTCATCTCTACCGGCATAGATGATCCGGTAAAGCTTAAAGACCTGCTGGATTCATTGCCCGCCATGTCCGGGAGGAACCTGGTGGACCTGGTCACATGCAGCAGGCCGTATATATTTAATCCCGGTGCAGGGGGATATAAGTATAACATAGCAGCCTATGATTTCGGGATAAAGACCAATATACTGAGATGCCTGGACAGCACCGGTTTCAACATAATGGTAATGCCGGCAGATTCCAGTCCGGAAAAGCTTCTGTCGGATGAATTTGACGGGATACTTCTTTCCAATGGGCCGGGAGACCCGTCGGCGGTAGGATATGCCATAGATAATATAAAAAAGATTGCAGGAAAAAAACCGGTATTCGGAATATGCCTGGGACACCAGCTGCTGGCGCTTGCCCTGGGAGCAGAGACTTACAAGCTTAAATTCGGCCATCACGGAGCCAATCATCCGGTAAAGAACCTGGAGAATAATGAAGTCGAAGTCACTACCCAGAACCACGGGTTCTCTGTGGACATGGAATCCCTGAAGGCCATCAGTGCGCCGTCATACCGGGTCACACATCTAAACCTTAACGACGGTACTATAGAGGGCCTCCAATATCCGGAGATATCGGCATTTACGGTCCAGCATCATCCGGAAGCGGGGCCCGGCCCCCATGACTCCAGGTATATATTCAAGCATTTTGCCGAACTTATTGATAATTTTAAAAAATAGATGGAAGGATAGATGCCAAAAAGAACAGATCTCAGGAAAATAATGCTTATAGGCTCGGGCCCCATTATAATAGGCCAGGCCTGCGAATTCGATTATTCAGGGACCCAGGCCTGCAAGGTCCTGAAGGATGAGGGGTATGAAGTGGTCCTGGTAAACTCAAATCCGGCTACCATAATGACAGACCCGGAGTTTGCCGATAAGACATATATCGAACCCCTGTCCCCGGAATTTGTGGCCAAGATCATAAAAAAGGAAAGGCCGGAAGGCCTGCTCCCTACACTGGGAGGCCAGACGGGACTTAATATTGCAGTCATGCTGGCCAGGCAGGGAGTACTGGATAAGTACGGGGTAGAGCTTCTGGGAGCCGATGTGGATGTCATAACCAAAGCCGAGGACAGGGAAGAGTTCAAGCAGGCCATGGCCAATATCGGGCTTTATGTCCCTCCCAGCGGTTATGCCCACAACCTGGAAGAAGCCCTGGAATTTGCTGATAAGCTGAAATACCCCCTGGTGGTAAGGCCCAGCTTTACCCTGGGAGGCCTGGGAGGGGGGCTGGCATTTAACCGGGAAGAGTTTATTGAGATAGTCACCAGGGGACTGGACCTTTCCCCCACATCACGGATACTGGTGGAGAAATCAGTAGCCGGCTGGAAGGAATTCGAGCTGGAGGTCATGAGGGACGGGAAAGATAATGTGGTCATAGTATGTTCTATAGAGAACTTCGATCCCATGGGAGTCCATACCGGGGACAGCATAACCGTGGCTCCGGCCCAGACCCTCACAGATGGCCAATACCAGAAGATGAGAAATGCCTCCCTGGATATCATAAGGGAGATAGGCGTGGAAACTGGAGGCTCCAATATACAGTTTGCCGTTGACCCGGATAACGGCAATATGGCGGTCATCGAGATGAATCCCAGGGTATCAAGGAGCAGCGCCCTGGCCTCCAAAGCCACCGGCTTTCCTATTGCCAAGATAGCCACCAGGCTGGCGGTGGGATATACGCTGGATGAGATACCAAATGACATCACCCGGAAGACTCCGGCATGTTTTGAGCCTTCCATAGACTATGTGGTGGTAAAGTTCCCCAGATGGGCATTCGAAAAATTTGCCGGCACTGATACCTCTCTTACCACCAGGATGAAATCAGTGGGCGAAGCCATGGCCATAGGCAGGACATTCAAGGAAGCCCTGCAGAAGTCCATAAGGTCTCTGGAGATAGACAGGTACGGGCTGGGTTCAGACGGGGTAGAAGACATAAGGGAAGAACTGCTCAACGACAGGCTTTCCATACCTAACCAGGACCGGGTGTTCTATATAAAACATGCACTCCAGATGGGAAGGAGCGTGGAGGACATATACAGCTATACAAAAATAGATCCCTGGTTTTTAAACAATATAAAGCAGCTGGTGGAATTTGAGAGATCATTTGAGGGATGCGGGTTAAGCGGGCTTGACTACGGGAAATTGAGGGAAGCAAAGAGGTTCGGCTATTCCGACAGGCAGCTGGCCCATCTCTGCAGCTGCAGCGAATCCGATATAAGGGGACTCAGGAAGACAATGGGCATAACTGCCACTTTCAAGACAGTGGATACCTGTGCTGCAGAATTCGAGGCATATACGCCATATTATTACTCCACCTATGAGAGCGAGGATGAGATACTTGCCGCTGACAGGGAAAAGATAGTAATACTGGGCAGCGGCCCTAACAGGATAGGCCAGGGAATAGAATTCGACTATTGCTGCGTACATGCTTCATATGCCCTTCATGATATGGGCTATGAGACTATAATGGTAAACTGCAATCCTGAAACGGTAAGCACCGACTACGACACTTCCGACAGGCTCTATTTCGAACCGCTTACCCATGAAGATGTAATGAATATAATGGAGGCGGAAAAGCCCAAGGGCGTCATAGTACAGTTCGGGGGCCAGACCCCGCTGAAACTGGCCCTGGGCCTGCAGGAAGCGGGAGTCAATATACTGGGCACCTCTCCTGACTCCATCGATCTGGCAGAGGACAGGAAGAGGTTCGGGGCCATGCTGAAAAGGCTATCTATCCCCCAGCCGGAAAACGGCACTGCCCTTAATGAAAAGGAAGCGGTCGATATAGCTTCCTCCATCGGCTATCCAGTTCTGGTAAGGCCATCCTATGTGCTGGGGGGAAGAGCTATGAGCATAGTATATGATGAAGAAAGCCTTAAGGACTATGTGAAGAATGCCGCCATAGTATCCAATGACCGGCCCATACTGGTAGACAGGTTCCTGGAGAGGGCAATAGAGATGGACGTGGATGCCATTTATGACGGGGAAGAGATCTATATAGGCGGCATAATGGAGCATATCGAGGAAGCAGGAATACACAGCGGAGACAGCGCCTGTGTCATACCCCCCTATACGCTGGACCGGAAAATAATAGATACCATCAGGGATTATACTTACAGGATGGCTCATGAACTGAAGGTCAGGGGCCTTATCAATATACAGTTTGCGGTAAAGGATGGAATAGTCTATGTGCTGGAAGCAAACCCCAGGGCCTCCAGGACGGTACCCTTTGTTTCCAAGTCCATAGGGGTGCCCATGGCCAAGATAGCGTCCCGGGTCCTGGCGGGCTTGAAGCTAAAGGACCAGGATTTTGAGAGGGTAGATCCTACCAGGGTGGGGTACTTCTCCATAAAGGAAGCGGTCATGCCCTTTAACCGGTTCCCGGGAGCAGACACCATACTGGGACCAGAGATGAAATCCACGGGAGAGGTGATGGGCATAGATCCCAAATTCGGTATAGCTTTTGCCAAGACCCAGATATCGACCAACCAGAAATTCCCCACATCCGGGTCGGTGTTCATATCAGTCAGCGATAAGGACAAGGACCTTATAGTAGGTATAGCAAAAAAGCTTTCAGGTCTGGGATTTTCCATCATATCCACCAGGGGCACGGGTGACATCCTTATCCGTAACGGCATCAAGACCGATATGGTGTTAAAGATAAGGGAGGGAAGGCCCAATGTCATAGATATGATAAAAAACGGCGAGATAGACCTTATAATCAATACGCCTGAAGGCTCCAGGGCCAGAAGCGACGGGTATTATATGAGGACTGCGGCAGTACTTCATAATGTCCCCTCCATAACCACATTATCGGCAGCTTCGGCGCTCCTGCAGGGTATCGAGGAGATGCAGGGAAACGGGGAAGTAAGCGTAAAGGCGATACAGGATTATTGATGAAGACATTAAAGAGTGAAATACTATCCAATACCATATACGGCCCCGGCATCTACAGGATGGAGATATTTGCCCCCTATATAGTCAAGAATGTAAAAGCAGGCCAGTTTATAAATATAAGGTGTTCGCCGGAGGGGATGAGGGACCCTCTTCTGAGACGCCCCTTTTCAGTTTTCGACATAGAAAAGAAATTCAATGTTTTTTCCATATTATACCTGGTGAAGGGAAGAGGCACCGCTTATATGGCATCGCTGGGCAAAGGCGATATCATAGATTTTGCCGGGCCCCTGGGAAAACCTATCCCCCTGGCAGAGTCGGCGGACAGGATCCTCCTTATAGGGGGAGGCATGGGTATAGCACCCCTGAACCTTATTGCCAGGCTGGCAGTGGAGTCATCAAAGACTGTCCAGGTGATAGCTGGATTCAGGGACAGCGCCCTGCTCAGGTGGGAAAGGGACCTGGTAAGGATGAACCTCAAATACAGGATATTCTCTGAAGACGGGAGCTGGGGACAGGCAGGGCTGGTCTGCGACCATATATATGATGAGCCAAAAATATTCAGGGACCATGATGTCTTTTGCTGCGGACCGGTGGAGATGCTCAAGGTCTTAAAGCAGCAGCTGGGAAGCGACAATATAAGCGCCACCGCCCTTCTGGAGGAAAAGATGGCCTGCGGCATAGGCGCCTGCAACGGATGCGTCATAAAAGTCAAAAAAAAGGGTGGAGTAGATTTTGTAAGGGTCTGCAGGGAAGGCCCTGCATTTGATCTTTCGGAGGTAATATTTGAATAAAGGACTATTCGGCTGGGAAGACAGTGATGAGAAGCCATCCGGTTTTGAAACGGACTTATCGGTAACCCTGGGGGGCATACACCTGGAAAATCCCATAATAACATCATCAGGCACTTTCTCCCACGGGGAAGACCATAAGGAATTTTACGATATCTCAGTCCTGGGGGCGGTTACCACCAAGAGCTATTCACTGTTTCCCAAAAAAGGAAATCCTCCTCCCAGGATATGCGAGACCCCGGCAGGACTTTTGAACTCAATAGGTCTTCAGAATGACGGTATCAATGCATTTTTGGACTCCCACCTGGGGCAGATGAAACAGGCCGGAGCCAGGATAATACTTTCCATATTCGGCAAGGATTCAGAGGAATTCAAGAAAGTGGCCCTGAAAGTGCTGGATGTAAAGTCGGAGATACTGGCAGTAGAACTGAACCTTTCCTGTCCCAATGTAGAGGCAGGAGGGGCATCTTTCTGCGCTATACCCGGGGAAGTTGAAAAAGTGGTGGATGCTGTGGTTTCCATGCTGGATATACCGGTGATAGCCAAGCTTTCACCCAATCACGACAATATTTCCCAGGCAGCCCAGGCGGCCAAAAGATCCGGAGCCCAGGCGGTCTCGGTTATAAATACCCTTATTGGAATGGCGGTGGATATCGAGACAGCCAGGCCTGTGCTGGGAAATGTGACCGGGGGGCTTTCCGGGCCGGCGGTAAAGCCGGTGGCGCTGGCCCGCATATATACACTGGCAAAGCAGGATATACTTCCCATAATCGGCATGGGCGGGGTGTTTGACTACCGCGATGTGATCGAGTTTATGCTGGCCGGGGCATCTGCTGTAAGCCTGGGTACAGTGAACCTGGTAGACTATGATGCCGGTAAAAGGATAATAGAAGACCTTAAGAAATATTTGGCCCAGAAAAAGATAAGCAATATAAGGAGCCTTACCGGGGGGATAAAAGATTGAAGAAAAGATTGAGACTGAAGGACCGGCTGATAGCCGTTATAGACGTAAACAGGCAGTCTGAGCTTATGCGGATGCTTTGCGCCCTGGGAGGCAGGGTATCCACAGTAAAACTGGGTCTGGAGATGATATACAGCGCAGGGACAGGGGTGGCGGATATTGCCAGGCGCTCCGGCTATGATGTCATGCTGGACACCAAGCTTATGGACATACCCAATACCGTAAAAGGAGCCTCCGCCGCCATAGCAAAGCTTGAGCCCTCACTGATAACCGTATATGCCCTGGGAGGAAAAAAGATGCTTGAAGCCTGCCTGGAGGCTTTAAGGCAGGAATCTAAAGCAGCGGCCGGGACAAGGCCCCTGGTCCTGGCAGTGACGGTCCTTACCAGCCTGGACGACGGTGATCTTTTGCAGATGGGATTTGCCGGAGGCCATATGGATACGGTAAAGAAGCTTGCCGGTTTGGCCCTGGAAGCCGGGGTAGACGGGATAGTATGCTCTCCCCGGGAAGCGGGACTTTTGAGGAGAGAGTTCGGGGACAGCTTCTATATTGCCACTCCGGGCATCAGGCTGGCCGGCGGCAGCGCCGGAGACCAGAAAAGGATAAACACCCCCGAAGAAGCGATCTCAAACGGCGCTGATATGCTGATAGTGGGAAGACCCATTACCGGCAGTGATGATATGGGGGCGGCGGCAGACCTGTTTTTGGAAAAGATAGAAAGATCATTATAGGAAGGACGGCAGATGATAAAGGTAATAAGCCAGGCCGAAGGGGTGGATGTATACAGGCTTTTCCGTGAATCCGGAGCCATACTGGAAGGGCATTTCCAACTTACATCGGGTTATCACAGCGGCATATATATGCAGTGCGCCGCCCTACTCCAGTATCCGGAACGGGCAGGTATCCTGGCGCGGGCAGCAGCAGGGATGCTGGATGATATGATCGGGGCAGATAATATAGAAACCGTAGTCTCCCCGGCGGTAGGAGGGATCCTGTGGGGTTATCTTTTGGCTGAGAAGCTGGGATGCCGCATGATATTTGCCGAAAGAAAAGAGGGGAAAATGGGACTCCGCCGCGGATTTGAACTCAAAAAGGGCGAAAAAGTAGTGATTGCCGAAGACGTAATAACCACCGGGGGCTCGGTAAGGGAAGTAATAAGCATCTGCCGGGACAGCGGTGCCGGTATACTGGCGGTAGCCGGTATTGTGGACAGGAATTCCGGGGTTGATTTCGGATATCCCTATATAAATATGATCAAACTTGACATTGAGAAATACCGCCCGGATGACTGCGGGCTCTGTAAAAAAGGCGTTCCGGTCATATATCCCGGCAGCAGAAAAAAATAATTGCCCTGCAGATATAAATCTTATTGCAAAGCTACATATATATTTGTATACTCTAAAATATCTTA
The DNA here is from genome assembly GCA_964478985.1 of uncultured Actinomycetota bacterium. Lineage (GTDB taxonomy): Bacteria > Actinomycetota > Humimicrobiia > Humimicrobiales > Humimicrobiaceae > M55B120. The sequence goes on from CAYZJW010000002.1 coordinate 15,008, forward strand.
TCCAGTCATATCAAAGGAGCTTGGATGACTTTGGCCAGATTGACCGATGAAGCCAGGAAGAAGGGTCTGGAAAAAGCAATAGCGGTACGCAAAACACGGTCCCGGATAAAGGAAGAGTTAAAGCAGGGAAAGACCACCATAAAAAAGCTGCTGCAAGACGAGGAACTTTTCAAAGAATATATCTCAGGAATGAAAGTGCTTTCTATCGTCAGTTCGCTTCCGGGCAATGGCAGGACCAATGCGGTCAGGGTCTTGGAAGAGCTCAAGATCAGCCCCATCAAGAAAATGGGCGGACTGGGCAAAGTCCAGAAAGCCAGTTTTTTCAAGTATTTTAATATATCATAGTCCCTTAAAAACTATATTAAATGTCCACTAAAGCAAGGTTATTCGTAATATCGGGTCCCTCCGGTTCAGGCAAAAGCAGCCTAATAAGGGATGCGCTCAGCAGCCTGGAGGGCTTCGAGAAGTCGGTATCGGCAACCACCAGGTCCAGGAGAAAAGGCGAAAGGGAGGGAAAACAGTATTTCTTTACCAATGAAGAAGAATTCAGGCAGATGATAGACAGGGGCCTTTTTTTGGAATGGGCCGAATATGCCGGCGATCTGTACGGCACTCCGGAAGGATTTGTGAGGGACCGGCTGGAAAAAGGCATAAATGTCATCCTGGAAATAGAGGTCAGGGGCGCCATGCAGGTGATGGAAAAGACAGATGATGCATTCTTTATATTCATACTTACCACCAGCCCGGATGAACTCAGGCAAAGGCTTGAAAACAGGGGCACCGACAGCCTGGAAGAGATAGAGAAAAGGCTGAGTATAGCCCGGGAGGAGCTGGAGCATAAAAAATATTATGATTGCATAATCGTCAATAATAATTATAATGAAGCTTTGCAAAATCTAATAAATGTTCTCCAAGGAGAATCGGGAAGGAAACAAAACAGTGAAGATACAGTTTTTTGATGAATATGAGAAAAATGTAAAAAGCAAGTATAAACTCTGCATGGCTGTATCCAGAAGGGCAAGAGAGCTTGGAGATTATCTGGTGGCCGCCAGGAATATGGAGAGGGTAAATATCATAAGGCCTCTGGTTGATATAGATTCATATGATCCCCTGGAGATAGCTTTTAGCGAGATCAAGGAAAACAAGATAGGATTCGATATTCCCAAAGAGGAAGAAGAAAAATAATCTTGGAAGATAACAGTCCAGTTTTTTCGGGTAAAAAGATTGTACTGGGAATAACAGCTTCCATAGCTGCCTATAAGGCGGCATATATCTGCAGCAGGCTGACTGCCGGGGGTGCTGAGGTCATTCCAGTTATGACACCCCGTGCCCTGAACTTCATAAATCCCATTACTTTCAGTTCCATATCCGGAAATGAGACCGTCACCGGCCAGTTTGTAAACCAGGGCCGCATATACCATGTGTCGCTATCGAAGAGCGCCAGCGCCTACTGCATTGCCCCGGCCAGCGCCGATATTATCTGCAAGCTGGCAAACGGCATATGTGATGACTTCCTTACCACTTCTACCCTGGCTGCCGTATGCCCGGTGCTGCTGGCGCCGGCCATGAATGAGGCCATGTACAGGGATCCGTCTGTGGCCGGCAGCATAGAAAAGTTAAAGGCCATGGGAAAATACCAGCTGGCGGGACCGGCTGAGGGTAACCTTGCCTGCGGCGAAAAAGGCCTGGGAAGGATGGAAGACGAAGAGGTCATCATAGGCAGGCTTTCCCAATTGCTTATGATATCGGAAGAATTGAAAGGGAAAAAAGTCCTTATATCAGCCGGGGGGACCAGGGAATATTTGGATGCCGTAAGGTTCATATCCAATGCTTCCAGCGGCAAGATGGGCTACAGCCTGGCGGAAGAAGCAGTCTTCAGGGGAGCTGGTGAAGTGGTCCTGGTAAGCACAGTCCGGGAAAGGCCGGTGCCTTACGGGGTAAGGATCATCTATGTGGATAATACCAGCCAGATGAAGGAAGCAATGCTCCGGGAACTGCCCGGTTCACATATTATAATAATGGCGGCTGCCGTAAGCGATGTGGTCCCCGAATCCAGGGCGGACGGCAAGATATCCAAGAAAGACGGGCTGCTTGGAAAGCTGCGGTTCAAATTAAATGAAAACATTTTACATGTTCTTTCGACAAATAAGACAGGGAAACAATTGCTTATGGGTTTTGCTGCCGAAAGCGGATATGATGCAGACAGTGTGCTGGAAAAGTTTTCCGGAATAGATGTGGATATGATAGCGGTAAACGACATATCCGGAAAGGACAGGGGAATAGGCAGCGATTTCAATGAGGTTGAGATATTATCCAGGTGCGGCCGCCCGGTAAAAATTCCCTTAAATACCAAGCGGATGGTGGCCAGGGGAATCTGGGACGAGTTAATAGGAAAGATGAAAAGAGATTAATTTATAGACAGCGAAAGGAATAACGGTATAAAAAATGTCTAAAAAAAGAGATTATATGTTCACATCGGAATCAGTTACAGAAGGTCATCCGGACAAGATGGCAGACCAGATATCAGATGCCCTGCTGGATGCCATAATAGCCGATGACCCGGCTGCCAGGGTAGCCATAGAGACGCTGGTAAAGACAGGGATCGTTATAGTAGCCGGGGAAGTCACCACCTGCACCTATATAGAGATACCCAGTATTGTCAGGGATGTGATAAAGGATATAGGCTATACCAGGGCCAAGTATGGATTTGATCATGAGACATGCGGCGTGATGGTCTCCCTGGGAAGCCAGTCAGCCAATATCTCACAGGGTGTGAGCAAGGCATATGAGTCCAGGGTGGGAAATGGCTATGAAGACGAGATAGACCAGCAGGGTGCGGGAGACCAGGGGATGATGTTCGGCTATGCCTGCAATGAGACCGAGGAATATATGCCGCTTCCCATAATGATGGCGCACAAGCTGGCCCACAGGCTGTCAGAAGTAAGGAAGGCGGGAATACTGTCTTATCTGCGCCCGGACGGTAAGTCACAGGTAACCGTTAAATATGAAAATGACCGGCCGGTAGGGATAGAGACGGTTGTGATAGCATCACAGCATGCTCCCAATATCGATATCGAGACCCAGATAATGCCGGATATAAAGGAATTTGTATTAAAGCCCATAATACCGGAAGAATTATTCTCCAAAGACCTGAAGCTGTATGTAAACCCTACCGGCGAGTTCACCATTGGCGGGCCCATGGGGGATGCCGGTCTTACGGGAAGAAAGATAATAGTAGATACATATGGAGGAGCAGCCAGGCATGGAGGCGGTGCCTTTTCCGGAAAAGACCCCTCCAAAGTAGACCGTTCAGCTGCCTATGCCGCCAGGCATGCCGCCAAGAACCTGGTGGCTGCAGGGGCTGCCGACAGGCTGGAGCTGGAGGTGGCATATGCTATAGGCGTTTCCCATCCGGTTTCCATAATGGTGGAGACATTCGGTACCGAGAAAGTAGACCCGGCGAAGATAGAAAAAGCGGTGACCGAGATATTCGACCTCCGGCCCGGTGCTATCATAAAAGACCTTGACCTTCTCAGGCCCATATATAAAAAGACAGCCGCATATGGACATTTCGGCAGGCATGACCGGGATTTTACCTGGGAGAAGCTGGACAAGGTGGAAGCCATCAAGAGTTACCTGGGACTGAAATAACCTTTTTATCCATATAACATAAAAGCGGGCAGGGCATTTTTATACTGCAGGCCCGGCCATATTGACGGGATAGCTGCTCATGGATTCTGGACAAAAATATGCAGAAGTCTTTGTGGATATAAGGTCAATGAATGTCGACCATCCATTTGACTATATCATACCTGAAGCCATGGCTCCCCGCATAACTACGGGCAGCGTGGTGATGGTTCCGGTGCAAAACCGCATACAGGCCGGTTATGTGGCAGCGGTAAAGGACTGGACCAGTGTGTCCGGTCCCCTGAAAGAGATAAAAGGACTGGTGGACATACCGCCGGTATTCGATAATGACAGGATGGAGCTTGCTTCATGGATAAGCTCTTACTATGTACAGCCCCTTACAGCGGTTATGAGCCTTTTCCTGCCCCCGGGGAGAAAGAACAAAAAAAGCCTGGAGGGACCGGGTACATCCCATAAGTATGAGACTATGGTGAGCAACGGAAAAATCCCATATGACAGCTCTGCCCCGGAATGGAAAAGACAAAAGGCGCAAAAGAGGATCATGGAAGCCCTGGCGCAAAGCGGCGGCATGATGGAAAAAAAATTACTGCTTGCGGCCTCTGGTTCGGGAAGCCGGGCCTTGAAGAGCCTGGCCCAGAGGCAGATGGTAATACTGGGGGAAAAAAGGGTGATGAGGGACTTCCGTTATGAGAAAGCCGGCCCCGGCCGTGACATCGTGCTCAATACATACCAGGAGGAATGCATCAAAAGCATAGGGGAAAAACTTTTTTCTTCCCATAAATTCCTTATCCGCGGGGTCACCGGAAGCGGCAAGACAGAGATATACATGAATATATGCAGCCAGGTCTTAAGCAGGGGACGCAAAGCCCTGGTCCTGGTGCCCGAGATATCCCTTACGCCTCAGCTGTATGCGCGGTTTGAGAATATGTTCGGGGACAGGGTAGCAGTATACCATTCCCACATGAGCCCGGGGGAGCATTATGACAGGTGGATGGAGATACTCAAAGGAAATGTAGGTGTGGTTATCGGGACACGTTCAGCCCTTTTTACACCTTTAAAGGATACCGGCATCATCATAATGGATGAGGAACATGATCCCTCCTATAAGGAAAATTCCCTGGTCCGCTACAATACCAGGGATGTGGCATCAAAGTTTTCAGAGATCATGGATATCCCCCTGGTGATGGGAAGCGCCACCCCTTCCATTGAGACCAGGTATATGGCCTGTAAAAGGAAAGACTATACCCTGCTGACCGTTCCGGTGAAGGCGCAGAACACCAGGAGGGTAAAAAGAGTGGTGGTCGACCTTAAGAAAACCGACAGGACAAAGGGCAGCCGGCTGATCTCGGGGGAGCTGTACCGGGCGGCAAGGGAAGAGCTGGAAAAAAACAACAAGGTCATAATATTTATCAACCGCAGGGGTTTCTCCAATTTTGTGGTATGCAATGCCTGCGGCAGCATCCCTGTCTGCCCTGCCTGCGAGCTTTCCTATAATTACCACCGGGATATCTCCAGGCTGGTCTGCCATCACTGCGGCAGGGAAGAGGCATATACCGGCACCTGCAGTGTATGCGGCAGCCAGGGCCTGTTCCTGGCAGGCAGCGGCATACAGAGAGTAGAAGCAGGCATCAGGAAGATGTTTTCCGGCACCCCCGTATACCGGATGGATTCTGATATAACCAGCAGGAAAAAATCACACCAGACTATAATAAACAGTTTCTCTGCCCCGGGCAAAGCTATCCTGGTGGGGACCCAGATGGTGGCCAAGGGGCTCGATATACCCGATGTCACCCTGGTGGGCATCATAAACTGCGACGGTATGCTGTCCCTGCCGGACTATCATATGAATGAGAGGGCCTACCAGCTTATAACCCAGGTATCGGGAAGGGCGGGCAGGAAGGACAAGGAAGGCCGGGTGGTGATACAGACATACAGGCCGGAATCAGGGCTGATACAGCACAGCATGGATGAGGATTATGAGAGTTTCTACACCCAGGAACTGGCAGCCAGGAAGGAGCTTTCCTACCCACCGTTTACCAGTCTGGCAAATATTGTCATCTCCGGCCTGGATGAGAAGGCGGTTGCCGGAGAAGCCAAAAAAATACTGGATAAAATAAAAGAAGACATTAAAATGGATATTGATATACTGGGTCCGGCGCCTGCGCCCTTTTACAGGATAAACCGGTACTGGAGGCGGCATATACTGTTAAAGACCCGGGAAATAGAGAAGCTTACCGGGCTTCTGGGGGAGTCGCTTAAAAGTTACAGGAAAAATAAGGATATAAGGCTTATAATAGATATAGACCCGGTATGGATCTTATAGCAGCAGTCAGGAGAAACCGATGGCGTTAAAAAAAATTAGGAAGATAGGCGACCCTGTACTCAGGGAAAAATCAAAACCGGTGCAGAAAATCGACAGGCCGGTGCTGGAGCTGGTAAAGGACATGGCGGACACGCTTCAGGATGAAGGGGGCGTGGGGCTGGCAGCTCCCCAGATAGGGGTCACCAGGAGAGTCATAATAGTAAGGTTTGAGGATAAGGCAGAGGCTTATGTAAATCCGGAACTGGAAGCGGAGGGCGATGAGCTGGTCCAAGGGGATGAAGGCTGCCTTTCCATTTATTCCATCCAGGGATTCAGAGTGGCAAGGTCTCCCAGGATAAAGGTAAAAGCGCTTAATATAAGGGGAGAACCGGTGGAGTTTATTGCCGAAGATATGCTGGCCCGCATCCTGCAGCATGAAGTGGACCATCTTAACGGAGTATTGTTTATAGACCACCTGGATTCTGATTCCAGGATGGAGCTTTTAAAAAAGGTAGAAGATGTCGCTACCCCGTAAAGGAGATTCATCTTGGATATAATCTACTTCGGTTCATCAGATTTCTCCGTACCTTTCCTGGAGGCTCTTGACGGGTCCTCCCACAAAGTGAACCGGGTGTTCACATATGGAGACAAAAAAAGGGGAAGGGGCCGCAGGGCCAGCGCTAATCCGGTAAAAGCATGTGCCGGACACAGGGGGCTCGAGGTATATGAGATAGACACTTTCGGCCAGGATCTTTATGACGAGCTTTCCCGGGTGCCTTTTGAATATGCAGTCGTGGTATCATTCGGCATGATACTCCCGCAAAAGATGTTTGAGACATGGCCCGGCATCTGGCTCAATGTACATCCTTCCATGCTTCCTGCATACCGGGGGCCTTCACCCATGTTAACTGCCCTGCTGGAGGGAGCCGGAACTACCGGAGTCACCATAAACAGCATAGTCTACCAGGTTGATGCCGGAGACATCTATGCCCAGACATCTTTCAATATAGGGGATGATGACAACCTGGACCGGCTGGAGGAAAAGGCGGCGGCCCTGGGAGCGCCCCTTCTGGTCGCTGTCCTGGACCTTATAGAGAAACTGGACTACAGGCCGGTACCCCAGGGCACCAGCGGGATAACATATTCGTCAAAGATAACACCCGGGGACCTGGCTATCGACTGGACCAGGCCGGCAGGAGAGATCTTTAACCGCATAAGGGCATTTTCCACCAGGCCGGGGGCCTATACTATATTTAACGGCAGCAGGCTTAAAATCCTATCATCCCATATTGCCGAAAGGGATGCCGGAGGGAAAGAACCGGGAATAGTGATAGCGGCAGGAAAAAAAGAAGGAGTGATCATAGCCTGCGGCGACGGTAATACTATTTCCCTGGACCGGCTCCAGCCCCAGGGCAAAAGACCCATGGATGCCCCCAGCTTTGTAAACGGATACAGTATAAGCGCCGGAACAATACTGGGGAAAGAATAATATGGCCCGCCCAGAGATAAACCCCAGGAAAACGGCACTGGATATGATCAGCCTCTACTTTGCTTCGGGAGGCCAGCTCAGGGAAATAATATGGGAGGGACTGGAAGATTCCGGACTGGAAGACCTGGACAGGCGTTTTGTGTTCAGCCTGGTAAAGGGTACGGTAAGGTATTATCTGAGGTCCGACTTTCTCATCTCGTGCTTCTCTAAAAGGGGTATAGAAAAAATAGACCCATCCACTTTGAATATTCTCAGGATGGGGGCATACCAGGCACATTTTATGGACAGCGTACCTTCATATTCGGCTGTAGACGAAAGTGTAAGGCTGGCAGGCAGGGCAAACAGGAAGGCTGCCGGTTTTGTAAATGCCGTCATGCGACGGCTGACAGAGATAGATGACCCTGAATCGTTTATCAAAAAGAAGCTTATGCAGGAAGGCGCTGCCGGGGAAGACGTGATCCCGGTATTATACTCCTTTCCCGAATGGATCACCGGATACTGGATAAAGCATTTTGGCACCGATGCCGCTGAAAGGATCTGTAAAAGCCTTAACCGGGTGCCGGTCTTCTATATATGGTCAAACCTTAGGCGCTACATGTCCTCAGATGGGGATGCCGGCCGGGAGTCCATGCATAAAGAGCTTAGGAGCATGGGGGCGGTCCCCCTGGATATTGAGGCGGAGACACTTGACCCCGGGTTCAAAAAAGTTTTTTTGCCCCTGGCAGAAAGCAGGGACCGGGACGGTGCGGGCCTATTCGGGGAATCTGCAATGATCGATTCCACCATGGGCCTGAAGGCGCAAAAGCTTTTCCGCAAAGGCATGATATCGGTCCAGGACCTTTCATCCCAGATGGCAGTAAAATATTTCCTGGATCCCCGGCCGGGAGAAAAGATCCTCGACTGCTGTGCTGCTCCCGGGGGCAAGACTTCATTCGCATCGCTTCTGATGGAAGATACAGGCATGATAGCTGCAGTAGATAAGAGCAGGCAAAAGATAAGCCTGCTGGAGGATAATATCGGCAGGCTGGGGATCAAAAATACCAGGATCATGATGTCGGACTCGTCCAGCCCCGGTTTTTTGCAGAATTATCCCGAAAACTTTTTTGACAGGGTGATGGTGGACGCCCCCTGTACCGCCCTGGGCACAATAGCCAAAAACCCGGAAGCAAAGTATAACCGCAGCTATGATGATGTGGAAAGGCTTTCCCGGCTGTCAGTAAAGATAATGTGTGCCTGCCACCCATATCTCAGGCCGGGCGGCAGGATGATGTTTTATACCTGCACTATCTCCCCGGTGGAAAATGGGCATGCAGTTAGGAATTTTATCAGCCTTATGGATCATGGTTACAGAATAGCCAGGGAAGGCAGTACGGACATGGAGCTCCAGATGATGCCCTATTATCTTGACAGCGAAGGCGGATATGTCTGCATACTGGAGAAGAAGAGATAAAGCCTAGACTATCTTCTTTACCTTGTTTGCCTTAAGACAGCTGGTACAGATATTTATATTCTTTACCTTTCCCCCCATCTCCACTCTTGCTTTCTGGATATTGGGTTTGAAGATCCTTTTAGTCTTCTTGTGTGAATGGCTTACATTATTACCCACACCTGTCTTTTTTCCGCAAATATCGCACATCCTGGACATTTTTCACAACTCTTTCTAAATCAATCTTTAATGCTTTGCCGCACGGCAGAAAGCATAAATATCATTATAAAAAAAACTACCGGGGAATATTATCACTTTATCCCATTATTTTCAAGAAAAGCAAACGCTGCCTGTAGGCTCATAGAAAAATATAACCCTGATGGAAACCAATAAACAGAGAAACAGTCAATATAAGTGAAAAATATCAATAGTCTGATATAATATTTTAATTATTTGATCTGATCATTAAATAAGAACCGGCAGGTTGGAGATGGCAAAAATAATCGATAAAGCTTTACTGGAAAGGATAACTGACACCATCATAGGCGATTTCAGCAAGAATGAAGCAAAAATAAATGATATGAATGTATTTCCGGTCCCCGACGGCGATACAGGCACCAATATGCTTATGACACTTAGATCTGTCAGGGAAGAAGTATTGAATCTCAAGAAACCTACCACGAAGGCAGTATTGGAAACTGCATCCATGGGCGCTCTTATGGGCGCCAGGGGGAATTCCGGCGTCATACTATCCCAGATCATAAGGGGCTTTTTCGACATCCTTATAAAAAATGACGGATTGGACCTGGAGACTATAAGGGAGGCCTGCCAGTCTTCCCGGGATGTGGCTTACGGATCGGTACAGGACCCCACCGAAGGGACCATGCTTACCGCTATAAAGGATATACACGCCCATGTAGAAGGATTATGTGAGAATAATAAGGATATGGAACTGGAAGAGCTGCTGGACAGCATCATCGGCGAGACGGAAAAATCAGTAGAAAGGACTACCTTTTTGCTTCCGGTCCTGAAACAGGCCAATGTGGTGGATGCGGGAGCCCGGGGCATACTGGAGATCCTCATAGGATTAAAATCGGCGCTTGCCGGTACGGAAAAAGTAAACGGCCAGCTCAAGAAGAAGCTGCGGAGGGGTTTCGGCAGCAGGGTTGTGGAAAACACAGTGCCGGGAGGAAATGGAAGGGACGGGTCTATGGACGAAAAGATAAAAAAAAGCGAGCTGGAGAGGAACCTGGAGCTGGAAGAGGTCAAATTAAAGTCCGAGATAAAATATACATATTGCACTGAACTGGTGGTGAAGGGAAGCAGCATAAACCTGCAGAGGCTGCGGGAAAAGATAGAGACATATGGCGACAGCGCCATGATAGTGGGTAACGAGAACCTGGTAAAGATACATGTCCACACCAATTCTCCCCAGAAAGTACTCA
>CAYZJW010000002.1:25417-26595 GCA_964478985.1 uncultured Actinomycetota bacterium
AACGAGAACCTGGTAAAGATACATGTCCACACCAATTCTCCCCAGAAAGTACTCAACCGGGCCATACGGGAGGGCAGCCTGCACGACATACAGATAAATAATATGAAAGACCAGAGGATGCAGGCAGTGGGGGAAGAGACGGATGAGAAGGGGGCAGAGGCAGAAAAGCGGGCCCTGATAGTGGTTGCCAACGGAGACGGATTGACAGAGATCTACAGAAGCCTGGGGGTCGATGCAATAATAAGCGGAGGACAGAGCATGAATCCCTCGACTTATGACATTGTCAAGGCAGTCAACAGCACAGATGCCGGCGAGATAATAATATTCCCCAATAATAAGAATATAATCCTTACTGCAGGCCAGGCAAAGAAACTTCTCAAGAAGAAAAAAGTCACAGTCATACCTACCCGTACTATAACCGAAGGTATTTCGGCAGTTCTTTCATATAATCCTGATGCAGGCATGGAGGAGAATATCTCCAATATGGAACAATCCATAGCCATGTCAAAAAGCGGGGAGATAACCCAGGCGGTAAGGGATGCAAAACTTCATGTGGGAAAGATAAAAAAAGGGGCCTATATAGGCCTGTGCAATGGTGATGTCAGGGTGGTGTCAGCCAATATAATAGATGCCGCTATTGACCTTATAAGGGATATGCTGGAGGGACATGAAGAAGTGATAACTTTTTATACTGGTAAAGATATAAATGGCAATACGGTAAAGCAGCTAAGGGATAAGCTGTCACAGCTTTTCCCGAAGATCGACATAGAGATACATAAGGGCGGCCAGCCGCTTTACCCCTTCATATTTTCAATTGAATAGATCAGACGGAGACAGCCGATCAGGATAATCTCGGGAAAATTCAAGGGGCGGAAGCTGAAGACGCCTTCCGGCCTTTCCATAAGGCCTACTCTTGACAGGGTCAGGGAAAGTATATTTAATGTCCTGGGGCCAGGCATGGAGGGCTTAAGGGTGCTGGACCTTTTTTCAGGTACAGGCTCACTGGGCCTGGAAGCTCTTAGCCGGGGTGCAGGCCGGGTCTGTTTTGTGGATAAGGATGAGCAGTCCATCGATCTTCTAAAGTATAATACTGAGAACCTGGTGCCCGGGAGACCAGGCGCGGGGTCTTTTGATATAATCCAGAGCGATGTGCTGGAATATTTAAGGTTTTGCAATAG
>CAYZJW010000002.1:26695-41186 GCA_964478985.1 uncultured Actinomycetota bacterium
TATGTGGCCATTTCCAAAAATACCAGGAAAAAACCGCTTTACAGCCTGGAGAAAAGGATGGACTTTGCCAAAAGATCTCTGGCTGACCTGGCCAATATCCAGATAATACCGTTCGAGGGGCTCCTGGCAGACCTGGTTGCAGGAATAGATGCCGAGGTCATAGTAAAAGGTTTAAGGGCTATATCCGATTTTGAATATGAGTTTCAGATGGCCCAGATAAACAAAAAGCTAAAGCCCGAGATAGAGACCATGTTTATGGTGTCAAACCCCAGCTATGCCTACCTGAGTTCCAGTGCCGTGAAGGAAGTGGCGCGCTTCGGGGGATGCATTACCGGCCTGGTGCCGGCAGAAATAGAGAAAGAGGTGGAAGATAGCTTCAGGACAGGCATATTTGAATAAATATTGATAATAATACACTTGGAAAGAGGCAGGGGATGAATGCATTAGAGATCATAGACCGCGTAGAAGAACTTCTGGATGGAAGCAAAAGGATACCGTTTTCCGCCAATGTAGTAGTCAATGGCGATGAGATTTACGACCTTATAGAAGAGCTCAGGAATGTGATGCCTGAGGAATTCAAGCAGTCCAGGTGGATCGTCAGGGAAAGGGAAAACATGATCGAGGAGGCTAAAAAACAGTCGGAAAAGATCATAAAGAATGCCCAGGAAAAGGCTGACGTGCTCGTAGACGAGACGGAGATAATGAAAAGAGCCTCCAGGAAATCGGAAGAGATGATGTCTGCCATAGAGGCCAGGGCCAGGACCATAAGGCTGGAAGCTGAGGATTATGCCGACGAAAAGCTGGCAAACCTGGAAGCGGTGCTGCATAAACTGCTGAACTCCATAGAGAAGGGCAGGGAACAGTTCAGGAGCTCCCTGTCATCCGGGAAATAAGGTACCGGTTTCCAGGCAAAGATGCAAAAATTTCCAGTTTTATTATTGTTTTTTTTGTGTTATATTGTTTGAGTTTTTGGCTAGAAGCCTGTCTAAAAACTGGTCTCAGGCTTGCAGTCTGGAATTTTTATTCAGACCGGGGCTCGAGTAAGAAGCGATATAAAATATGGGTGATGACAAAAAACAAAGATATGGATAAAAATAACGACTGCCCGGAGGGTTGGACAATAAACCAGCAATCTGCTTCGTTAAAGCTAGCAGACAATGCGCTGTATTGCCAGCGTCACTTTGCCTGGCATCTTACCGATTCTTTGTCCAGAAAGTCCAGATCCAGTTTTTAGACAGGCTTCTATTTATAACAGGTTTGTAACAAAATACAGGAAGGAAGGGCGAAGTGGCTGTTCCAAAGAGAAAGACCTCGAGGACCAACAGGAATAAAAGGCGTACCCATGACGCTGTAAAACTATTGAATATTGTAGAATGTCCCCGATGCCACAGCAAAAAAATCGCGCATCATGTATGCAGCGAGTGCGGCTACTATAAAAATACTGATGTATTGTCAAAAAAGGAAGATGGTAAGACCAAAAAGGATGCCCGGGAAAAACCAGAAGAAAAGGCAGCCAGCAAATAAATTGATTATTTGATCCAATCCGGGGGTACAGCATTGAGTTTTAAACAATTTTTCTGTCCTGATTCAGTGGCAGTTGTAGGAGCTGCCAGGGAAAAGGGAAAAGTAGGGCGCATCATCTTTGATAATATTATCGATTCCGGTTTCAAGGGGAAGGTATTTCCCATAAATCCCAAGTCTGATGAGGTAAACGGGCATAAATGCTACCGGTCCATACTGGACGTGCCCCAGGATATCCAGCTGGCGGTGATAGTCATACCGGCGCAGTATATATCCAAAGTGCTGGAAGAATGCTCCCAGAAAGGAATAAAGTTTGCCATTATAATCTCGGCAGGGTTCAAGGAGACCGGGGTAAAAGGAGCCAAGAGGGAAAAAAGGCTTATAGAGAAGGCAAGGGATTACGGCATAAGGATGCTGGGACCGAACTGCCTGGGCATAATAGACGCCCATTGCCCCATAAATGCATCTTTTTCCGCCCACACTCCTTCAAAGGGCAGGATAAGCTTCATCTCGCAGTCGGGCGCTCTGCTTACAGCTGTCCTTGACTGGGCCAGGACTTCCAAAATAGGTTTTTCCAAGGTGGTGTCACTGGGCAATAAAGCAGATATATCAGAAAACGACCTTTTCCAGTCCTGGAGCCAGGATCCCAATACCGACGTCATAACAGCTTATGTAGAAGGCGTGACTGACGGCAGGGATTTCATAAGGATATCTTCCAAGGTATCGAAGAAGAAACCCATCATCATAATAAAGTCAGGTAATACCGATGCCGGCGCCAGGGCAGTTTCTTCCCATACGGGAACACTGGCCGGCTCCAACAAAGCTTATGATGCAGCTTTCAAGCAGGCAGGCATAATAAGGGCAGATTCCATAATGGAACTGTTTGATTACGGCAGGGCTTTTTCATACCAGCCTCTTCCAGCAGGCAGGAATGTGGCAATAATAACTAATGCAGGAGGCCCCGGCATCATGGCAACTGATGCCTGTGAGAATAATGGCATAAGACTGGCATCCTTTACCAACGCTACCATCAACAGCCTGAAAAGCTTCCTGCCGGAAGCTGCAAACATATATAATCCTGTGGATGTCCTGGGTGATGCCCTGGCAGACAGGTATGAAAAGACGCTGGAAATAGTAGCGGCTGACAGGAATGTGGATGCCGTTATAATACTTCTTACTCCCCAGGCCATGACCCAGGATGTGGAAACAGCCAGCTCCATAGTGAAGGTTATGGAAAGATCCCAGAGAAAAGTACCGGTACTCACCAGCTTCATGGGAGGCGCCGAGGTAAAAAAGGGGATAAGCTACCTTACTAAAAAGAATATACCGAATTTTGATATACCCGAATCTGCAGTAAAGACGCTTAAGGTGATGGTCCAGCAGTTTGAATGGAAGAATGAAAAGCCCCATGCCATAAAGGAGTTTGACGTAGACGAGGAAAAGGTAAAAGAAGTATTTGACTGCTGCAGGAGCGAAGGAAGGCTGGAATTGGGGGAACTGGAAGCCAGGAAGATCCTGGAAGCCTATGGAATACCCCTTCCCAGGGCCAGACTGGCCAGGGACATCGATGAAGCCAAAAAAATAGCAAAAGACATCGGATATCCTCTGGTGCTCAAAATAGTGTCGCCAAATATTTTGCATAAAACCGATGTCGGTGGTATAAAAGTAGGTATAGAGAATGAAAAGGAGCTGGAAGACAGTTATGACGATATCCTGTTCAGCGTAAAGAGGTATATGCCCCAGGCTAATATCTCGGGCATACTGGTTCAGGAGATGGTCATGGACAAGAAGGAGACCATAATCGGCATAAGCGAGGATCCCCAGTTCGGCCCCATGGTCATGTTCGGTCTGGGAGGCATATATGTGGAAGTACTTAAGGATGTGTCTTTCAGGATAGCGCCTATAAGCGAAAGGATGGCCAGGGAGATGATATCAGAGATAAGGACTATCAGCCTGCTTAAGGGAACCAGGGGTGAAAAGGCTTCGGATATCGGTAGTATAGTAGATGTTATCTTAAGGGTGTCGCAGCTGGTGACCGATTTTCCAGAGATACTGGAAATGGATATAAATCCATTATTTGTAAAAAGCCAGGGAGAAGGCTCCATTGCAGGAGATGCAAGAATAAGGATAGGAGGTTAAGAATGGTCCCGTTATACTTTATTTCAAACCAGCCGTTTTCAGGAAAGAGCTCCATGTGCGTGGGAACAGGGAAGATCTTTGCCGAAAGCGGGCTGAAAGTTGGATATATGAAGCCTGTGGGGACCCTGCCTACCAAAGTCGGGGGCGTGACTACTGATGAGGATGCACAGTATGTCTCCAGTATCCTTGGATCACAGGACAGGCTTGAAGATATCTGCCCGGTCGTCCTTACACAGCAGTACAGCAGGGAAGGCCTGAAAGACGATAAGTTCTCCCGGGATTTCATAGAAAAAATTGGAAAATCATATGATAAGATACAGAAGGGCAAGGATATCGTAGTGCTGGAAGGCGCCAAAAGCCTGGAAGACGGTTATTACCTTGGAATATCGGCGCTCAGGATATGCCAGAAGCTGGGAGCCAGGACAGTAATGGTATTCAAATATGATGCCGAGATGGTAGATGAGGTACTTTTTTCCAGGGATGTTCTAGGGGACAGTTTCGGCGGTATCATAATAAACTGGGTACCCAGGTCACAGATGGAATATCTGGAAGAGCTGGTAATACCTTATCTGAAAAAACATGGAATAGAGTTATTCGGCTATGTGGTATCAGACAAGATACTCTCGTCAGTCAGTGTCAGCGAGATGGCGGAGCTTTTGGGAGGCCAGATAATCTGTGCCAGGGATAAGGCTGACGAACTGGTGGAGACCTTTATGGTGGGAGCCATGGGCCAGGAACAGGCGCTTAAGTTTTTCAGGAGGAAAGCAAACAAGGCAGTTATCACCGGCGGAGACAGGGCAGACGTACAGCTGGCTGCCCTGGAGACACAGACCAGATGCCTGATACTGACAGGTAATTTCCAGCCATCCACGGTAGTACTGGGAAGGGCTGAAGAGCTTGGTGTTCCCATGGTGCTGGTAAATTATGACACCCTTACTGCTGTTGAAAAAGCAGGGGAGATAATCGGACATGTCAGGTTCCATGAAGTAAAGAAGATCGACAAGATAGTGGAAGTTGTCCGTGAATATATCGATACCGGGAAAATCCTGGAAATGGCAAAAAAATAAACACCCTGTCCTGGAGTGAATGTGAATAAAGATATGAGCCCTGCCCCCATCGTTATAGATGCCATGGGTGGAGACTTTGCTCCCGGCGAAGTTATCAGGGGAAGCATAGAAGCCCACAGGGAATTTGGCCTGGATATCATCCTGGTGGGGAACCGCAGGCAGATAGAATCCTTTTCCAGGCAAAACAATCTTGACATATCACCCTTTGCCATAGAGGACAGCAAGAGCATTGTGGGGATGGGTGAATCACCCTCCCGGGTGCTGAGGGAAAAAAAAGACTCATCTGTCTATATGGGCCCGGTCCTGGTGGCGGAGGGAAAAGGGGGGGCATTTCTTTCGGCAGGCAATACCGGAGCCGCCATGGCATGTTCCCTTCTTAATATAAAAAGGATTAAAGGGGTTGCCAGGCCGGCAATTGCAGCGGTTATACCTCTTCCCGGCTCCAGTTTCGTACTGGTGGATGCCGGCGCCAATGCTGACTGCAAGCCCCATAACCTGGTCCAGTTTGCCGTTATGGGAAAAGTGTTTTCCAGGGATATACTGAAAGTGAAAAACCCCAGGGTAGCGCTTCTGAATATAGGACAAGAGGAAAAAAAAGGAAGTGAGCTGGCAGTACAGGCTCATAATATGTTAAAGCATTCAGGGGCGGTAGATTTTACAGGCAATATCGAGGGCAGGGAGATATTCGAAGGGGCTGCCGATGTAGTGGTGACCGACGGGTTTACCGGCAATGTCCTGCTTAAGGCCATAGAAGGGCTTGCGGCCATGTTTTTCGGCCAGGTCAAACAGGCGTTGACCTCATCCCTTATTTCGAAACTGGCTGCTTTGAGCCTGAAAGGACCGTTAAAGGCCATGAAGAATAGATTTGATTACGAGACTTATGGCGGAGCCCAGCTGCTGGGGCTGAATGCACCTGTCATAATCTCTCACGGCAGCTCCAGGGCCAGGGCCGTAAAAAATGCCATCAGGGTTGCCGGCGAGAGCCTGGAGACAGACCTGGTGGAAAAAATAAGAAAAGAGATATCTGCCGGCGGCGGCATGTGATTAAAACTTTTATATAAAAAAATAGTCAAAAATAATGAAATTATATTTTTATTAACTATAATAAAGAAAAACCAAAAGCTAAAGGAGTGATGTATGGAAAATTTTGACAAATTGAAAGAAATACTGGTAGATGTCCTGGGCGTGGAAGATGACAATGTAAAACCTGAAAGTAAATTTGTTGAAGACCTTGGTGCAGATTCCCTGGACCTGGTAGAGCTTATTATGGCTTTTGAGGATAAGTTTTCTATTGAGATCAGTGATGAAGAAGCTGAAAAGATGGTCACAGTCAAGGACGTCCTTAACTATATAGATTCAAAAAAGTAATACGTGATCTCAGACCGGATAAAGCATTATCCGGTATTATTTTTAAATTTACTTTTGCAAACCGGCTTGATCAGGCGGCGGAAAATATTAGATGGATAATGAAGGAGTCTTAAGAAGCAGGGTAAGGGACTGGCTGGGCGGACTTGAAATCGAGCCCCAGGACCTAAAAGTATATATACAGGCCCTTACGCACAGGTCTTTTGCCCGCCAGATAAATGTCCAGTCGAGAGGCAATGAACAGCTGGAGTTTCTGGGAGACAGCGTACTTTCATTTATAATAACTTCATACCTTTTCAACAATTTCAGCCATTATGCCGAGGGAAAGCTTGCCAAGCTGCGGTCGATACTTGTCAGCAAAAAGACTTTATCCAAGATAGCTTTGAGGATAAAGATAGACCAGCAGGTCCTTTTAAGCGAGAATGAAGAATCCTGCAGGGGCAGGGAAAAGGAATCGATCCTTGCTGATACCATGGAGGCCTTCATCGGTGCGGTATACCTGGACAGGGGGATAAGATTTGTGACTTCCTGGATCATAAAGAGATATGAAGACAGGATAGACAGCATGATAAACACTCCCCAGATCTCTGATTACAAGACATATCTTCAGGAAACAGTACAGGCTGACTATAATCAGCTGGTAAAATACAGGCTGCTGAAATCAGAGGGGCCTGACCACGACAAGACCTTTCATTCGGTTGCCATTCTTGAAGGCAAGAAGATCGGCAGGGGGAAGGGCAGCAGCAAGAAGGAGTCGGAGCAGGAAGCTGCCAGGAATGCATTGATATCATTATACGATCTGGACCTATAATACTTTAGGATTTTAAAAATTGTATCTGAAAAATATAACTCTCAGGGGATTCAAATCTTTCGGCTCCAGGAGCAGTCTTGACCTGGAGCCGGGCATAAGCGTGGTAGTGGGGCCAAACGGCAGCGGGAAGAGTAATGTGGCTGACGGTATCTCCTGGGTGCTGGGAGAGCAGAGCCCCAAATCACTCAGGGGAAATTCCATGGGTGATGTCATATTCCGAAGCAAAAAACAGGAAATGGGCATTGCTGAAGTATCTCTGCTGTTTGACAATTCTGATAAAATGCTGGATGTCGAATTCCGGGATGTCAAGATAACCAGGAGGGTATATTCGGCAGGGGGAAGTGATTATTTTATCAATTCCTCTCCCTGCAGGCTCATGGATATCCAGGAACTGGTGGCTGATGCCGGCATAGGCAGGGGCCTGCATGTGATAATCAACCAGGGCCAGGTAAACGAGATCACCATGCTTAAGCCTGTAGACAGGAAACTGGTTATAGACGAAGTCCTGGGTATTTCCAAGCATAAGATCAGGAGGAAGAAGTCCATTTCCCGGCTTTCCAGGGTAAAAGAAGATATTGCCAGGCTGGATGACCTTATGGATGAGATAAAGCGCACCATGGATCCCCTGGAGATAGAAGCAAAAAGGGCCAGGGAATATGCGGAGGCTGCCAATGAGCTGAAGAAGCAGGAAGTCTCGCTGTTTTTGTCCAGGATGGCAGCACTGAGCGGCTCCTGGGACAAGCTGGAACAGGAGCATGATAAGATCAGGGGGCTGATAAAGGATACAGGCGACAGGATACTGGAGACAGAGAAACAAAAGGGGGACCTTATAGGCAATATCGGTTCCCGGCAGGCCGAATATGAACGGTGGAGGACAAAGGTGGAAGCCTTTGACGGCGGACTTAACCGCCTGCAAAACAGCATCACCCTGATAAGCAGCAAGAAGAATGTGTTTTCCACTCTTTATAATATGTTTGAACTGGAATTCAAAAACACAAAAGCGCCTTATGAGACTGCAGCGGAAATGGCCCGCGAGAGACAAAAAGAGGTACTGGATCTTTCCTTTATGGGAAAGATCATAAAAAGGTTCACTGTATTAGAAGTGCAGTTCAGGGATTTTGCGGGCAGGATAAAAAAGGCACTCACCGGAAACAGCGGTCTAAGGCAGCTGGAGGATGAAGCAAATATACTGGCACAGGAGATAAAAGACATACTGGAGGAGCTGAGGGAAGGAAATGAGGCCAGGGGATCGGTAAAAGCAGAAAAGGCTTCCCGGGAGATATTGGAAAAATTTGAGGAAGAAAAAAGGAGAAACCAGGCCAGGTCAGAAAAGATGGAGCAGTTAAAGAGACTATGCAGCCTAAACCTTGAGCGCAGTGAAAAGATAATAGGCATACTCCACGGGCTGAAGCTGGCATCAGAGAAGATACAGAGGAGGCTTTACCCCGAATTTGACCGGCAGAAGCGCCTGATATCGGGAAGCCAGGCAGATATAGAAAAGCTTAACAGCGAAATAAACAGGCTGAGGGTAGAGGCAAATAGCCTGGATAATGAGCTTTACAAGACAGATCTCAGGCGTGAACAGGTCAGGGACAGGGTAAAGGACATAACATCTTCAATAGTGGATGACTATAATATGTCTGTCGAATATGCCTCCAGGAATTTTAAACCTGCCGAAGATGCGGCGGCGGCAGAAAAGGCGGTAAAAAAGCTTAAGGACAGAGTGCGCAGCTATGGCAGTGTAAACCCTAATGCTGCCATTGAATTTGCCAAAATAAAGAAAAGATATGATTTCCTTGATATCCAGAGGAAGGACCTTTCAGACAGCAGGCAGGAGCTGGAAACACTTATAAAGGAGATAAACCAAAAGATCAGCACTATATTTTTGGATAGATTTGAGAAAATAAACCATAATTTCCAGAAATACTTCAAAGCGCTTTTCCCCATGGGAGAGGGAGAGCTGATACTGGAAAAATACAGAAATGATGGAGAATCCGAAGAAGAGCTGGGTGTGGACCTTAAGGTAGATATAGGAAATAACAAGCTGGTCTCCCTCACGCTATTAAGCGGGGGCGAGAAATCCCTGGTATCACTTGCTTTTCTATTTTCAGTGTTTTCAATAAACCTCTCGCCATTCTATATATTCGATGAGGCTGATGCTGCCCTTGATGATGCTAATATCGATAAATTCCAGAACCTGGTAAAGCATTTTGCCGAAAAACAGCAGATCATAATAATAACCCACCAGAAAAAGACCATGGAAATAGCAGACACCATATATGGCGTTACCATGCAGTCTGACGGGATATCCAAAGTTGTGTCAGAGAAGATCGATAATGGCAACAAGACTGCCGCAGGCTAAAAAATGAAAAAAATATTTAAAAACCTCAATTCGATCTGGAACCGGTTCAAGAAGACCGGGGATGAGCTCTGGGACCGGATGGAAGAGGAGCTGGTAGCCGGAGATGTAAGCATAAATACTGCCGGCAGGGTAATAGACAGCCTCAGGGATAGGGCCTATAAGGAAAATATAACCGGTTTGGAGGATATCAGGAAAATCCTGAAGCAGGAGATAATGGATATACTGGATACCGGCATCAGCAATGGTCTTTCAGTCCCGCCGCAACCGCCGGCGGTTTATATGGTGGTGGGGGTAAACGGTGTGGGCAAGACTTCGGCCATTGCCAAACTGGCCAATATGTTTAAAAAGCAGGGCAGCAAAGTGATGCTGGCTGCTGCCGACACCTACCGCTCGGCTGCTGTGGAACAGCTGGGGCATTTTGCCGGAATGCTGGGCATAGATATGATAAATCACCAGAGGAATGCAGATCCGGGGGCTGTAGTCTATGACACCCTTGCCAGTGCAATTGCCAGGAATGCCGATATTGTGATAATCGACACTGCCGGGAGGATGCAGACATCATATAATCTGATGCAGGAGCTGAAAAAGATAAATAAAGTGGTAAACAAGAAGCTGGGCAGGTTTCCTGATGAGGTCCTTCTGGCCATAGATGCCACTACCGGGCAGAATGCCCGCAGCCAGGCCCAGATATTCTCAGCATCCATGGACATTACCGGGATAATACTTACCAAGACTGACGGTACTTCCAGGGGCGGGATAGTTATTACCATAAAGAATGACCTGGATATACCGGTAAAGATCATAACAAAAGGGGAGAAGATCGATGATATAGAGTATTTCGACCCGGAGTCATTTACGGAAAATATGGTATTATGAGGAATATAATACGGTTACTATTCCAGCCGGAAACGGAGACATATGTTTGAACAGCTTACTTCAAAATTCGAAGACCTTTTTTACAGGATAAGGAATAAGGGGAAACTGAGCCCCGGCGACCTGGATAAGGCATTAAGGGAGATAAAACTGGCGCTGCTGGAAGCCGATGTCAACTTTAAAGTTGTAAAACAATTCCTGGCCAATCTCAAGGAAAAGGCCCTGGGCAGTGAAGTCATGGAGAGCCTCACACCGGCCCAGCAGGTCATCAAGATCGTAAATGAAGAGATGATCAGGATGCTGGGATCCTCCGGCGGGAATATCAGCTTTGCCCCCAGGGGACCCACTATAATAATGATGGTAGGGCTTCAGGGAACAGGCAAGACTTCGGCTGTCATAAAACTAGCCAATTATCTGAGATCGGCCAGCCAGAAAAAGGTATCCCTGATCGCGGCTGACATATACAGGCCGGCAGCTGTACTCCAGCTGGAGGATATGGCAAAAAACATAGAAATAGAGGTCTTTTCGGACAATAATAAAGACCCGGTAGACATATGCAGGAAAGGTGTGGAAAAGTTTACCCGCGAAAGAAGCGATGTCATAATAATCGATACCGCAGGAAGGCTCCACATCGATGAAGTCATGATGGATGAGATAAGAGATATAAAGAGGGCAGTAAAACCCCACCAGGTGTTTTTGGTGCTTGATGCCATGACCGGACAGGAAGCGGTAAATATTGCATCCTCCTTTAATTCCGCCGTAGAATGCGACGGTATAATACTTACCAAGCTGGACAGCGATACCAGGGGAGGGGCAGCCCTTTCAGTATACCAGGTGGTAAAAAAGCCAGTAAGATTTGTCTCCAACGGGGAAAAAGTAGAGGATTTTGATATCTTCTACCCTGACCGGATAGCTTCCAGGATACTGGGTAAGGGCGACGTGCTCACTCTTATAGAAAAAGCGGAAAAAGTGATCGACAATAAAAAGGCCGAGGAGTTGTCAAGGCGGATCGAAAGGCAGGAGCTTGATTTTGAAGATTTTATCGACCAGCTGAAAAGCCTTAAGAAAATGGGCTCCCTGGATAAAGTGATGTCCATGCTTCCTGTACCGGGAGCAAATAAGGCATTTAAGAAGATGGATCTTGACCAGTCCCACCTTGACAGGATGGAGGCCATAATAAATTCCATGACCGTAAGGGAGAGAAGGGATCCGCATATAATAAACGGCAGCCGTAAAAAGAGGATAGCCAGGGGAAGCGGAAGCTCTGTAAGCGAGGTCAACCGGCTGCTCAAGCAGTTTTCCAGGACAAAACAGATGATGAAAAACTTCTCATCACTCAAAGGCAGGATGGGACTGTCTCTCAGGGGGTTCCCGGGAGTATAAAAAATGTTTTGCAAGATGTCAATAAAGCTATATAATATTATTTTCATAAGGCAAAATCTTACAGTGGAGGTTTTTTGGATTGAGCGTAAAGATAAGATTGACAAGGACCGGGTTAAAAAAACAGCCCTATTACCGTGTCGTAGTTGCTGACAGCAGGTCGCCCAGGGACGGTAAGTTTATCGAAAGAATCGGCATCTATGATCCCAAGACAGACCCCTCAAAAGTTGTTATTGACAAAGAGAAGGCTGCTGAATGGATCAAGAAGGGGGCAACGCCCTCAAATACAGTGAAGAAGTTATTTAAAATAGTAGACCTGAAAGTGTAGAATAACAATTTGACTGGAGGTATGGAAGTGAAAGAATTACTGGAGTACATGGTCAAGGAACTGGTAGATAATCCAGACGATGTTGAGATCGAAGAAGAGGAAGAAGACGAAAAAACAGTGATCTTTAAACTGAAAGTAGCAGAAGATGACCTGGGTAAAGTCATTGGTAAGAAAGGCCGTACCGCAAATGCTTTAAGGGTTGTTATGAGAGCCGCGTCTGCTAAGAGAGGCAAATCTTCTATAGTAAAGATAATAGACTGACAGTTTATTATCTTTGAAAAATAAATAATGTCGCAGAAAACTGTAGATGCAAGATTAGTAGGGATAGTCGGAAAGCCGCATGGTATAAAGGGAGAAGTAAATGTCATGCTGCTCACTGACTATCCCGATTCTATTGTAAATGGCTGTTTGCTTTATCTGGACCAGGATTGTACCCGTGATATTTTGATAGAGAATGTATACATCAAGAAGTCCAGGGGCCGTGAGACCGCAGTCATGAGGTTTGAGGGGATATCCTCCATAGAAGAAGCCCTGGACCTCAGGGGGAGCCAGCTTTTCAGGAAAAAGGAACAGGCCCCGGTCCTGGAAGACGGGGAATACTGGATAGAAGACCTTGAAGGCTGCATGGTATACATGGAAAACGGAAGCGCGGTGGGCCTGGTAGAGAAGGTCGAAGTGCTGCCGGCAAATGATAACCTGGCTGTAAGGCCCTCCGGAGGAGGCAGCATAATATATATTCCCCTGGTCGATGAGTATATTTGCAGCATAGAAATAACCGGTAAAAAGATCATCCTTAAAAAGATGCCAGAGTATTTGTAGCATGATAATCGACATAATAACTATTTTCCCTGACATGTTTAAAACAATTGCGCAGTTCGGGGTTATCCGTGAAGCCTTTGCTTCAGGCAGCTGTGAATTAAACATTTATGACTTAAGGGATTTTTCTTCCGGCCGCTACCGGAAAATCGACGACAGGCCTTATGGGGGAGGTCCGGGGATGATACTTATGGCGGGACCCCTGGACAGGGCTATAAGGCATATAAAGAGAAAAAATTCCATCAGGCAGAAAAATCTGCAGAAGGTCATACTTCTTTCACCCGGAGGCAAAGTCCTGAAGCAGCAGGTCTTAAAAGATTTCCTTGCTTTTAAAAACCTGATAATAATCTGCGGCAGATACGAAGGCGTGGACCAGAGGCTCATAGAGCTTTCTGTAGATATGGAGGTCTCAATAGGGGATTATGTACTTACCGGAGGCGAGATACCGGCAATGGTGCTGATTGACGGGATTGCCAGGCTGGTCCCCGGAGTAGTGGGAAAACAGGAATCTATCCAGTGCGAGTCATTTGAAAAAGGCCTACTGGACTGGCCCCAGTATACCAGGCCGCCTGTATACCGGGGGCTGGAGGTGCCGGAGATCCTGACTGGCGGAAATCACGGGGATATTGAAAAATGGAGGAAACAGAAAGCAGAAGAAATAACCAGGAGGCAGAGGCCGGATCTATTTGACAAAAATAACTAAATTCATTATATTTTATAAGTTTTATCAGTAAAGACCTATGTGGAGACTTAAATGAACAAATTGGACAAAGTGGAAAGTAAATATATCAAGGCAGATATCCCCGAATTCAATACCGGAGATAAACTGAGTGTTAAGATAAAAATAAGCGAGGAAAACAAGGACCGGATACAGACTCTGGAAGGCATAGTCCTCAAAGTCCAGGGATCAGGCATAAACAAGACATTTACCATAAGGAAGATATCATTTAATAATATCGGAGTGGAAAGGACTTTCCTTATCCATTCACCGGTCATCCAATCCATAGAAAGAATAAACCAGGGTATTGTCAGGAGATCAAGACTCTACTATCTCAGGGACAGGGTTGGAAAGAAAGCAAAGATAAAGGTAAAGAAATAATAAAACCTTTAATGCCTCATACTGACAAAAACGGCTACAGCAAGACCAGAAGGGCAGCACGTGAAATACTGGGATATGTTATCGCTGTCATAAGCGCTGTCATTGCAGCCGTCCTTATAAGATTATTCATATTCGAGCCGTTTATAGTGCCCACTCCATCCATGGAGCCCACCCTCATGGTGGGAGACAAGGTGATAATCAATAAGCTTGCATACAGGTTTGGACAGGTGGAAAGAGGAGATATAATCGCTTTTCATTCCACTACTGAAGATAATAAGGAACTGGTAAAAAGAGCTATTGCCATAGAAGGCGACAGGATCGTCCTCACCTCCCAGGGAGAGGTCTATGTAAATGATGAGAAGATAGGCGAGGATTACCTTAAAACCGGCCAGCAGCTGTCATACCTTGACCAGGAACTGACCCTGGGCCCCGATGAGATATTCGTCATGGGGGATAACCGCAATAACAGTTTTGACAGCAGGTATTTCGGTATGGTGCCGGAGGAAAATGTTTTCGGCGAGTTCCTGGCCGTATACTGGCCGCCGTCCAGGTGGTAGCAGGAAACAGGTCATTTAAGCATGAGATTTTCCGAGATCAAAAGGTTAATGGCGCTCAGGTGCTGTGAAGAAGAACTTTACAGCATGGGTTATGATAATATTGCCGGAGTCGATGAGGTAGGCCGCGGCTCACTGGCAGGCCCCATGATAGCGGCTGCCGTCATACTGGACCG
>CAYZJW010000002.1:41286-43383 GCA_964478985.1 uncultured Actinomycetota bacterium
GCTGCCGCTTCCATACTGGCAAAGGTCACCAGGGACAGGCTGATGAAAAGATTTTCCTGCACCTATCCCGGCTACGGATTTGAAAGCAATATGGGCTACGGCACTAAAAAACATCTTGTGTCGCTTAAAAAATATGGACCCACCATCATACACCGTACTTCCTTTAAGGGAGTGGTCCGGTGATCATCTATGGATATGGATAATAAAAGGCATATGGGAGCCCTGGGAGAGGAATCAGCAGCAAGATACCTGATGGAAAAGGGCTTCAGGATAGTCTGCAGGAACAGAAGCAGCCGGTGGGGAGAGATCGATATAGCAGCCCTGGACAGCAAATGGATTATATTTGCCGAGGTAAAGACCAGGACCGGATATGGCTACGGCAATCCAGAAGAAAGCATTGATGCTGATAAAGCAGACAGGATCAGAAAGGCTGCCATGCTCTTTCTTGCAGAAAAAGGATTATGGGGTCAAAGGCCTGTAAGGTTTGACATAATCTCCATAATAATAGACAGGAAGAAACTGGAAAGGTGCCTTCGGCAGGCGGCAGGAATGGAAGGGCTTGCGGCCAGTTACAGTAAATTCAGCCGCCTGGAGCATATAGTGGATGCTTTCTAGCATTGATGGAGGGAATGCTTCCCCGGTAAAAGGGGAAGCATTATGCGGAGATAACGCTGATTGGAGCTTAGATCCAGTGTTAGTAAAGGATTATAGCAATATGGCATGATATTTTATTAATAAAAAGTTAAGTATTTGTTAAAAAAACATTAATCCGCCATATAATGCTGAAAATAATTGATATATAATGATGGCATTTACATTTTTTATTAAATAATGGAGTCTGGTATGGGCAAGTCAAATATTGACCTTATAGACATCCGGCAGAATGTAAGTGATTTTGCCGGCATCATAGAACCCGGCTATGAAAAGAAGATCCATGATGTGATAGTGGATATTGAGGCCAGGACCTCAGCGGAGGCGGCGGTCATCACCCTGGACAGCCTGGAAGGCATATCTATTGATGAAGCCGCAAATAAACTTTTTAACAGATTCGGTGTGGGAAAGAAAAAAGTCAATAACGGTATCCTGCTTCTTATATCAAACAGGGACGGCAAGTTCCGTTTTGAACTGGGTTACGGTTTGGAGCATATAATAGATGAGAAGATGAGACAGGACCTGATAGAGAAAGTAATGGGCCCCGAATTCCGGAGGGAACATTTTGGGCCGGCAATACTGGGTTTTTTGAAAAGGGTATCCCGGAGGATAAACAGGTCCAGGATCAGCAATATCTCTCTGGTGTCATGGCTTGCAGGCATACTGTCTATGGTATTTGCCGCTGCCGGTATTTTTTCCAGCCTTATGCTGGCTATTACAGCATATCCTGATATCGGGCGGCCCTTGCCCCTGGTCATGCTTTTTGTAAAGACATGTATCCCTGCCATGGCCCTGGCGCTGGCTGCCATAACACTGGCAATAGCTGATCTTTCCATGGACCCGGAGATTTCCGGGGAACAAAGGATAATCTCAAAAAGTATTGCCGGGCTGATAATGGGGGTATTGGCAGTCATATCGGTATTTGCCGCATTTTTCCTGTTTCCCCTTCTGGCTGAATTTACGGCAGGGGTCTTTTCCCTGCCCACATCAGGGTATTAGACCCGGATGGCGATAAGATGACTTAGCTCCAAGGCATAAAATTAATAATGTAATTGCATAAATACATAATTGCATATATAATTTATGCATGTTTTTTAAACTGGACAGCTTTGCTCTTACCGGCATAGAGGCCATAAAGGTGACCATAGAGGTGCATATCTCCAGAGGTCTTCCCGGACTTCATATAGTGGGCCTTCCCGGCCAGGCGGTAAGCGAGTCCAGGCAGAGGGTGCGTTCTGCAGTCATAAACAGCGGTTTTGAGTTTCCGGTAAGGAAGGTCATCATAAACCTTTCGCCTGCCGATATAAGAAAAGAAGGATCACTGTATGACCTGCCCATAGCCCTTTCCATAATGGCAGCCAGCGGACAGATCGAAAGCAGCAGGTTCAGTTGCAGCTGTTTTATCGGGGAGCTGTCACTGGACGGCAGGATAAACCCGGTAAGAGG
>CAYZJW010000003.1:0-40313 GCA_964478985.1 uncultured Actinomycetota bacterium
TTTGCATCTTCTCCGGCGCCGGGGCACCCCCCAAAGCAATTGACCACATCTATGCCCATAAGAGATGCAAGCTCTGTTGTAGCCTTAAGGTCATCACTGTGCGCTTTACTGAATCCCTTATCAGGATGAAGAGGATTGCCATGGGCTGAAAGTGCGCTTATCTCTAGCCCATATTTTTTTGCTGTATGTATAAATCTTTTCCTCTTTGCCCTGTCTTTTAAAAATTCCTGCGGGTGGACATGGTATTTGCCAATAACACCGCCGCTGCCTGCTTCCACCGCTTCTACTCCATACTCACTTATTGCCTTACAGGCTTCTTCCCAGGACCTGTCGCCGTAAAGTGCGGAAAAAACCCCTATTTTCATACCGCTTTCCTCCCCTGCAAATTTTTATCATTCCACTACTATCTGGACCTTCATAGGATCATCCACCCTGTTCTTAAGGTCCACTATTGCCTTTTCCGTCTCCTCCAGGGGATAGGTGTGGGTGACCATGCTTTCAACATCCACCAGCCCTTCCTTTATGGCCCTGATAGCTGTAGGCCAGGCCAGCGGTGCCAGCCATGATGACCTTATTTCCTTATCCATGGTATGAAAACTCAGGGCCGGGATCCTGAATACATCATCTTCATTGGGCAGCCCGAAGTGGACAGTTATAGCTGCATTGCCTGTTATCTCCACTGCCAGCTCAAAGGCCTCATTGGAGCTGGTGGGCACTATGGCCCTCTCAGCCAGCCTTCCGCCGGTAAGATCCGATATGGACTGTTTGAGGTCGCCGGTATAATATGGCGATTTACTGTCACTTGTATTGAAGATATAGTCCGCCCCTGCCTTCTTTCCCATTTCCAGCCTGAAATCCCTGGTACCTATTAGGGCTACTTTGCCGGCTCCGGTGGATTTTGCCATCTGCACCATCATCTGGCCCATAGGACCGGGTCCGAAGACAGCCACAAAATTTCCTGGCTCTATTTCCAGTTTCTTCATCCCGTATACCACGCAGGCCAGGGGTTCCGTAAAGGCCCCTGCCGCATAACTCACATCGTCGGGAAGCCTGAACAGCCCCGTATATCTGGATACTGAGTATTCGGCAAATCCTCCATCGCATGTGACCCCCGGTACATTAAGATTGGCGCAAAGATTGGTCTTTCCCTCTGCGCACAGATAGCAGGAGTTACACTCCTGGACCGGGTTTACTACCACCCTGTCGCCTTTGGAAAAAAGGCCCAGCTTATCAGGGACACTTCCCACTTCCACTACTTCCCCGGTAAACTCATGACCCAGTACGACCGGTCCCTTGCCTGTCTCGGTACCAACGGGGCTGAGTCCATAATAATATGATATGTCTGAACCGCAGATCCCTACATTCTTTACTTTTACCAGTACATCTATGTCTGTTACTTCAGGAATATCTATTTCTTCCAGCTGCATCTTCTGGCTTTCGTAAAATACCTGGGCTTTCATCTTGCCTTTCACTTTCATCCCCCCTGTAGCTTATAAATTGTTAATCCCCGTATTTCTTTATCAGGTCATCAAGATATTTCTTATTAGACTCCGTCACATCCAGGGCCTCCGGCCAGAAGCAGAGATCGATTGGCCACCATTGATCATCATATCCGGCTTCTTTTATTGCCGGCATTATCTTTGAAAAATCAAGTATGCCTGTGCCCAGGGGAGCATGGGTGGAAGTGTCGTCATCGTGAAGGGTCTCATCGGAATCTATAAGGTGAATATGGCCGATCTTGCCTGTAAGCATATGGGCAAACTGTACCACTCCCCCTGGAAGTACTTCCTTTTTACCCATCTGCCTGGAACCAAGCACGCCGCACATATGGGCATGACATGAATCAAAAAGTATAGAAAAATTGGGATGATCGACTTTATAGACCATCCTTACCACTTCCGAGGGTTTGTTCAGTATAAAACCGGGTTCGAATTCCCAGATGAGTTTGACAGAGTACTTGTCACAAAGATCTGCCGCCTTATTCCATACACCGGCTACTTTATGGAAGAAATCCCCATAATCCATTCCTCCGGGGACTTCCGTGGGCGGATCGACACTGTCTACCCTGAGTTTGGGGCAGTCCAGGGCTTTGCATATCTCAAGGTTGTCCTTTACTGCATCAAGGTACTGGCTGTCAGGTGATGCCGCCGGTGACGGAAAAGGCGCTGCCAGTCCTGAGACTTCCAGCCCAAAGTAGTCAAGCTGCTTTTTTACTTCTTTTGCCTTATCCGCTGTCCTGGGTTCTATATGGGGCGGAAAAGCTGCCATCTCTATGCCGTCAAAATCCAGTTCTTTAAGTCTCTCAAGCACATCTTTTAGGGGAATGGGATCCTCTGAATAGCCGCCCCATATATAGGCCCATCCGCCAATAGAAGTCTTCTTGCTCATTTTTCCTCCCTGTATAATAGAATAAACAAAAGATATATATAACAGACCAATTTAAAGTTTGGACCTCCTGGATTTCAGCAGTTTATACGTTCTTCAGTGTCAGCGTCAAATATATGGGCTCTGTCCATATTTATATTTGCGTATACATTCTCCTCCGTCTTTATAAGGGTCTTGGGCGGAGAGACAGCCCGCAGCAGGATATCCTTTGAGATACTCAGGTTGAGTACGTCTTCAGCACCCATGCTCTGGCTGAAATAGACTTTACTCTTTATGGAATTTTCATCCTTTTTCTCCCTGGTCACTTCAACATCCTCGGGCCTTATGCCAAAAAGGACTTTCTTTTTATCAAGCTTATCCAGCCGGGAGCACTGTTTTTGGCTCAGACAGCATATAATATCGTCTTCTCCTATGACAAGCTTATCTTTGTCCACAGCTGCTTCAAAAGTATTTATGCCGGGACTTCCTACAAACCTGGCCACAAAGATGTTCTGGGGCCTTTCATAGATATCTTCCGGTTTTCCTGTCTGCAGTATCCTGCCTTCGTTCAAGACACCTATCCTGTCAGCCATGGTCATGGCTTCAATCTGGTCATGAGTCACATATATGAAAGTCTCCTCAAGCTCAAGGTGTATCCTGGCCAGTTCTACCCTCATCTCTTCCCTGAGCTTGGCATCAAGATTGGACAGGGGCTCGTCCATTAGGAACACCCGGGGGGTCCTGACAATAGCCCTTCCGATCGCCACCCTCTGCATCTCTCCTCCGCTCAAATTAAGTGTGGACCGTTCCAGAAGTTCCCCTATATTAAGTACCCTGGCCACCCGGTCTATCCTTTTATCTATTTCATCCTGGTCAAAATTTCTCATCCTGGATTTCAGGGGAAATTCAAGGTTCTGCCTTACGGTAAATGTAGGATAAAGGGTATAGTACTGGAATACGAATGCCACATCCCTTAGTGCAGGCCCCATGTCGTTCACATTTTCTTTATCAAGAAAAACATCCCCTCTATCCTGTTTTTCCAGTCCCGCGATAATCCTCAGGGTGGTAGTCTTACCGGCTCCGGTGGGTCCCAGCAGGACAAAAAATTCCCCGTCACTGACTTCCAGGTTCATATCATCAACAGCAGTGATCTCACCAAAAGCCCTGGTTATCGAAGCTAGCTTTACATCTGCCATAAATCATTTCTCCTAACTGTGGTCACAAACTGATCAGTTTTTAATGGATTCTTCAGTCCCGGGATCGAATACCGATACCCTGTCCATGTCAAAATTAAGGTATACCTTGTCATTTATATCCGGTGATACCGTTGATAGTGTCCTTACCCTTATTTTTTCTGAGCTGTCCAGCACTACGTCGATTATATTATAGGAACCTGTTGCCTCGATAACGTAGACTTTTGTAGTCACATAATCTGCTTTTTCGGTAAGGGATAATATAACATCCTCGGGTCTGACTCCCAGGATCACCTCTTTGTCCAGGAATCCTTTTGAGGTCATTAATCTCTGCAGTCTTTCATTTACTTCCACCGATTGGTCGACAGACAGGATATTAAGGAATACCCTGCCGTCTTTTTTATAGGTTTTGCATTTCATAAAATTCATCCCCGGACTGCCGATAAAATTAGCAACAAAAAGGTTATTGGGGTACCTGTATACCTCTGTTGGTGTACCCATCTGCTGAAGCACCCCCACATCCATTATGGCTATCCTGTCACCCATGGACATGGCTTCGACCTGGTCGTGGGTCACATATACCGTTGTAGCACCCACATCCACATGCAGCTTTTTAAGTTCGACTCTCATCTCTTCCCTGAATTTTGCATCAAGGGTGCCTATGGGTTCATCCAGGAGGAATGCCTTGGGCCTTCTGACCAGGGCCCTTCCCAGGGCTACCCTCTGCTGGTCTCCTCCAGACAGCTCCCGGGGCTTCTTTTTAAGTATATGTCCTATGCGCAGTATCTTTACCGCCCTATCCACTTCCTCTTTTATCCTTTTTCTGGGTACCCTCTGGGTCAAAAGCGGGAAAGCAATATTATCATAGACATTCATATGGGGGTACAGGGCATAGAGCTGGAAGACAAAGGCTATGTCACGCTGGGAAGCCCTCTTTGTAGTCACATCTTCACCATCAATATATATCCTGCCCTCATCAGGGATCTCAAGTCCCGATATACACCTGAGGGTGGTGGTCTTTCCGCAGCCCGACGGGCCCAGAAGAACCAGGAATTCCTTTTCCTGGATCTTCATATTGAGGTCATTTACAGCAATAGTCTTATCAAACCTTTTGGTGATCTCTTTTAGTATTATTTCTGCCATTAAAAAAACTCCATTTCCCTTATGCTTTAAACAGCTTCTTCAAAAATTTGAGTCCTTTTTCCAGAAGCACCCATTCATTTTCCTCGGTAGACCTCCAGATCGATGCTGCCCTGGCTATGATCTCATTATCAGGAGTGAATGTCTCTATTACCAGGTATCCGTCATAATCTATATCATGCAGGGCTTTGGCTATCTCCTGCCATCTTACCTGGCCGGTGCCCGGGGCTCCCCTGTCGTTCTCATTGGCATGGAAGCTGACCAGCAGGTCTCCCGCCTTTCTTATGGCATCCGCTGAACTTTTTTCCTCGATATTCATATGAAATGTATCAAGGTGGAGTTTAAGGTTCTTGCTGCCCGCATCACATATAAGTTTGATCGCATCATCTGTGATATTTATAAAATCTGTCTCGAAACGGTTAAGAGGCTCCAGCGCCAGGAATACACCTTTTTCCTCGGCATAGCCGCAAACTTCCCTGAGGCTTTCTACCGCCGTCCTCCACTGTTTTCTTTTATCTTCCGGGGTCTCCATACCGGTTCTTCCCACTGCCGAGTAAAGGGGTCCGGCCAATATATTGCATTCCAGGGCTTTTGCCGCATCGATACCGTCTTTTATATAGGCAATACCATTTTTAACTGCCTGCATATCAGGCCCCCTTATATCCCGGTCCAGGCCCATCATGCCGCATATGCCGGAACATTCCAGACCGTTTTTCTTTAATTCCTCCAGAGTCCTGCCGTAATCAAAATCTCCTTTATTGGCCAGGGCTATCTCTACCCCGTCAAAACCCAGCTCCCTTATCTTTCCAAAACGGTCAGTATATTCATCAGTAAAACTGCCGGTAAATATCATAGTATCCAGTCCGAATTTCATCTATTACCCTCCTGTTATTTTAGATGTATGGAAAATATATAGGCTGCAGTACCTGTAAGCAGCACTGCATAACCATAAGTATAAAACACCATAAACCAGGGCTGGCACAGGAAAGCTATCCCCAGGAGCATTATCCACATAAAAAGCGGTTCCAGGTACTTTCTTTTTAAGAGTTTCAGCCTCCAGAAGACCAGTCCTATGATAATATAGAATCCTAAAGCTGCTATGAATGAATACATATGAACTCCCTACTTACGGATTGCTCCAAATGTTATCCCCCTTACCAGGTGGTTTCTCAAGAGTACGGTAAATATCATGGCCGGGATAAGGAAAAGCAGAGTACCGGCAGCAGCAGCTGCCCAGTCATACCCCAGTACTCCCATCTGGTACGGCAGCCATGCCGGTACCGTCTGTGATACCCTCCTGGAAAGCACCAGGGCAAAAGCATACTCATTCCAGGCAAATATGAACACAAATACAGCTGTGGCAGCAATACCGGTGGTGGCCTGGGGAAGCACTATCTTCCTGAAAGCCTGGAACCTGGTATAGCCGTCCACCATTGCCGCTTCTTCATATTCTATTGGTATCTCATCTATAAACCCTTTGAGCACCCATACCGCAAATGAGACATTGAATGCTGTATAAAGAAGGATAAGGGTCAAATGTGAATCTGTCATATTAAAAAACCTGAACATCAGGAATACAGGGATGATGACCACTACCGGCGGAAGCATCCTGGTGCTTAATATAAAGAACAGGAGATCATCTTTTCCCCTTATCTTGAACCGTGAGAATCCATAAGCGGCAATAGTGCCAAGGATAATGGTAAGGATGGTGCTGGCAACGGCAATTATAGTACTATTCAGATATCTCCTGGGAAGGTCTCCTATCCTTACGATCCTTTCTCCGGTCTCCTCATAGACTATCCTCTCATACCATTTCATGTTTTCTATATCTTCTTCTGTGGGCTGGTTTCCTTCTGAATATACTACCCTTGAAGTAAATATCCTTATATATGCCGCAATAGAAGGCTTAAAGGTAAACGTAGGCGGCACCTTCTGGACATCAGACCAGGATTTAAAAGAAGTGGTTATTACATAAAGCAGCGGCACCATATATACAAAAGTGATGACTATTATCAGGAGTATTATCAAATAGCGGCGGATATTTTTTTTCTTTTTTACAACTTCTCCCATATGCCGTCCTCTCTCAAAGTAGATACATCATTAACTATTGCCTTGCCCTATTAAGGTATTTTATGAATATGCTGGTAATGGCAATGATCATTATGAGCATTATATAACCCAGGGCAGAACCGTAACTTGTCTTCCAGGTCACAAATCCAACATTGTACAGGTACATCGAAAGGAGCTGAGGGGCTGTCGTGCCCCTACCGGTTATACCCATTGCAATATCAAAAATCTTAAAAGCTTCCATGGTCCTGAATATAAGCGCTACTAGAAGTAGAGGATAGACCATGGGCATGGTTATCCTGGTGAATTTATACCACCATGAAGCCCTGTCTATCTCTGCCGCTTCATAAAGGTACCGGGGTACCGCTGACAGGCCGGCTATGGACAGGAGCATAACGAAGGGGGTCCACATCCAGACATCAGCTATGACTACTCCATAAAGATTGAAAGTGGGATCGGTTGTCCAGTCGATCTTCCCCAGGCCCAGCAGCATATTGAACATGCCGTAATTGGCATTATAGAAAAGTTTCCACATTATCCCCACTATTACCGGGGACATGGTCATGGGCAAGATCAGTAGAGTAGTAAGGAACCCTTTTCCAAAAAATTTGACCTGGTGCAGGAGAAGTGCCATTCCGAAACCCAGTATCATCTGCAGTCCGACGGATAAAAGCACAAATTTTGCGGTAGTTATAAACCTGTTCCACATCTTGGGATCCCTGAGCATCTCGGAATAATTCACAGCACCTATCATCTCCGGGTTTTCTCCCCATTCGGTGGCCCTTTTGGCTGAATAATCGGAAAAGCTTAAAACAAGGGACCAAAAAAGCGGAAATACATTCATAATTATTAAAAGGATTATGACCGGAAGCACGAATATCCTGAGCAGTGTTGTGTCTTTCATGCTGCGGTATGCCATATTGACGGTTTTCCTGCTCCCAGATTTCTTTTTCATCTGACTAATTTCCTTCCTGCCTGTCTGGCTTTAAACAGCTTCCCCCGCCTGATACGGGGGAAGCCTATAACCGACTTCTAATTAGAAATCATTAGGATCAAAATCAGGATCATAGTAGCCGTCTTCTTCAAATATCTCGGTCCATATGTCTGTTACTTCCTGAAGGGCATCTTCTGCAGTCCCTGTGCCCGATATGACATATGCACCCACAACTTCACTGAATGTCCTCAGCATCTCGTCATACTGGGGTACAGCCCACCAGTCCTGGAAAAGTTCAAACGATTCCTTCATATTTGGATTATATGGAGCTGCATTCAGGAATTCATCGGAATTCAGCACTGCTTCATGGCAGGTGAATGAACCGGGCAATTGCGCCCATTCAGCCTGGGTCTCTTCCCTGGCAAACCATTCCAGCCAGGCAAATGCTGCATTCTTTTTCTCCTCCGAGATATAGCTCACAACAGATCCTGCCTGGCCGCCCAGGGCTGCACTCTGCCTCACCACGCCGTCAACACCCTCCTGGGGAGGACAGGTAAAGTATCCTGTATCACCAGCAAAGGGATTGGTCTCAGGATTTGCCAGAGCCGGCAGAAAAGCAAAGAAATTGGTGGACATGGGCACTATGCCGCTTATAAAGGCATCATTGGTGGCAACATAGAATGCATCTCCAAACCCGGGAGGCACAAACCTGTAAAGCTCCCTGTAGTATTCTATTCCGGCCACAGCTCCTTCACTGTTCAGGTAGCCGTCAACCTCAAAAGTCTCAAAATTTCCCAGGTCGCCGCCATAAACCCTGATAGTCTGTTCTGCTATCATAGCCAGCGAATCATATCCATTATCGCCGTATACGGCAACACCATAGAACTCATTATCAGGATCTTGGAAGAACTCTGCTATATCCTTTAGCATATCCCATGATTCGGGAACGCCAAGGGCATAGCCGTATTCTGCCTCAAAGGCTGCCATATTGTCAGGATCCTGGAAAAGGTCCATCCTGTATGCCCAGCCCAGGGCATCGCCTTCTACCGGTACTCCCCAATATCTTTCATATCCCTTGGGATATTCGGAATAGTAGTACATGGCAGAGGGCAGGAAAGAATCCAGTATGCCTTTTTCCTGAACAAAATCGGTAAGCTCTACAAAATGGCCGTTTATGGCCATATTGCCCACATCCTGGCTGTCAGCTACTATGATATCCCAGGCATCACTGCCTGCTATCATCTCTACATTATACTTCTGGACAAATGTCTCCCAGGGTGTCTGCTCAACTATAACCTCTATACCGGTCTCGGCAGTAAACCCGGCAGAAAGTGCTTCCAGGTTATCAGCCGGGGCCCACTGGGCCCAGTGGATAGTGATGGAATCAGCCATAGCCATTTCTTCTGCCTCTTCTTCTGCTGCCTCTTCTTCTTCAGCCTCCTCTTCCATCTCTTCTTCTGCTATTTCTTCTTCCGCAGCTTCCTCCGCCTTGCATCCCGCACCATATATGGTAAGAGATACCATAAGCATTGCTGCCAGAAGCCATATGAGTGCTTTTCTCATTTTCCCCTCCTTTGAGATTACAAAATGTGATTGAGATCACCTGCGATCATCCGGCCTACGCCTGGTGTTTGCATAAACCGGCAGTAATGATGATTTTCTTTCTATAGGACCACCCCCTTTACAATCAGCGCTTTTTCCATTTGGCCCTCCTTTTTAAAGTCTAAAAATGGCTAGATCTATCCGGGGATAAAAATAATATTTTAGGAAAACACCTAATAGATGGCCTGTTTTTGCTGGATGGATTAAACCAGATTCTACTGAATAAACTGAAGTAGGTTTTGAAGAATATTTTCACAGCTGCAAACATGACCCTCCAGTATGTTTACAAAGCTTCTGTTCCTGCACCGGGAGCTCCCTGCTGTAATCTTGCCCTGACCGGAATTCCCCTGCTAAACAATAGTATAATACAAAATAATAGTTTTTAAAATACCCGCTATCCTCTGTGCTGCTGTCTATCACCTGATAATCTGCCTTAAACCTGTTAGCAGAGTGGTTTATAAGTTGCATCAACCCACTTCTTCTCCCTGCTGCTCTCAACTACTTTTTCCACAAAGTTTATACCCCTGGCTCCATCCTGTACTGTGGGAAAATCAAGATCGAATTCTGATGGTTCTGATCCATTTTTCTTTGCCTTCATAGTCCTGGCTGCATTTAAATAGATATTTGCCAGAGCCTCTATAAATGCTTCCGGATGGCCGAATGGAAGACGGGAGTTATGCCTTGTGACTTCTTCCAGGTAATCATTTCCATGCTTGTATACCTTCTCGGGCTGGTCTTCGTACCTCAGGTAAAGGTAATTGGGGTTTTCCTGGTGCCATTCCATGGAGGCTTCAGTGCCATATACCCTGAACCTTAAATTGTTCTCATCCCCCACAGATATCTGGGAGGCAAAGAATATACCCCTGGCCCCGTTCTCAAAGTGGACAAGTACATTGCCGTCATCATCAAGCACCCTGTCTTTGCCGAAGATGGTGAGATCAGCCATTACCCCGGTTATCTCCAGTCCGGTTATATAGCTGGACATATTCTCCACATGGGTCCCCAGGTCTCCCATGCAGGAAGATATCCCTGCCTGGGCGGGATCTGTCCTCCAGACTGCCTGCTTGGCGCCATCTTTCTCAATGGTCTTTGTCAGCCAGCCCTGGGGATACTCTACTACCACTTTGCGTATATCTCCCAGGACTCTGTCAGCTATCATCTTCTTAGCCTGCTTTACCATGGGATATCCGGTGTAGGTATACGTAACAGCAAATACCCTGTCATTTTCTTTTGCTATCCGGCACAGTTCTTCTGCCTCATCCATGGTCCTGGTCATGGGCTTGTCGCATATTATATTTATCCCGGCCTCCATCATGGCCCTGGCTGCAGGATGATGCACGTGATTGGGTGTGACTATAGAGGCAAAATCGATCCTCTCTTCCTCCGGAAGAGCCCCTTCTTTCTCTGCCATCTCCTCATATGATCCGTATACCCTGGAAGGGTCCAGCATCAGTTCCCGGCCCTGGGCCTCTGATTTTTCCGGGGTAGAAGAAAAAGCGCCTGCGACCAGCTCTATCTCTCCATCCAGTGCAGCTGCTTTCCTGTGGATATCTCCGAAAAATGCTTCCGGTCCTCCGCCCACCATGCCATACCTGATCTTTTCTGGATTTTCATTGACATCTTTTACTATTCCGACCATCTTAAATCTCCTCCCTTTATTTCTAAAAAAGACTTCCCTGTCATTCATTCTTAAGAGCATCATCAAAAGCGCCGGAGGCAGGATTTATATTTATATGCTTTACAAAGTCACATGCTTCAGATGCCCCCCTCATCCTGTCCATCCCCGAGTCCTCCCATTCCACAGACAGGGGGCCCTCATAACCTATCTGGTTTAGCTCCCTTATTACTGCTCCGAAATCAACCTGGCCCCTTCCCGGTGAACGGAAGTTCCAGCCCCTCCTGGTATCACCGAACTCTATGTGGGAACCCAGTATTCCGTTAAGGCCGTCAAGTGTCACCGAGGCATCCTTTATATGCACGTGATATACCCTGTCAGGAAGAGCTCTTATCATAAGGTGGGGTTTTAATCCCTGCCACAAAAGGTGGCTGGGATCAAAGTTTATGCCCAGTGTCTCTCTGCCTTCAAAAGCATTTAGCAGCCTTTCAAAGGTATAGTAGTCAAAGGCGATCTCCGTGGGGTGCACCTCAAATGCAAATTTGATATCCATTTTGTCCATCTCATCAAAAAGAGGCGTCCATCTTTTAACAATGGAGGCAAAACCCTCCTCTATCATCTCTTCTGATGCCGGGGGGAACGAATACCAATAGTTCCATATAGGGGAGCCCAGAAATCCGGTGATTATACTGATGTCCAGGTTCTTGGCTGCCGTTATGGTATCCTTTACCTCCTGGACTGCCCATTTCCTCATTGCCTCTTCGTCTCCGGCTACAGCAGAAGGGGCAAAGCCGTTATGGCGGCTGTCGTAGACATCCCCTACCAGCTGACCGGAAAGGTGGGCTGATATAGCCCAGCTGCCAAGCCCGTGCTTTTTAAGAATGTCTTTTATTTCCCTGGCATAGGACTTGTCCCGGGCAGCTTTTTGGGCATTTATATGCTTGCCCCAGGTAGCAAGCTCAAGACCCTCATAACCCATCTTTTGCGCAGAAGCGCACATCTCGTCAAATGGTATGTCAGCAAACTGGCCGGTAAATAGTGTTACTGCTCTCATCTTATGACCCTCCTATCATAAAATATTAATAGTATTATTTTAGCAATAGAAAGTATTGCAGTCTACTATGTGAGCTTGAATTTAAGCCTGCCTTCCTTTTCTCTGACTTCCTTCAATCTCTGTGCTGCTTCCCTGTTGTGGACAACGCAGCCCACTGCCTTTTGCCTTATGAGAAGTTCTATGCAGTTGTCGCAGGCAATACACCAGTCAATGTCCTCTTGCTGGCCGGAAAGCAGTTTATTGGGTAAGTATGGATCAGCAAGCGTCTGCCTTCCTATAGCTATCATATCACATACGCCATCATTAATATTCTTATTTCCCCAGTAAGTAAGTGATTTCTTTTCTCTGGGAACCTTTGGCTGCAGATTATTATCGCCATCCCTGAAAATAGAATATGCCGAGCCGATTACAACAGTTTCCGGGGAGACATTATCGCTTACAGTTTTCTGAAAGGTATGATGCAGGTATACCTGGTCTGGTATCCTTCTGTCAGGCTGCGAAAGTGCAAGGGTGATAGAGGGGCATCCAGCTGAGACAATTATGTAATCTGCTCCTCTTTCTTCAAGTCCTTTTACAAGAGCAATCGGTTCGGTATTATCCATGACTGCCGTATCAGGTCCTGCCGATCCAAATCCGCCGGGAAAGCCTTCCCAGAAAGATATCTTTGAGCCAATAATAAATCCGGGATCATCGATCTCCTTTTTCACCCTTTCATAACCTTCAAAGACAAACCTGGTGCGGTTCTCAAAAGATCCGCCGTATTTCCACTTTCTGTCATTATACGGCCTGAGCAGCTGGGTGCCCAGATATCCGTGGCAGATCTTAATATCTACACCATCCGCACCGCATTCATGAGCAATTTTAGCTCCCAGCACAAATTGGTCCAGGATCATTTCTATGTCTTTTTCACTGAGCAGTTCACCGCCAAAATCCGCATGCGGCTTAACCGTGACCCTCTTGGAAAAATCCGGATGGCTTATTTCGCCGGAATGTGTCAATTGCCAGATAAAGACAGCTCTGTCATTTATCTTTTTCATCTCTTCTGTAAATTTCTTAAGAGCTTTTTCATTTTCAGGCATCACGCTGAGCTGGTTTAGCCTGCCCCGGCTTTCCCTGGTAACAGTTATTGCTTCCAGGTCTATCAGTCCTGCTCCACCCTCAAAGTATCTGGCATACCTTTCATAAGTCCTTTTTGTCGGATTCCCTTCATCATCGGCATCATTGCATTCCATGGCATTCAGGGCTATGCGGTTGGGGGCTGTAAGGTTGCCTATTTTTATAGGAGTTAAGAGTTCTTCTTTTTTATTAGTCATTTTGACCCTCCTAATAAAATCCTGAAGATATATGCTCTTTAATTGTAACAGTATAATAATTTTAGTAAATACAGGGATTTTTCATGATATATTATTATTTGTTTAAATACTTCCCTGATTATTCCCTGTCCGGCATATCCGGATTACTGTCAGGCCCAAAGTATTTCAGCATTACCAGGGGTTCATAACCGGTGTTATGTATAGTCACTCCCTTTACAGCCGTATCATAAGGCACAAAGAATTCATCTCTGGTAAGATCTCCAAACCTTATCATGGTAGGCGATTCTGCCTGGATATCATTTAGTTCCCCGTGTCCCTGTATTATCAGCATGCCGTAAGGTCCGGTATCGGTTATGGTTGCTTTTGCCCCTGAATATACAGTAAGCTCCTTGGCAGAGAATGCTTCATCTCCGTCGATCCTCCCATATACCACCCATTTTTCCTGATATTTATTGGGAAAGGGGTTATCTATATTTAAGGGGGGAAGGAAAAACCTGGCCTTAAAATCTGATACGGTATTGAGCTCCCAGTTAAGGCTTCCGATTATATGATCCAGGTCATCCTTTCTCTCGTCGGCAATATCTTTGGAAAGAAGGGATCTGTCTATAGGTTTTCCCGAGGGCAGGGATTCAAACATCATATAGACATCTGAAGCCCACTGGGGCTCGAAAGTGCACAGGGACCCGGGCGCATGCAGGATGCCGGGAGGGATCAGCCAGCCGGTCCCCAGCTCCAGCCTGTATGCCCTGCTGAGATCCAGTATCTTATTGTCGCCCCTGTCGAATGCGGCCAGGCATTTTTTAAGGTCATCTTTGCTGGTGCCGGGTTCCAGTCCGAAAAAGGTATAAGGAAATGAATCTGGCTGGAAATTATACTGGGCAGGGAAATAATATGCCTCTGGCTTGCCTTCAGCCCCTATCTGCCGGGCATAATCATGGTCCACATGGACATGATGAGGCAGGGGCTCCATATTGTCAAAAAACTTGGCAAATATCTTCCAGCCTCCCCATTTTGACATTATGCTATGGCCCAGTATATCGGTGCCTTCTTCCTCTATCAGGGTCTTTAAAAGCATTTTTTCTTTGCCTGCTACTGCATATGAGAGACCTTCGTCTTCAGGTGT
The DNA here is from genome assembly GCA_964478985.1 of uncultured Actinomycetota bacterium. Classification (GTDB taxonomy): domain Bacteria; phylum Actinomycetota; class Humimicrobiia; order Humimicrobiales; family Humimicrobiaceae; genus M55B120. The sequence continues at coordinate 14,406 of CAYZJW010000003.1, forward strand.
GCCGGGACCATTATCGGCCCGGATCGTAGAAGCAAACCATCTTTCATCTATTCCCCCTCTATGGGCGCCCAGGGCAAACAGATCATCAGGATGCAGTCTCAGCCTTCTTCCCGGGATACAGAAGGACCTGGGGACCCATGAGGGCGCCAGGTGCAAAAGCCCGTTATTGAGCTCCAGTGCATTATTCAAGAATTTTTTAGTTTCCTTGCTCATTTTTATAGTCTCCTATCTCATTATTTTATATTCCCAGACTAATCTTTTTTTCTTTTAAAATCAAAACTTAAATAATTTACTTTAATATTTCTGCACAAATATTGTATTATATTGGGTAAATCTGGCATTCCCGGTATAAATATATTTTTATGGACACTTTAGAAATAACTAAAGACTTGCTATATATTATGGGCGGTTTTTTGCTTGGCTCCATACCTTTCTGCTTTATCCTGGCAAAGCTTACCGGCAGGAAAAACCTCAGGCAGATCGGAGATAAAAACCCGGGAGGCTGGAACCTGATGTTTAATGTATCAAAGGTCTGGGGACTTGTCGGTATCCTGCTTGATATGGCAAAAGGCTATTTTTCATATTATATCGTACTTGGCCTGGCATATGAAAGCAGTACCGCTATTATGGGGACGAACCACAATCAGCTGATCGCCGTACTTGCCGGGTGTGCCGCCGTTGCCGGCCACAATTATTCCCCATTCCTCAGCTGGAACGGCGGAAAGGGGATAGCAGCCTGGGGAGGTTTTATGACAGCAGGCAGCTGGTATGCCTTCCCGGTAGGAGGATTCAGCCTGCTCATGGGTATCCTTTTTACCAGGAATATGATATGGTCTGTTATCCTGGGAATAGTTATGACCTGTCTTTTTTTATGGTTTTATACTGATGCAGCCGTTTTTGTTTTTGCCTCACTTCTGCTTCTTGTGATCATGCTGCCCCGACAGATAAACCGGCAGCTGCCGCTGGGAAAGAATTTCCAGTTCTGGAAGGAAGCCAGCCTGCAGGATCTTTTCAAACCAAAATTGAGATAATTATATTTTTGGGAAATCTCTGCTAATAATATATAATCTTTATATATTGATAATAATTTATGGAGGTTTGTTATGCCTAAGAAGGATTTTTTGATCAGCCAGTTTAAAGGCCAGATTGACGACTGGGATGACCAGATATATAAATTGACATGTGACATAAAAGAGACTGCTGATGAAAGTGTAAAGATCCAGTGCCGTGAAAAAATAGAAGATCTTGAATCAAAAAGATCGAAAGCAATGGATGAGATAGAAAAATTAGAACAGCAGCAATAGAACATACGGGGCCAGCCTGTAAGCCGGGTTCTGTACCGTCTGCACTCAATGCACAGCCGGCGGCAGTCATCCATCTGGGATAAGCATCACTGCTTACCTCGAGCGGCCAACCCGGAAGAAGAGCGGGCAGCTCCATATCTTCCCTATTTGGCCTTTCTCCGGATGCGGTTTACCAGGCCAGGCTGTTACCAGCCTGCCGGTGGGCTCTTACCCCGCCATTTCACCCTTACCGGACAAAGTCCGGCGGTATATTTTCTGCTGCACTGGCGCTGAGACAGGTCTTTCGTCCTGTCCCGCTGGGAGTTACCCAGCATCCTGCCCTCAGGAGCCCGGACTTTCCTCGCATATGCGCGACTGCCCGGCCGGCCCCGGTATATTATACATCAATCTTCGATTTCACCAAAGCTTATACCTGATTCACCTGCATATCTGAATTCCATGTTCTCCAGAGCCCTGTTTACCAGTTTGTCCGCCTCTCTGTTTTTTTCCCTGGGAATGAGCCTGAGGTCTACTTTTTCATATTGGGAAAGCTTGTCGGTGATCCCCAGATATATATCAAGGATCTTTTTATCCTTGATCTTCCATATCTTTTTTACCTGGTTATGGACAAGGGCGCTGTCTGTAAGCAGGATTATTTTCCTTATTTCCAGCTTTTCTACATATTCCAGTACTTTTTCCAGTGCTTTATACTCGGCCACATTATTAGTGTTCTTTCCTATATACTCGGAAAGCTCTCCCATCCTTTCTCCTTTTTCATCATATATAACAGCGCCGATAGCGGAAGGACCCGGATTGCCCCGGGAACCGCCGTCAAAAAATATCTTCAGATATTTGTCCTGGTCCAAATTATTCCAGCTCCTTTTTTATATCATCTATCTCCGGTCTGTAGAGCACTGAAAGCCGGCCGCAAAGCGGGCACTTATAGAGAGTATCTGAATCGACCATCTTTTCCATGTCGGTATGGGGTATCTCCATATTGCAGACTCCGCAGAATTCATCTTTTATCACCGACACAGCGATGCCGCCTTTTTTTGATTTTACTATATTATAATTTTTTAGTCCCTCTTCCGGCATGCGGGAAACTACATCTTCCCTCCTGCGCTTTAGCCCCTCCATATTATGTTTCAGGACTTCTTTTTTCTCCTCTAACTCAGCTCTTATCCTTTTTGCCAGCATTTCCAGTTCATCAAGTTCTTTTCTCAGGCCTTCAATGACCAATTCCAGTTCTTCCTGTTTGTCCATCAGTTCCAGGATCTCATCTTCCAGCCTGCTGTTGGTTTTCCTGAGTGAGTCTATTTCACTCTGGTAGTTGGAAAGCTCCCTGGGATCAGTTATGGAACCGCCAAAAAGCTTCTTTTCATTCGACTTTATTTTTTCTTCATTAGCCCCCAGCGAATCCTCCAGTTTCTTTCTCTGGACATTGATATGATGAAGGTCCTTTTCCATGGCAGCCAGCCTGTCTTTGCACTGTTCCTGCTTCTGGAACACAGTCTTTAGCTCTGCATGGTCTTCAAGCTTAGCCATCTCTGTACTGCGGGCAGTTAAAGCATTATCGATAAACTGTAGCTCTACAAGGTCTACTACATCTAACTTACCTGCTGCCAATGTCATACCTCCAATCCCAGTATCCTGCTCTGGTCTTTTTTACCTCAATGTCAAGCTGTTTCTTGTCAATATAGTCTTCCAGCAAATCGCAGATGCCCTCTATAGCATGTTTCTCTATAGTCCCGTGTCCCAGCGAAGCTACTATCTTTCCTGAATCCCATAACCTTGCAGCATTGTGATAGCTTATCTCTCCTGTTACTACCATATCGCAGTCAAGAGAGGCAAGCTCCCCGGTAAGTGAATTGCAGCTGCCCGCGACCAGGGCAACTTTCTCTATCATCCTGCTGCCGTCATTTTCACGCTTACGGTCAAATAATCCTATTTCACCGGCATCAAGTTCTTTTTTTAAAGTACCTATATACTGTTCCAGGACTGCAGGATGCTTAAGCCTGCCGGTCCTTCCTGGTCCCCTGTGATCTATTCGGTTTTCCAGCCTGTAGATGTCATAGGCAGGCTGCTCATAAGGATGAGCCTTAAGGGCTGCATATACCAGGTCTTCCAGATCTTGCTCCGATACCATGCATTCCATCCTTAATTCATCCACCCGGCTAAGTATGCCTGGCTTCCCGGTATGAGGCCGGGCATCTTTGCCGGGAAGGAAAGTCCCTGTGCCCACGGAGCTGAAAGTGCAGCATGAATAGTCCCCCAGTTTTCCGCCTCCTGCCTTGCATACAGCCTTCCGTACTTCTTCCTGGCTGCCATTGGGTATAAACACTACGAATTTATACCAGTTACCGTATCCTGAGACTATGGCGCCTGTATCCTCAAGGCCCATTTTCCGGGCAATAAGATCATTCAGGCCGCCTTCCATGATATCGTAATTTGTATGGGCAGCATAGGCAGCTATCCGGTTTTCTGCCAGTCTCAGGATCCTGCTTCCGGTAACCGTGGAATCAGTGATGTTTCCCGGATCCTCAAATACCGCCGGGTGATGAGATATTATGATGCTGGTGCCGCCAGAGACAGCCTCGTCGATGACTCTGTCGTCCACATCCAGCGTCACCAGGATCTGGCTTACCTGGCGGCTGCCGCTGCCTATTTGCAATCCTGCCCTGTCCCATTCCAACGCCAGTTCTTTGTGGAATATCTTATCAAGGTCTAAGACAAGCTCTTTCAGGATCATATCATATGCTGTAAACAGTTATAATAGATTAAATATTATAATATTAGCGGTCAAATAAAAAGCTTATCTTAAAAGTATGACTGAATGGGGGCTTATTCTTTCTTTTTAAAATCAAGGGATGCCGAATTTATGCAGTATCTTTTCCCGGTAGGCCTGGGACCATCATCAAATACATGGCCAAGGTGACCCCCGCATCCTGCGCAGTGCACTTCGGTCCTGGCTGTGGCCAGGCTCCTGTCTTCTTCTGTCTCGACACTTTTTTCCGTAGACGGCCTGTAAAAACTGGGCCATCCGGTACCCGAGTCGAATTTGGCGCCTGATTCGAATAATCTTTCCCCGCAGCCGGCACAATAATATGAGCCTTCGTCCCTGCAGTCACAATATTTATTGGCAAAGGGCTTTTCTGTGCCCTTTTCCCTTAATACATGATATGCTTCGGGTGACAGTTTCTTTTTCCACTTATTTTCATCTATCATCTCTACCCTCCTTTTAGAGATCACTGGCTGGGATATCCCTTGTCTATCCATTCATCGATTCCCCCGCCGGCAAGGTCATATATTTCTTTGAAGCCATTAGCCGCCAGTATGGCAGCGGCATTTCCGCTCCTGTTGCAGCTGGAGCCGTTACAGTATACCAGTATGGGCCTATCCCGGGGGATCTCATCCAGCTTCTCTTTCAGCTGGGACACAGGGATAAGCAAGGCCCCTTTGATATGCCCGGATTCATATTCCGGTCCTGACCTCACATCCACAATGATCAGATCAGGATCATTAAGGTATGCTTCATATGCCTGGTCCACTGAAATATCTATTATAAGGGAAGAAAGGCCGGAAGTATCCGCTTCCGCACCAGAGGATGCATCTTCAGCACTTTCCCCCTCTATTTCCAGGGTAATGTCTTCCATCTCTACCGGTCCTTTTTCATTAGCCTGTCCCCAGAAATTTACATATAAGGCAATCCCGATAAGGATTATTCCAATAGCAATAAGGATATATGTCAATATTTCAACTATCAGCATCTTTCTGGCCGCGGTTATCTTTTCTGAGAATACCTTCTGAAGTGTCCAGGCATCATTAGGCTCTATGATTATTAGCAGGTTCAGGATAAATATGACAAACAAAACGATAAAATGATAGATACTGAAAGTCATATCAAGAAATCTGCCAAAACAGCCGCAAAGCATATCAGGCCTGCTTCTTAAGACATAGAATGTCACCCAGGAAAAGATGATAACCATCACATTCAGGTGTAAAGCGGCAATCCTTATATACACACCCAGTACCAGCATAATACCCAGAATCAGTTCTATTACCGGTATTGCTGCTGATGCCAGGAATGTAAGGGGGCCTCCCAGCAGGCCCAGAGCACTGATGACTCCCTGGAAGCCTTTTAGGTCTATTAACTTGAATATCCCGGATAAAAGGAATGCCATCCCGATTATTATGCGGATAACCGGTATGGCAAATTTAATAAAAGTATTCCTGCCCCTAATTTCCATAGGATAATATATTACCCTAAAAATTAAGAAAATTGTATACTAATCCTGGTTTCCCTCTGCTTTGGAAGCTTCCACAAGTTTCCTGGCGATCCTTAGCTCTGTCTTCATCTTTATCTCGTCCGTATAGATCCTGAGCTCTCCTACCAGTTCATTATACCTGGTGATATATATAGTATCCCCCTGGTTCTCCTTGAGAAACTTTGACAGCTTTATCCTGAGCTCATTGGTGTCTACTCTTTTGATCTCCTGGTTCATATCTCATCCCTTCCAGCCCTATTGTATATTTATTTATGTATTATATATATATTATAGTTATCTAATTCTATATTAATACATTCCTAATAAATGTCAAATAAAATATCCACAAAATAAGGCTTGGTTCTTCTATAAGCATCTATTAGACACAGGGGGATGTTATTTGATGGAGCCCGCCTGGCAGGCTCCATCAGCTTATTGTCCTTTTCTAGTAAGGTAGTCTATCATTGGCTGGGTGACCAGAGGCACCAGGTCCTTTATCATATGGGGCATAAGGTTATCCATTACCTCAGGCATCAGTTCCGGCATCTGCTCTTTCATATATTCAGGCATGGGTATCATCTTTCCCACCCTGTCCAGTATCACCGGCATTAGCCCGGGCATCATCCTGGGAAGGAGTATGGGAAAAAGTATGGGAAACATGGGTTTCATAAGCTTTAGGGCTCCCGGTATCCTGCCCATTGTCCTCATCATGCTGCCCATCTTAAAGGGCATGGCATCCATAAGCTCAGGCCACATGGAGGCCATAAGGTCCGCAAATCCTCTGGGACTCATAAGGGCGATCATGGCTTCAAAAACAGCCCACTGCCTCTGGACCTCGGGATCCGGGTCTTCAAATTCATATCCCAGGGCCTGGCAGGCAAAATTAGCCAAATCTATTATCTCAACCGGGAGGTGCTTTTTTTCAGCTGTCACCCTGAACTGGAACTCGCAGCAGGGGCACAGGGCAAGTACCTTTTCCGCCCCTGCTTCCACTGCTTCATCAAGCCTTTCCTTTCCCACCTCTGCCGCTACCGGCGGATCTTTTATAAGTGTCAGGACACTGCCGCAGCAGTGAGCCTCATCCCTGATATTTTCCATCTCCACCAATTCTACACCGGGTATGGCTTTAATAAGCTCCCTGGGCTCATCATAGACCCCGGACACCCTGCCAATATGGCAGGAATCGTGCCAGGTGACCTTAACCGGTTTCCTGCCATTCCCATTTCCGGGGAAGACAAATTCCTTTGATCTTATCTTTTCTGCCACCAGTTCAGAGTAGTGCCTGGCCTTTATATCATATTCTATACCCAGTTTTCTTGCCCATTCCGGATAGACATGGCGCCACATCATATCGCATGCAGGACAGGATGATATTACCGTATCTGCCCCCGCATCCTTTACTGCCTGTATGTTCTTCTTGATGGTATCGGCAAATACATCCCATTTACCGGCTACCAGCATGGGCGTGCCGCAGCAGTTTTCCTTTTCTCCCAGTATGGTAAACTCCACCCCCGCCTCGTCAAGCAGCCTTACACCCGCCTTTCCGATATCCTTCTCTACATAACTGGCAGTACAGCCGGCAAAATAGACATTCTTTGCTTTCTTTCCGGGACCATGTTTTTCCGTCAAGTCTTCCGGAAACCAGTCTATACGGTTCTTTCGGTAGCCGGCCCAGATATCTCCCTGGCTGGTAAGAGCTGCCGCCATCATCTCAAATGGGGGTATGGTCATCTTCTTTTGTTTATGTATAAGCTGTCCCCTCATCTTGAGCCAGGAAGGCTCTATGGGTAGATTGGCCGAACATCTGAGATTGCATAGCTCGCATGTGGTGCAGGCCATAAATGCATCGACCATATACTGGTCCCATTTTTCCCTTCCTTCAAGGTATTCCCTTAGCCAGTACCATCTTCCCCTGGGACTCTGGCTTTCCCACCCCCTGCCGTAGAACTGGTCGCATTCAGGTACGCAGTAACCGCACTGGGAACAGGCATAGGCATACCATGCAACATCCCCGGGGATGCCTTTTATCTCTTTTTGCGGTATCCTTTCACCAAGTTCATGGGTGATCCTGTTTCCAAAAGGCCTTATTAGGGGCTCCATAAGGCTGGCGATCCCCATAAGCCTGCCTACGGTATTTCTATCTATGACCTTTCCCGGGTTCAGTATGCCCTGCGGGTCGGCTTCTTTCTTAAGCGACCTTATTCTTTCCAGACGGTTTCTTCCCAGGACCCTATCTGCCATATTTGAAAAATATATACCGGTGGCATAAGGCCTTCCCCCATATTTACGGGCTATCTTTATTATTGAAAGAGTGAGGGCAAATACGAAATTATAACTGAATTTTCTCTGGTCGCTGGGAATAAACCCCAGAAGCACCACTTCCGGTTTCCCGTTCCTTCCTTTTTTTATTACTACTCCTTCCTTTACCAGGGGCTGTTCGATCTTGGTCTCTATTTCAGAAAGGACCTTGCCCAGGTTTTCCAGGGGGACTATTACTTCAGCAGGCACCAGGCTGGGCCCAAGCCTTTTTACCACCATGAGCTTAAACCTGTTTTTCCATTCATGCTCAGCCAGCCTGTCTTCAAGGAGCTTGCCCCCGGAATCTGCAATCAGTCCGGGAAGCTTATCCATAACTTTTCTTTCATCGCTCTTCCTGAATGTAAGGGTGACAATATATTTTTCCGGAAGTATTAACCTTTCTTCTGCTGCATGTCCGCCATGCTCCATAAGGGGAGCCTGGTTTTTTAACTGGGCCATCCTGGGATTTATAAACAGGAGTGACCATATAGGCACTGCATCCTTTATAAGCGATGCGGAGAATTCCTGGAGGTCTGATGATGAATCAAAGGCAGCCGATATAACTTTCATCTCTTCCAGGGGCATCACTTTTATGGTCATCTGGCTTATCATGCCGGTGATCCCCTCTGCATCGGCGATAAGTCCCAGTTCGTCACCTTCAAATTCTTTTATGCTTCCGTCAGCCAGGACTATCCTGGCACTTATAACGCTTTCCCTGAATTCTCCCGCCTCATATGAACCTATGCCAGAGCCTCCATGCGCCAGCCAGCCCCCTGCAGTGGATCCGGGATAGCTGGATGGATAAAGCCTGAGTGTAAGAGACTGTTTTTTAAGCTTTTTATCCAGTCTTTCCCATATTATGCCGGGCTGTATGGTGACTGTCATAGCATCAGTGTCTAAATCTATTATTTTATCCATCCTGTTAAAATCTACTACTATACCCTGCCTTACTGGAAGAACGCCGCCATAGCCTGAGGTAGCTTTTCCTCTGGGTGTAAGCGGTATTTTGTTTTTAGAAGCCCATGCACATAATTCACCCAGCTCTTCTTCGGAATTCGGCTGGACTACAGCATCGGGAAGGGTATTCCCGATAAAGGGCCTGACCAGAGAAGGTACGGTAGCTATATCATGTCCGTATAATTTTCTTTCCGTCCTGTTAAAACATACCCTGTCTTCAAATCTGTCTTCCAGGTACTTTCGGTGTTGACGGGTAAAACTGCTCATAAAATCCTCCTATTTGATTAACTCACTTAACATCTTATTATTATCCCTGAATTTTTCTTTAACTATCTCGCTTACCAGGTCGAAAGCCTTAAGCACCTTCAGGTCTGATATATGGTAATAAGTGCAGTTTCCCTTTATATCTGATCTTACCAGGCCCCTGGACTTTAGTATTCCCAGGTGCTGGGAGATATTTGACTGGGAAGACTCAAGCTTTGCGGAAAGTTCATTTACATTCATGCTTCCACCCCTCAAGGTGTCTATAATAGCCAGTCTTTTGGGGTTAGAGATAGCCCTGCACAATCCTGCATGGAGATCGTAAAATTCTTGTTTCTTTGCCATAATAATAATATATCCTGCATATATCTATATATTGATATTATTATATTTATATATGCTAAATATGTCAAATTCTTAGTGATTTTTTTGTAGAGGAATTGTATTTTTGATTTCAAAATGGTGGGCCCACCAGGACTTGTTCTTTCGTCTCGCTGGCGCTCGCTGCAGAGACGCAGACTCCCTCGCTTCGCTTCGGTCCGTCTTTTCAAGTCCTTACGAAACGTGGATCCACCACGTTTCTAGCAGTTGTAGATCTATTCCTCTCGGCGGTAATATTGATTTCAAAATGGTGGGCCCACCAGGACTTGAACCTGGGACCTCCGCATTATGAGTGCGCTGCTCTAACCAACTGAGCTATGGGCCCGGAATGTGTGCCTGTTATCAGACAATTGCATATGTTAATAGAAATAATACCATAAGTCAAACATTTGATAGACCAAAAAAAAGGTGCATTTTCCAGCTGCTTATTTTTTATTCTTGCCTTTTACGTGCTTCTGTATGAGATTATATAGTGGTAAAAGGCGGCAGCCTAAGGGCTCCGGCTATGGGACCTCCTCCGTAAGCAGGTATTCAAGGCCATAACCGGAATATATATCCTTCTGCAGATCCATGGCCTGCTGATATAATGCCGTATTTTTTCTGTGAAGCTCTTTAATATCTGTTATGTCTCCATCATAGTAACCGGAATAATATAAACCGGTCTCCTGCCAGGCGGAAATATCATTTTCCAGAAAATCCACAAGCATATTATGGAATATTTCCAGCGGTTCGGGAATATCCCTGATGTCTTCAAGGCTGTCCCGGAATCTTTTTGCAGAATTTATCCTCCTGTCAGCAAGTTCCTTCAGATCTTCCAAATTCACTGCTTTTTTATCGGCCTCTTCCAATATCCCTGATATACTGGCCTGGTATTTACGCCTTATGACTGAATACTTTTTGTCGAAATCTATTATATCCCCGATGTCCTGGTCCCTGGTAAGTTCCCTCAGCCTTATAAATTCCTCAGTCGCATCCCTGGCGGCCATCTTTTCCAGCTGGAGCTCTTCCAGGGCATTGTGCCTTTCCATCCTTGCCAGGGCCTTTTTTTCAAAAACCTGGTAGGATATCAAATTAAGGCATACAAGACCTGTAAATATAACCAGGATTATTGTGGTTATCAGTCTATCTTTTCTGTTTCCTGTCATTTATTATGGCGGTCTTCCATAGGCCGATATCTATTGATACAAAAACAATTGAAATATATATTATCAGATCCAGCTGGTTATCTCTTGTATTTTATCACTTCAAGGAAGATATCGACCAGTCTGGGGTCAAACTGGGTGCCGCTGCATCTCTTTATCTCTTCGATCGCTTCCTTCTTTGTCTTTGACTTCCGGTATGGTCTTCCCTCCCGCATTATCACATAAGAATCTGCCAGCGCCATTATCCTGGAGATAAGGGGAATACTTTTCCCGGCAAGCCCCTGGGGATATCCGCTTCCATCCCAGTGTTCATGGACAGTCAATATATACTCAGCCACCCTGGAAAGCTGGTTTGAAGACATTGCTATCCTGTAGCCGATCTCGGGATGTTTCTTTATTGCCTGCCATTCATTTTCAGAAAGACTTTCCCTTTTATTGAGAACACTGTCAAGAATAGCTACTTTCCCTATATCATGTATGGTAGCCAGGAGTCTCAGCTCATCCTGCCGGTCCTCAGAAAGCCTTAACCTCTTACCTATTTCCAACACTATCCATTTGAGCATTTTGAAATGGTCTTCGGTCCTTATTTTCTTTTCAAAAAGGGTATTTTCCAGCGATGCTATTATTGATGCGATGATGCTTTTGCTTTCCTTCAGCTTATGCCGGTACATGTCCTCTTCGGCTTTTCTTATAATACCGGTAAAATCTTCCTTTACAAAGACCTTGGTAGCTGTCCCCAGGGAGATAGAAAGCGGTATCCTGTTGCCGTCTGTCTTTTCACAATGCTCTTTTATCCTGTCTAATAATTTCCTGGCATCCTTCTCACCGGTCCTGGGGAGCAGCATGGAAAACTCATCTCCGCCAAAGCGGGCTACTATATCATCGGCACGGCAGCATTTCTTCAACACCCTTACACAGCTCTTGAGGAGTGCATCGCCCTCCTGGTGGCCGAAGGCGTCATTTACCAGCTTAAGCCCGTTTACATCAGCCATTATTATGCTTAATGGAAGCTGCCTTTCGGTATCAAGCCTTTTTACCTCTTCCATATAATATGCCCGGTTATATGCCCTGGTAAGACTGTCGTGAAAAGACAGATAGGTTAATTTTTCTTCGGCTTTTTTTCTCTTTGATATATCCCGCATTATGCCTTCTATCCTGAGAAGCCTGCCTGTCCTGCCATATACGGGAGATACCGCAGCTTCATACCAGAAAACTCTTCCTTCCCTATTAAGGACCCTTATCTCGATAGCCTTGCTGAAGTCTGTCTTTTCCCTTTCTATCTGGCTGATTATCTTGAGATCGTCTTTATGTATGACCTTTTTAAAAAAATCATGCTCCCGGTAAAAAAGTTCCCGGGTATACCCCAATATTTTACTTGCTGAGGGGCTGATGTATTCAAAAACCTTTTGAGGCCTGAGCCTGTAAATAAAAACTATATCGGGGGTTCTTTCTATAAGTTCCCGGAAATGCCTGTCTTTCAGGGAATGGTTCTTATGGGGCAATACTACCCTCCTTTTAATATGATCCCCTAATCTTTTATCCAGATCACTAAACTATTTAAAATAATCTACTTTTCTTTTAATATTATTCCTGTTTGTTGGAAAATATGTTTTTGTTAAAATTTATTATACAACATTATACACTTTTACAAAAATATTAAAATATTGGTTATAAATTAATTAATATGAAACTTAATAATAGGATTGATAGATTAACTGATATACTTGAAAACTGCACCCTGTGCCCCCATAAGTGCGGGGCTGACAGGACTTCAGGTGAAAAAGGATTCTGCGGTGCCGGAAAGGATATGGTAATATCAGCGGCCATGCCGCATCATGGGGAAGAACCGCCTGTTTCAGGTACCGGAGGCTCAGGTACCATATTCTTCTCCTACTGTAATATGAGATGCTGTTACTGCCAGAATTACCAGATCAGCCAGGAGCACAAGGGCTATGTCATAAGCCCCCTGGCGCTGGCAGAAAAGATGGTGATGCTTAAAGAGCACGGAGTGCATAATATAAACCTGGTATCACCTTCAGTTTGGGTTCCCGGGATAACCAGGGCCCTTGAGATTGCGGCAGATTCCGGGCTGGACCTCCCTATTGTCTACAATACCGGCGGTTATGACCGTCCTTCTATTTTGAGGATGCTTGAGGGGCTGATCGATATATATATGCCCGACATGCGTTACAGCAGCGATTCTATGGCAAAAAAGTATTCTTCGGTCGATGATTATGTGAGCTGCAACCGGGAGAGCGTTTCCGAGATGTACAGGCAGGTAGGTCCCCTGAAGCTGGATAAATACGGTATTGCCCGAAAGGGCCTGCTTATAAGGCTGCTGGTACTGCCCGGAGATATTTCCGGGACAAAGGCCACGCTGGAATTTATCAGTAAAAAACTTTCCCCGGATGTCTATTTAAGCATAATGGCCCAGTATCATCCTGCTTTCAGGGCACATGATCTCCCTGAACTTTCCCGCCGGGTGACCGCTGATGAGTATAAGGATGTGCTGGAATATGCAGCCGGACTTGGCTTTAAGCGCGGGTGGTCCCAGGACCATGAGGGACTTGATCCGGATAAGGATTATTTTATACCCGATTTTGGTGATGAGGATGTCTTCAGGTATTATAGGGACAGCTAGCCGGCTTATCTTTCCCGGCGCCAGGACATAAGTTCATCATATGACATAGTGTTTAGTATATCTTTGGCCTCCAGGCCCGCCCGCCTGGCTACATCCACCCCCAGCCGGATCATCTCCATATTGCCGGGCCGGTGTGAATCGGTATTTATAGCCAGTTTTGCTCCTGCTTCCGCAGCTTTGCAGGCATATTCCTCATCCAGGTCCAGCCTCATATAATAGCTGTTTATCTCCAGGGCTTTTCTGTGATCTGCAGCCGCTTCTATCACTTTTTCCATATCCATAAATATGGGAGCCCTGTTGCCGAAAACTATTCCGGTGGGATGGGCTAAAAGATCAAAGAACCCTTTTTCCAGGGCGCTTACTGCCATTAAAGTATTCTGGCGGACAGAATTTAAGAAACTGGAATGCAGGGATGCTATGGCTATATCCATTTTTCTGATAATATCCGGGTCATAATCAAAAACACCAGGTTTTTTGATATCTATTTCCGAACCCATAAGGATACTTATATCCCTGTATTTTTTCCTGAGAGCGCTGATAAATCTCATCTTCTCCATAAGTCTTTCCCTGTCCAGGCCGTTTCCGTAATAATTACTCGGGGAATGGTCTGATATGGCAATATACTGGTAGCCCATTTTTCTGGCCGAATCGATCATCTGAGAATAATCCATGAGCCCGTCACTCCAGTTTGAATGTATATGGAGGTCGCCCATAATATCGCTGACACTTACCAGGCTCGGCAGCTTTTTTTGGGATGCCCGCAGCACTTCGTTTTTTCCTTGTCTTAGCTCCGGAGGTATATGATCCAGCCCCAGAGCATCATATATCCTTTTTTCTGATGCCAGTTCCCGTATAGTGCAGCCGTTTAAACCAGGCCTGCCTTCTTTGAAAGAATGCTCCTGGAGAGCGGCCAGGTGATCCCTGCTGCCGGTAGTCTTTAAGAGCTGCCAGGCCCAGGTATTTCCGGCAGCGATTATGATCTCGATGTCAAATTCATATATAGTGCTAAAAAGAGCGCTGATATCCTCCGCTGTCCTTTTTACCGACACCAGCTTTCGCATAAAAGGATATGCGGCTATCTTTTTAATAAGAGCCTCGCTTCTTTCCATATCATACCTGTCCCGGTTAAAAACAGGCTGGAGCAAAAGATCTACATCGCCTATGAAACTTTTTTTGCGCCTTATGGAACCAGTATATTCTATCCTTTCTACCTCGGATGATCTTTTTAACTGCTCTATGATGATGCCCGCATAGAACTCTGCCGGCCACCTGGGAATCATTTTCCTTATGGAATCAAGATATTCTATGGACCGCTTTATCCTTTCTGCAAATAAAGGATTCAGCACATCCTTTCCCAGCTTTGAGGAAGCAGCAGTACCTGCAGCGTCTCTTTCCATAAAAACGCTTTTCAGGTCTTCCAGGTCCTTTATGGAAAATTCTTTATAGATGGAAAGGACCCTTTTTCTTCCCATTCCCGTCATCCTTATAAGCCTGACCAGGTCCTGGGAATAGTCTGCAGAAAATCTCCGGTACTTCTCTATTGAGCCATTATCAAGGTATTCAGTGATCAGCCCATAACAATAATTGTCTATTCCGCTGGAGCTCCCGGGACTTTTCCCCTTAAGTATTTCCTCTATTATGCCGGGGTCATCCCGCAGGGTCCTGGCCGCCCTCATAAGCGAAAGCACCGCTTCTTTTCCCCCGGTCTCTGATTTTTGTGCCCCGGCAAGATTGGTAAATATGTCTGCCAGTTTAAGGCTTATCATGGTAAATCCAATAATCCTTTGTGATATAATATATAGTGCTGGGATTTATCCCAGCTGGAATATCCCTGTTAAATCAGGGTATTATAACAAAAAAAAGATTATATGAAAAAAAACCCGGATCCAGGCACAAATGGTTTCGATCTCTACCGGCAGGCCAGGGAAGACATGGTCAAAAGACAGCTGGAATCCCGAGGGATAAGGCATCCAGGAGTCCTTGGGGCTATGAGGAAAGTCCCCAGAGAATCATTTGTCCCGGAAGGTCTTCGGGGTTCTGCCTATGAGGACCGCCCCCTGCCCATAGGTATGGGACAGACCATATCACAGCCCTATATAGTAGCCCTTATGACTGAGTCGCTGGACCTTGATTGCAGCATGGATGTGCTTGAAGTAGGTACAGGTTCCGGATACCAGACTGCAATACTGGCCGAGCTGTCAAATATGGTATATTCGGTTGAAATAAAGAAAGACCTGTGTGATAAGAATGAAGAAGTCCTAAAAGGTTATGAAAATATCAGGCTTTCCTGCCATGACGGCAGTAAGGGCTGGGAAAAATATTCCCCCTATGACCGTATACTGGTAACTGCAGCACCGCCTCACATACCGGATAAGCTTGTGGAACAGCTTAAGGCAGGCGGCATCATGGTGATACCCACAGGCACATCTACCTGGAGCCAGGAACTTTTAAAAGTGGTAAAATCCGATAAGGGGATAAAGAAAATAAAGATATGCGATGTGGCTTTCGTTCCCCTCACTGGAGATACAGGATGAATTTAGAAAAGATGACAGAATGTTTAAACACAATATTTTATTAAAAGGATAATGAGAACCGGTACTGTAAACCTGCCCCTGCACGGCGGAAAAGCCCCCAGGTGGCTTTTTAACCATATGAAGGACCTCTCCCGGGAGATATTGTCATCTATCGTATCCGAATATGGTCCGGAAGAAGTGCTGGACCGTCTATCCGACCCCTTCTGGTTCCAGGCTTTCGGCTGCGTTCTGGGCTTTGACTGGCATTCCAGCGGAGTGACCACAACCGTTTGCGGTGCCGTTAAGGAAGCGGTAAAGGGCAGGGAAAAGGATTTTGGCCTGTTTGTAGCCGGCGGAAAAGGCGGCACCTCCAGGAAGACGCCCTCAGAGATAGAGGCTGCCGGCGAGAAGATGGGCCTTGACTTCTCCAGCCTGGTATATAACAGTAAGATTGTAGCCAAGGTAGACTCCACTGCATTGCAGGATGACTACCAGCTCTATCACCACTGTTTTTTATTTACCCTGAGCGGCAAAAAATGGTCTGTGATCCAGCAGGGCATGAATGAGTACAACCGTATGGCCAGGAGATACCACTGGTCCAGCAGCGAGATAGAAGATCTTGTATGCGAGCCCCATAAGGCCATATGCTGCGACTCCAGCGGTGATGTCATAAACCTGGTAGCCAGGGAAAGCAGCAAAGTCCGCAGCACCATGACCGAAATATCATATCAGAAGCCCCGGCTGCTCCTGGATGACCTTAAAAAAATAAAGAAATACCAGGAGGCAAAATACAATATGCCCGCAAGGCATACCATAAACTTAAGCGATGTGGAAGTAAAAAGGCTGGAAAAGATCTTTATTTCCACCTATGAGACAAGACCTGAGAATTTTGAAAAGCTTATCTCCCTCAAGGGAATGGGCCCCAAGACTGTAAGGTCGCTTGCCCTGATATCAGAACTGGTATATGGAGAAAAATATAGCATAAAGGACCCGGTAAGGTTCAGCTTTGCCCATGGGGGAAAGGATGGAATCCCCTACCCGGTGGACCGTGAGACCTATACAGCTTCTGTGGATATACTGCATAATGCACTAAGGGAAAGCAGGATAGGCAGGACCGATAAAATAAAAGCCATAAAAAGGCTTTCACATTTTTACGGATAATAATGGATAAGAAAGACGTTGTAAGGATACTTGACCAGACTGCTACCCTGCTGGAGCTGGGAGGCGCTGATTTCTTCAAGGTACGGGCCTACAGGGGAGCATCCAGGGCCCTGGAGTCTTCTGGCATGGAGACTGATATCAACACAAAAGCAAAAGACCTGCAGGCGACAAAAGGCATAGGAAAAAACATTGCCGGCCATATTGTCGAGCTCATCTCAAACGGTACATTTGCAGAATATGAGCGGCTCAAGGCCTCTACCCCGCCGGGACTTCTGGTCATGCTGAGGATACCTGGCATGGGCGCCAAAAAGGTTAAATACCTTTTTGATAATCTGGGCATATCCGATATGGAGACACTGGAGCAGGCCTGCCTGGAAAACAGGCTGTCTGTGCTGCCCGGCTTCGGAAAAAAGACCCAGGATAATATTCTAAAAGGCATACATGCAGTAAAGAGATACCAGCAGAAGTTCCTTTATAGCCAGGTAATAGGCCAGGCAGAGTTAATACTGGAGAAATTAAGGAAGGGCGGGTCCGTAATAAGGGCCAGCCTGGCAGGAAGTCTGAGGCGGAAGAAGGAGATAATAAAGGACATAGATATAGTTGCCTCAACCGGTGAGCCGGAAATGGTGATGGAACTCTTTACCGGCCTGGATGATGTCGAGGATGTCATCGCCAGGGGAAGCACCAGATCCAGCATCAGGCTTGCCAGTGGCATAAATGCAGATATAAGGACGGTAGAGGATTGGCAGTTTCCATATGCCCTGCATCATTTTACCGGCAGCAGGGAGCATAATACTGCCATGCGGTCCCTGTCAAAGAAGTCCGGCATAAGGATGAATGAATACGGCCTGTTTAAAGGCAAAGAACTTATTAAATGCAAAAGCGAGAAAGATATTTTCGGGGTATTCGGCATGCAGTATATACCTCCGGAGCTGAGGGAAAATCATGGTGAGGTAGAAGCAGCCCAAAAAGGCCAGCTGCCTGCCCTGGTAGAGCCGAGCGATATAAAGGGAATAATACACATCCACACCACCTATAGTGACGGTAAGATGACTCTGGAGCAGGCGGCAAGAAAAGCCATGGATATGGGATTTTCTTATATCGGGATAAGCGAGCACAGCCGTTCCGCCAGATATGCCGGGGGATTGAAAGAAGAAGATATTGATAACTATCTTACCGAGATCGACAGGCTTAATGAAAAGCTTGAAGGTTTTAGGGTATTTAAAGGCATAGAATCTGATATATTAAATGACGGAAGCCTTGATTATGATGACCGGACACTGGAAAGATTTGATTTTGTCATAATTGCCATCCATTCCAATTTCAATATGTCCAAAAATGATATGACAAAAAGGATAATAAAGGCTTTGCAGCATCCCTATGCTTCCATCCTTGCCCACCCCACCGGAAGGCTGCTTCTTGCCCGCGACCCTTATGAGGTGGATATGGAAAAAATAATAGACGCAGCCGCTCAGAGCAATGTAGACCTGGAGCTAAACAGCAGCCCCTTCCGCCTGGATCTTGACTGGCGTTATGGCAGATATGCAAAACAAAAGGGCGTAAAGGTCTTTATAGATCCTGATGCCCACACGCTGGACGGCCTTTATGACTACAGTTTCGGAGTAAATATTGCCCGCAAGGGGTGGCTGGAGGCAAAGGACATCGCCAATACCATGGATGCCGGTAAAATGGCGGATTATCTGGAAAATAAAAGGAAAGGATAAGGAAGAAAGAAAATGAACAATATCTTTAAACCGGCTATAGAAAATATTGACAGGATAGTGAAAACACTGGAAGACACCTACCCGGATGCCCTCCGTTCCACCCTGGACCATAAGGATGCTTTCCAGCTCCTGGTGTCTACCATACTGGCTGCCCAGAGCACTGATAAGCTGGTAAATACCATTACCCCGGACCTGTTTGAAAAGTATAAGGGACCACAGGACTTTGCCGATGCCGACCCCGGGGTCATGGAGCAGGATATAAGGAAGACTGGATTTTTCCGCAATAAGACAAAAAGCATAATGGGAGCCGCCCGGGAGATAGTAGAGAGTTTTGAAGGCAGTGTACCCGGCAATATGAAGGACCTCCTGACCCTTCCCGGAGTGGGAAGAAAGACGGCCAATGTAGTGCTGGGAGAATGCTTTGGAAAACAGGTCATTGTGGTAGACACCCATATGAAGCGGATATCCCGTCATATAGGGCTTACCGATAATACTGATCCCGATAAGATAGAATCTGACCTGGCAGGGATAATACCGGAAAAGGCCCGTACAAGCTTTTCGCATAAGATAGTCCGGCACGGCAGGACCATATGTATAGCCAGGAGGCCGAAATGCAGCGAGTGCCCTATCCTTAAATATTGCCGTTATGGGCAGGAGAATGCCTGATATTGCCGGCACAGGATGATATCGGTATTATCATGTGCTATATCCCGCTTATTTTTTCAAAATCCCCTTCCAGGTCCTTGTATAATGACCTGTATACCGCATAGTATTTGGAATACAGGTCATTAGTCTCAGCATCCGGCTCCGTCTCGGTAACTTCCTTCAGGATACTGCTGCAGGCTTTTCTTACTGAAGGATACAATCCTGCCCCCACTCCGGCTATTATGGCAGCCCCGTAAGAAGGACCTTCCTCCACATTCAGGGTCACTATAGTGGTGCCGAATATATCGGCAGTGATCTTCCTCCACAGCCCTGACCTGGCTCCCCCGCCGAATAGCACTACTTTCTCAGATGATATGCCGGCATCGGCCATAAGGTTAAAGCAGTCATACTGGGAATAGGTTATGCCTTCCATAACAGCCCGGGCAAAGTGGGAGCTGTCGTGGACATAGGAAATGCCGAAAAATACTCCCCTGGCATGAGGATCGGCATAGGGGGTCCTCTCCCCGGAAAGATAGGGTAGAAATATAAGTCCTTCTGATCCTGCAGGAGCTGACTCTGCCTGTTTGTTTAAGAGCTCATACTTGGAAAGGCTGCTGTATCTGGTTTTTATTTCACCAGATATCCCAAATGTATCATGATACCATTTATAGGAGCCGGCTGCA
Source organism: uncultured Actinomycetota bacterium (assembly GCA_964478985.1). Taxonomy (GTDB): domain Bacteria; phylum Actinomycetota; class Humimicrobiia; order Humimicrobiales; family Humimicrobiaceae; genus M55B120. The sequence continues at coordinate 34,360 of CAYZJW010000003.1, forward strand.
GATAAGGTGACTCCCATAAGGTGCCAGGCGCCTTCCACGGCATGGCAGAATGAATGCAGCCTTCCCGCCGGGTCGTATACCGCCTCATCCGAATGGGCAAATACTACTCCGGAGGTTCCCAGATAGTCAGATATCACTCCTTCATATACGATACCGGAACCAACTGCCCCTCCGGCCTGGTCCCCGGCCCCTCCGGCAATGGGAGTGCCCTGTATCAGGCCGGTGAGCTTCGCTGCCTCATCCGAGACTTTTGATGATATATATGCGGACTCATAGACGGGGGGGAGAAGATCTTTATCGATATCAAGTCCGTCTATTATATCATCCGACCAGGTCCTTTTTGCTATATCCATAAGGATGGTGCCTGAGGCATCAGATACTTCGGTGGCATAGGCTCCTGAGAGCCTGTAGCGTATATAGTCCTTGGGAAGAAGTATCCTGGCCACTTTCTTATAGTTCTCCGGCTCATTTTCCCTGAGCCACAATATCTTGGGTGCCGTAAAACCAGTCAGGGCTTTATTATATGACAGCTTTATAAACTCAGCCTCTCCGCCGAAGGTATCATAAATGGCATCACACTGGGGAGCTGTCCTCTGGTCGCACCAAAGGAGGGCCGGCCTTATTACTTTGCCGTCCCTGTCCATAAATACCGAACCGTGCATCTGGCCCGATATGCCTATGGCGGCTATGTCAGAGGGGTCTATCCCTGATCCGGAAAGTACTTCCTTTACTGTCTTGACTGCTGCTTCCCACCACAGGTCCGGATGCTGCTGGGCCCAGCCCGGCCTGGGAGTATCCATATCGTATTCTTCGGTGGATGATGATATAAGTTTACCTTCCTGGTCTATCAGTATGCATCTTGTTGATGAAGTGCCCGCGTCAAATCCTATAAGATACTGCATATCTCCTCCCCGTCTCACGGCTATATTAATACTTTTATATAATCATATAAGAACCAGCAAAAATCCTACTGTCTGCCGCTTATTTAAAAAACCGGCATATCCTGAAGCATTAAAGAAGTTTTGAACCTTACATCTCCTTTGCCAGCGTGGACCTGGCCACAGCGGCATGCTTTACACCTTTTGCCACCTTGAGCCTGGCTTCCAGGTCATATACTTTCTTTATCTTTCCCTTTAACGCTATTATCTCCAGGCAGTTGCTGTGGTCAAGGTGCACATGCTGGCTGGATATTATTATGTCATGGTAATCATGCTGTATGCTTACCAGGTTTTCCACCAGATCATGGTGGTGATGGTCATATACCATTATTATGGCTCCAGCCACTTCCTCATCTTCATCTTCCCAGGCCGTCTCTACCAGCTCCTTCCGCACCAGGTCCCTTAAGGCTTCGGACCGGTTCCGGTAACCCTTTTCCCTTACATACCCGTCAAGAGCCGAAAGCAGGTTTTCCTCCATAGATACACCGAACCTTTTTAACTCTGCCATTACTTACTCCTCTCAAGCAGGGCATACAGGCTTATATGCTTTTTGGGATCAAATTGCTCACTGCCCCCTGTGCCTGTTAACCTTATTTTTTTAAATCCGGCATTCTTTGCCATACTCTTAAACATATTGACCTTAAGCGTGGCCAGGTATGATGAGTTTACAAAAAAATCATGAGCCGAGCTTCCCTTTAGCCTGGTTATTATAAAGTCTACCCTGGTCTTTACCTTTCCATACTGGAAATGCTTAATAAACACATAGGTAAACCCGTCTTTTTCAAATACCTTCGGGGAATAATAATCATTTTTATCTATTATGGTAGAACTGAAATTTAAGAACTGCAGTACTGCCAGGCCGCCGTCTGCCAGCCTCTTTCTCATATTTTTCAGCGCCATTTTTATCTTTTTCCTGTCTCCCAGTATGGGAAGAGTGTTGCCCAGGGAAGTTATAAGGTCAAAATCCCCTGGAGGGAGGCTCTCCAGTTCCTCAAAACCTTTCTGATAAAGGGTCACATTTTGAGCCTTTATGGTATTTTTACCGGCAAAATCCACCATATCAGGATCGGGATCGATAGCCGTCACTTCCCGGGCATACCCGGCAAACATCTGGGCATGATGCCCGGTTCCGCATCCTATCTCCAGGACCCTGCCTATTTTCCTCTCATTGAATATTTTTTCGAAGAAGTGTCTTTCCTTATCCATCCTTTTGTCCCAGTCTACCTGCAGGTCATAGTACTCCGGGTTGAAATCAAAATTTTTTGTGGCCATTTCTACCTACTTCATCTCTATTACTTTATTAACTGTATATTTTCTGGAAAGGCCGGCAATCTCATCTTTTACCGAAAAATATACTATAGACCAGCCCTTATGTGCCAGTTTCTTTAAAACCTTAAACTGGTTCTCGAGCCTGCGGCTGTCAGATGACAGGAAGGCATCATCTATTATGAAGAACCCCCTTCCCTCCCCCAGCATCTCCTCAGATATGGCTATCCTTATGGAAAGGAAAAGCTGGTCATATGCTCCTTTGCTAAGTTTTTCTGCAGTAAGGGTATTTCCTCCTGCATCCGCTACTGTCACTTCACCGGCCTGGCTGTCAAACCTGACGTCTTTATATTTATTCCCGGTTATGTCTGCGAATATGTCAGAGATCTTAAGTTTTTCAAAAAGTTCCGATACCTTGGTCTCTTCCGTATTTTTTATATCCTCAAAAATCCTTATTGCTTCAGCTGCCAGGTTCTGCTGCCGGTCTATCAGCCCTGCAAATCTATTACAGTGATCGACAGCTTCCCGGAGCCTCTCCAAATTGTTTATCTCGAATGGCCCCAGCCTGTCAAGGTACCGGGGAAGGTCCAGGGCGGCAAACTTTCCCTGGAATCTGTTAAGTTTATCCCTGTGTTCTTCGAGGCTTATTTTAAGCCTGCCCTCCTTTTCCTCCAGGGCTTCCAGTTCCGACCTTAAGTCTTCCAGCTTCTCCTTACCGGCTTCTTCATCCTCCGGTACAGGCTCTCCATCCGGCCTTAAACCGGACAGCTTTTCTTCCCAGGTAGTGATGGCGTCACCGAATCCTTCCGCCATCTCTCCCAGGTCCCTGTCAGGATCATATCCAGGGATATCCCCTCCCGGCATCTCCATCAGCGACCTGGCCAGCGACATCATCTCCGAAGCCGCCCTGTTTCTCAGCCGCCTCTTTTCATTGAACTGGTTTATATCACTTATGCCAAGACTTCCCATTATCTCTTCCAGTTCCAGCTCATATGACTTTTTATCCCTTATATAATCTTCCAGTGCCGATGATAACTTTTTATCATCCATTTCCAGCAGTCTTAACTGGTCATCAAGACGGTCCCTTTCACCGGTTTTTTCCCTGTACCCATCATCAAATGCCGCTGCCGCCGGCAGCACTTCTTCCAGGCCCTCTATCCGGAAACCTATCTTCCTGAACTCGTTTTCCAAAAGTTTTTCTTCAGCAGCAAAATGGCCTGCCTTTATGCCTGCCCGGTTTACTATGAATACCGCCAGGCCCGCAATAAGTAGGAGTACTGGCAGTATAAAGGAGTATAAAAGACTGCCGGTGGGTATATATACTGCCGGGAAGCTGAGCGGTGCCAACAGAAGCAGTATTACAGTTATCACCCTGGAAAAGGTCTCCGGCTCCTTTACCTCCTCTGCCTTACGGCGGTTAAATATCTCAAGTTCTGCCTTCAACCGGTCTATAAGGGCTTTCTTTGATTCAAGCGCATCCAGTTTTCCCTGGACCTGCGCCAGCTTTTCCTCCAGCCCTGTCCTTTGTTTTATATTCTTTTCCTGGTCGGAAGTAGTGCGGGAGACCCTGCTGCCGAGACTGTCGATATTTATTATAAGCTCTGATATTTTTTCATATTTTGCCTGGCTGAAATCCTTATGGTCCTTATATATTTTCCACCTGTCCCTGAGGCTCCGGAGGGTTGAACTATTTTTCCTGTATTCCTGCCACTGAAGCGTCCGCAGGCTTTCCTTTATTTCCTTCCTGGTACTTTTTATCTTTTGCCTGGCAGTCAACTGTTCCAGTTCCAGGTAATCAAGTTTTTTATCTTCAGATTCCTCTATGTACTCCTTTGCCTGGCAACTAAGATCTACTGCCAGTGTGCGAAGCTGGCTTATCTTGCCGTATTTTCTGTCATTTGAAAGCCTGGAATCGCTGGAAGGGTTTACCAGCCTTCCGAAATCCTGTATATAAGACATGATATCTTCTATCTGTTCCAGCCTTAGACCGGTAAGCTTATCGGTTATATTCCTAAAATATCCGCACTCATCCCTCAGGGTAAGGTCGCTGTCACGGATAATAAAAATATTCCTTAAGTCCATCCCTCCCAGGTCCATATGCCTTTCCAGGCCTTTTCTTATGTCTACTTTCTGCTCTTTGCCCTTATTGTCCTCAAAAAGTATATATCCTTCCGGCTCCTGGCTGACTCTGTCAATATGTTCAAAATCCCTGGTCTTTCCCTCCAGCAGCATCTTGATGACTGCATCTATGGTAAGGGTCTTTCCGGACTCATTAGGGCCCATTATTACCTGCAGTCCGGGACTGATATCAAGTTCCAGGCTGTTTATGGGTCCGTACTTTATAATATGTATCTTTTTTATCCTCATATGCTACCTGGCTTTTATCTTTGAAAACTGCGATATTACCATCTCTTCCATTTCCTTTTCAAATCCTTCTTCCAGCCCCGCCTGTTTAAGTCTTTCTTTAAATGCTCCGTACAGGGGGTCTTCCAGTACAGAACTTATATCACGGTACTGTTCCACGACCTCGATTGCCATATTCTTTCCCGTATTTTTCTGCACCAGCTTTTTTATGATACCAGCCAATTCCTTCTCGCCAGAGGATATGAATCCGCCCATATTAATGCATATATCAACCCTGTGGCCGCTGTATTTTTTTAATGTCTTTTCCAGCTCATTCAATATATCGTATTCCATTCCCGGCGAGAAGCCTATTTCAATATCCTCATAGTAGAAGGAATCCAGGGGAAGAAATTTTATACTTTCGCTGGAAGGTCTTTCTGTATCCAGAAGCACGGCAGTACGCCTGCCTTTCTCCTTCCTGGAGACAGATACAGGACTTCCCGGGTAAAGGAAAAGGGTCTTTTCCGAAAGGCGGTTTTCCACAGTCCTGGAATGGAAATGCCCGGCAAACACATAATCAAATCCAATATTTCCCAGTATCTTCGAATTGACAGGTAGATATGCCTGCTTCTTCTCATCCCCGTATCCGTCATCAGCCAGGTATGGCATGTCAAGAGTGCAGTGTATTACCAGAATATTTATTTTTTCTCCGTTAATGCTCCCACTGAGGGGGCCGGCCAGGTCATTGAAAACCTGGTTTGCATATGGGACTGCAGTTATCCTTACTTCTTCGAAGTCGATGACCTCGAAAGGATGCCGGTTCAGTACTTTGATGCTGTCACCGAAATTCATATCGGCCCTGTATGCATCCATATCATGGTTTCCGGGAATTACCATTATGGTAAACGGCAGGGAGGACAGCATCTTTCTAAGCCGGGGCCTTAAGATGTCTGCTTCCTCATTGGAGTCAAACATATCACCGCTAACCACCAGAAGGGCTGCCTTTTCTTCCTCAGCCTTTGCCAGTAGATCCTGCAATGCTTCCAGGCTTTCCTTTCTTCCGGAGCTTAGATGTATATCTGATGTGTGGATTATTCTCAATCTATGCCTGCCTGTCCCTGGCTTTATCCAAAAAAGGTAGCTTTTTTCCCGTTATGAATCCGATGGCCTGGGTGGAGGCGATTATTTTATCATCCTGGTTCTTTACGATAATATTATAGGTGCTGACAGTCTTGCCCCTGCTTACTTCTGAAGCTGAGGCAGTCAGTATGTCTCCAGGCCTGGAGGGTCTTATATAATTTATCTCGATATTCAGTGCTACTGTTATTATACCGTATGAATTGGCAGCTGCTCCGAATGCCACATCCACCAGGGAGAATATGGCTCCGCCATGGGTGGTGGAATGAA
>CAYZJW010000004.1:0-33697 GCA_964478985.1 uncultured Actinomycetota bacterium
GAAGGATATGAGTTAGCCGCATATGTTGGAGCTATAATTGGTGCCCTGCTTGCAATAATATTAGGAGTTAAGCTTGCATTGAGGATTGCTAGCCAGACGAAAAAGAAAATTTAGTACAAGCGTTGTTTCCTGGAAGATGAGTTGCTGAATCAAAAGAAATTTATTCCGCTATAAATACTACATGCTTATGCTTGTAGATGGAGGCACCCCGCTGAAAGCGGGCAGGCAAAGCCTGAATTAAGTAAATACTATAGGCGTAAGCTCATAGAAATTTAGTATATGCAGTTTATTTCTTCTTATATTGTTCATGGCTTTAACAGCTTCAAGCCAGTTAATTTTCCATTTTCCGGATAGGAAGCCCTGACTGAAAATCTCATAATTACGTAAATGTTTTTTATTTCCTTTGATTCCGTCAAAAGGCTCAGCTATTATTACTTAAATTTCTTTATCAACTTCAAAAAGATGTATCGCTTTAAATACATTTGTTTCAAAAAAAGCAAGCTTCCTGCAAAGCTCATAATACTTGCAAGGAAAACAGGATAGAAGTAAGTGCCAGAAATATCGAAAAGCAATCCACCGAATATAGGTCCCGTAATGCCCGCTATTGAATATCCCAAAAATACATATGGATAAATAATGCCCAGATTGCTGACTCCAAATACCTGGGCCGTCTCTTTTGCAAATAGTACAAAATTTCCACCGAAACCCAGGCCTATAAGAAAGGCAATGATCAAATATGAAATATCTGACAAATCTATGATATTCAATAATATAATTGATATTGACTGAAAGACCAGAGCTAAAAATATACTTGGACTGGCTCCAATATAATCACTTAAACTACCCCAAAGAAGCCTGCCCAGAAAGTTTGCAATAGCAAATAATGAAACTCCAAGAATTAAATAATGGTTAGATATATTGTATTGGCCGCCGATGATTTTCAGGCTTCCAATTATCAGCAGCCCTGAAAATGTTCCCAAAAATATTCCAAGAAATAATTTTTTAAAGATTTTCAGGCCAAGAAGATCCCTTATTTTAATAGGTTCTTCTTTACCGTTTAACGGATTTTGGATCTGATAGATAAGACTTGATAAAATAAATATAATAAGGCCATATGATATCCCTACAATTTTAAGCAATTGTAATACATCTTTACCACCCGTAAGGATCCTTTCAGTCATTTCTGACATCAATACTGCTCCTAAACCAAAACCTGCAGCCGCAATGCCAGTGATCAATCCTTTTTTTTCCGGAAACCATTGAGCGGGTGATGTAAGCGCAGCCCAATAACCAAAACCTGTGGCCATTCCTGCAAAAACTCCGATCCCCAGAAGGATTATTGCAAAATCACCTTGAGAATTTCCTGCAATAAAGTACCCTGCAAAAAACAATAATCCTGAAATATAACCGAAATACTTGAAGCTGATTTTTTTACTTAATTGTCCCACAAAAATCATAGTAATTGGAAAAACGGCAATTAATATCCCAAATATTACCTGGGACTGAAAAGTCGAAAAATTAAATTTTTCAATTAACTCAGACGCAAATATGCTCCATGCATAAACGCTGCCTATGCATAGCATTATTATAAAAGATGCTAGAACGGTTAAATATTTTTTCATTTTACCGCATGCCCGCAATGTGTTCACCTGGTCTTTCCCCTTCTCCCTAGTAAGTTTCTGACTAATCCTTACTTCTTCTGCCTGGCTGTTACTACGTTTTTCTTTTTCTTAAAATTTTCCTCTTGATCTATTAATTTCTTTGATCTGGATAATACCTGTTTTTCCAGTTCATGCTTATACTGTATAATTTTATTTTGTATTGAGATATCCATTGCCGATACGATTTGAGCTGCAAGTATAGCGGCATTTTTTGCACCATTAAGGGCGACTGCAGCAACAGGAACTCCGGCAGGCATCTGCAAAATAGAAAGGACGGAATCCCACCCGTCAATGGAATTGCTTGATCTTATTGGTACGCCGATCACGGGTAATGGCGAAATTGCGGCCACCATACCTGGCAAATGTGCTGCGCCGCCTGCTCCGGCAATTATTGCTGTTATTCCCCTATTATGTGCATCTGAAGCAAACTCATATAGTTTTTTCGGTGTTCTGTGGGCAGAAACTATATCGATTTCATATCCGATACCAAATTTATCAAGCATTTCGGCTGCTTGTCCCATCACTGGCAGATCGGAGTCAGATCCCATGATGATACTTACTAATTTTCTTTTCATGACTTTACCCTTATTAGTTGTTTTACTTTTTCGGCTTTTTTTAGTGCGCATTCCAATGATGTGGAGAGTATGGTTATATGACCCATTTTTCTAAAAGGTCTTGTATATTTTTTACCATATAGATGAATTTTAACTCCTTCTATTGCCATGCTCTCAGTCAATCCTTCATACATCACGGAACCTTCAGATCCTTCAGCTCCCAAAATATTGATCATCACCGATGGCAGCTTGATCCTTGTGCTCCCTAATGGCAGATCCAGGACCACTCGCAGATATTGCTCAAACTGAGACGTTATTATGGTCTCAATGGTGTGATGGCCGCTATTGTGCGGCCGCGGGGCCATTTCGTTTATGATCACTTCGCCTTTTGAGTCTATGAAAAACTCAACTGCAAGCAAACCTTCCATATTCAGTAGATCTATGATCTTACTTGCATGATTAAAAGCTTTTTCTGATTGTTCAACTGTAATTGACGCAGGGCATATTAGCATATCTATCAGATTTGCTTTTGGGTCAAAAACCATTTCCACCACAGGATAACATTTAATATCACCATTTCTATTCCGTGCTGCAATTAATGATATCTCTTTGGTGATATCAATTTTATCTTCAACGACTGATGCTCCATTAATTAACCTGGGTAAATCCTTTTTATCATTTATTACTGCTACTCCTTGCCCGTCATATCCACCCTTTCTTGATTTTTGTACAAAAGGGAATTTTGTTTCGCCTTTTTCAATACTGTTCAAAATATCTGCTGTTGTATCAAATATTTTGAAGTGCGATGCAGGAATTCCATTTTTTGCATAGAACACCTTCTGCAGGCCCTTGTCTTGTATTAGCTCTAATATTTCAGGATCGGGTATTATTCTGAGTCCTTCTGACTTAAGCTTTTTCAGGGCTTTAATATTTATATTCTCAATTTCTAATGTTAAAACATCTACCTTTTTTCCAAATTGATAAACTGAATTATAATCTAAATTGCTGCCTTTAATAAAATGGGAAGCAATACTGCCGGCAGGGCAGTTTTCATCATTATCTAATACATATGTTATTATGTCCCACTTGCTTGCTTCCTGGATCAGCATTTTACCAAGTTGTCCGCCTGCAATGATTCCCAGTTTTAAGTTAAATGTTGATGATTTTTTAATCTTTCTCTCATTTCTTGCTCATGTTTTCCACATCAGCATAATCATGATTGTCGAATACTGAAAAACCTGGATGACCATAGAAGCACAGGATAATAGAACATCCGGAAAGTATATTTAAAGGCCATGCAGGTTATTTTAAATATATTGAAAATAGCAGATCCAGTTCCGTGGGCATACATAAGATTATCTTTACCTCCTATAAAACAAAAAAACCAACACATCCTCTTCCGCCCGTTTTTTTATCCTAAAACGAACTAAAAGATTTGTGCTGGCTTACTGTCAAACAACCCTAAACGGGTTTTTATTTAGTCTTCCAGTATTAATTAACGTTTGCATATTATCATACAATAAACCAGTTTTAAATAGCTGATAATCTTTTTTTGCATTAAAGGGCATATTATAATTATTGGTTTTTAATACCTGATTCAATAATCTTCCTTAATAAAATATAATATTATCCATGGAATATTTTGGAGCCACGCATAAAGGCAGGATACGAAAAGATAATGAAGACTGTTTCTACACCAGCGGCAATCTTTTTATAGTGGCTGACGGCATGGGCGGCCATAAGGCGGGTGAAGTTGCCAGCAGGCTTTCTGTAGATCATTTCCTGAAATATTTTGAAGAAAAGACCGGCGGTAAAAAGCATATAGCCTCAAAATCGGTAAGGAGGCTTCTGGCCGATTCAGTCAGCTATGCCAATTCAATAGTATTTAGGGAATCAGTGTCCAATCTTGATTATTCCGGTATGGGGACCACATTGACTGCATGCTATGCCGAAACCGGCATAGCACACATCATACATGTAGGAGACAGCAGGGCATACCTCGTAAGGGACAACACGATAGACCTTATTACTTCTGACCATACATTCACAGGAGAGATGTACCGGAGAGGTGAGATAACCTATGAGGATACTTTCGATCATCCCCGGAGAAATTACCTTACCAATGTACTGGGAATGGCTGACAAGATAATACCCGAATATCACCAGCTAAAGGTCCGGGACGGCGACAGGCTCATACTGTGCTCTGACGGACTTAATGCCATGCTCAGGGATGAATCGATACTGAAGATATCCGGAAGGTCTGATGGACCGGAAAAAACGGTAAAGGCGCTTATCAGGCAGGCTAATAAACTGGGCGGCAAAGATAATATTACAGTTATAGTGATCGATTTCTATGGATAAAGACAGGGAAATAATAATATCAAACAGGTACCGCATCGTAAGGAAGATCGCTTCCGGCGGTATGGCTGACATATATCTGGGGCAGGATATTGAACTTGAGAGGAAGGTAGCCGTAAAGATCCTTTCTGCAAATTATGCAGGAGACAGGAATTTTGTGGCCAGATTCAGGCGGGAAGCCCAGGTCCTGGCAAGGCTTGACCATCCCAATATCGTCGATATCTATGACTGGGGCAAGTTCAACAGTTATTATTATATAGTCATGGAATTCGTGGAAGGGATATCGCTGAAAGAACTGATAGATAAAAAAGGTTCGGTCGAGCCGGATACGGCGGCAAAATATGCGGTACAGATATGCGATGCGCTGGGAGCAGCCCACGATAATAACCTTATCCACAGGGATATCAAGCCGCAGAATATCCTTATATCACCGGAGGGGAAAATAAAGGTCACTGATTTTGGCATAGCCAAATCACTTAATACCGATATTACCAGGACTATAAATATAGTAGGTACTGCTCATTATATTTCTCCGGAACAGGCAAGGGGAGCTGTACTGGACAGCAGGACCGACATATATTCGCTGGGAATAGTCATATATGAGATGCTTACCGGAGACCTTCCCTTCAGGGGTGATACATCCATCGACATAAGCCTTAAGCATGTCAATGAAAAACCGGTAAAACCCACCCGCCTGGTGCAGGGTATTCCCAAAAAGCTGGAAAACATTGTTATGCTTTGCCTCAAGAAGGATCCTTCCCTGAGATACCCTGGTATTGGCGACCTGAAGCTGGACCTGGAGAATTATCTGGGAGGAAAATCCCTGCTTTTGGGAAAGACAGGGAGAGACTATGCCCGGCCTAACATCCTGGCTGCCAGCCTGGGGAAAAATCCGGGACTTCTGGCTGCCTCCGTAATATCTGTTGTCTTTCTGGTATTATTTATTGTTTACGCTGTGCTTTATTACCAAAGACAGCCTGAGACAATACAGGAGATAAGAGTGCCTCCCCTGCAGAATGCTTATATGGAAACAGCAGAGGATAACCTATCCCAGCTGGGTCTGAATATGGTGATCGCAGGGGAAGAGATAAGTGATTCCATTCCCCCCGGCTATATTGTGCAGCAAACGCCGGAAGCAGGCAGCATTATCGAAGAAGAAGGCATTGTTGAAGTATTTATAAGCTCAGGCAGCAGTAATGGTCAGGTCGTCATCCCCAACCTGACAGGGCTTGAGATAGCCAGGGCAAGGCAGCTCCTGGAGGAATCTGGCCTGGAGCCGGGGTCTGTAGAGAATAAATACTCTGAATATTTTAAAAAGGATGAAGTCATGAGCCAGTCTCCCGTCTACGGGACTGAGACCGGTATGGGTGAAAGCGTGGATATAACAGTCAGCAGCGGGCAGGAGACTATTGTGGTGCCCAATATCATCGGCATAGACCTTTACTATGCGCTGAGGCACCTGGACAGTCTTGGTATCACAGTGGTTACAAATATAGTGCCTGCTGATGACCTGGATGCGCGTCACGGAATAGTGATTACGGTCGAACCCAGGCCCGGTTCCACTATAAAAGCGGACGGCATAGTAAGGCTGGGAATATCTTATCCCGGGCCGGTGCAGCTGGTCCCTGCTGTCACCGGATCAACTGTCCAGGAAGCCGCACTGGAGCTGGAATCACTCAATATTTCCTATGAGATCGTATATGTAGAGGCCGATTATTCTTTCCAGGAGGATGAAGTGCTGCAGCAATGGCCTGAGGAGGGTATCTACCTGACTGCCGGATCACCGGTCCTTCTTTTCGTGGGTGAGTGATCATGCCTTTAGCTGCTGTCACTGTCAGGCTGGAGCCTGGTGTAAAACCCCATATTCTCAAACTTCTGCGCCCTGGCAAGTTTTAGCTCCTGTCCTGGATATTTGTTCAATCTTCCCAGGGCGTCAGATAAATATCTTTTTACCATCCTTATCATCCTCCTGGGATCATTATGGGCGCCTCCCCTGGGCTCGTGAAGCACCCTGTCTACTATACCCAGCCTTTTCAAGTCCCCGGAAGTGATCTTAAGCGCCCTGGCTGCCAGCCTGGTTCCTGTAGCATCCTTCCACAGTATGGCTGAGCATGCTTCCGGTGATATGACTGAATATGTGGAGTTCTCCAGTACTGCTATCTCATTTGCTACCGCCAGGGCCAGGGCTCCCCCGCTTCCTCCTTCGCCTATAAGGACCGATACAGCCGGGACGGTGAGTCCGAACATAAGCTGTATGCTGCGGGCGATAGCCCCGGACTGCCCGTCATCTTCCGCTTCCAGGCCTGCATAAGCTCCGGGCGTATCGATAAAAGTCACTACCGGAAAACCGAATTTTTCTGCCAGCTTCATGATCCTCTGCGATTTACGGTATCCCTGGGGAATACTCATCCCGAAATTATGATGTACTCTTTCCCTGGTATTCTTACCCTTTTGATGCCCCACAACGGCTACTGTATTTCCGCTTATCCTGCCCAGGCCGGCAATTATGGAGCTGTCCTCTCCGGTCAGCCTGTCTCCCGAAAGCTCGACAAAATCAGTGAAGATCCCTTTGATATAATCGCGGCACATAGGTCTTTCCTCGTGCCGGGAAAGCTGTACCTTCTGCCATACCCGGTTTGATTCCCTGTTTACCAGGCTGTAGCTATCAAGCTTTTTGTTAAATGCCTCTACCGTATCCTTGAAATGGATCCCGCTGAAAAACTTGAGTTTCTTCAGCTTCTCCATCCTGGAAAGAGAGCCTATCATCTCTTTCAGGTAACTTTTGGGGACTTTTGCCAGTTTTTTTAGATCCATGTTATTCACCAAAAAGCCTCAATATTCTTGATAAAGTATCTCTCATCTTTTTCCTGTCGGTAATCATATCTATCTGCCCATTGGCCATATTCCTCTCGGACAGGCCAAAATCCTCCGGTATTTGTTTTTTCATAGTCTGTTTGACTATCCGTGGTCCTGCAAAGCAGAAAAGCGATCCTGGTTCAGCTATTATTATATCGGCTGCAGTAGCGAAACTGGCGCTTACTCCTCCAGTGGTGGGATGGGTTATGACTGATATATAGGGGATCTTCTTCTCCATCACCCTGCTTACCGAGGATACAGTCTTGGCCATCTGCATAAGGGATACTATACCCTCCTGCATCCTGGCGCCTCCGGAAGCAGAAAATATGATAAGGGGTATATCGTCTTCAATGCTAAGATCGCAAAGGTTCTTTATCTTCTCCCCCACTACGCTCCCCATGCTTCCGCCCATAAAACTGAAGTCCATTACTCCAATGGCTATCTCCCTGCCTGACAGCAGTGCCCGCCCGGTGATAATAGCTTCGGTCAATCCTGTCTTCTGCATTGCTTCCTCCAGCCTGTGAGAATAAGGCTTGAGGTCATAAAACTTAAGAAAATCCACAGATACCATGTCCCGGTCCAGCTCCGAAAAACTATCCTGGTCTACGGTAATATCTATCCTTTCCCTGCACCCGATATATTCATGATTATTGCAGTAGGGGCAGATCCTGAGGTTTTCTATAAAGACCTTCTCTTTTATATTCTTATTGCAAGACCTGCATTTATGCTTTTCAGTGCTATTATCCATATTTTTTGAACCCCAGGGTAACATTGTGGCCGCCAAAACCCATTGAATTTGAAAGGGCCACATTTATCTTTTTCTTCTTTTTTACTTTTGCCGTATAATCCAGGTCGCAGGCCGGATCCGGGTTATCCAGGTTTATTGTGGGCGGGATAATATCTTCATTTACAGCCATTACAGAGGCTACCGCCTCTACCGCGCCTGAAGCGCCCAGGCAGTGGCCGGTCATGGATTTGGTAGAGCTGACACTGAGCCCATATGCCTTTTTGCCGAAGCATCTCTTGATGGCTGCAGTCTCGATAGCATCATTTAATGGGGTTGAAGTGCCGTGGGCATTTATATAGTCGACTTCTTCTTTGTCTATACTGCCTTCTTCAAGGCAAAGCGCGATGCACCTGGCTACATTGGATCCCGATTCTTCCAGGGCAGTTATGTGGAATGCTTCTCCGGACATGCCGTATCCAAACATCTCGCAGTATATTCTCGCTCCCCTGGCAACAGCATGTTCCAGCTCTTCCAGGATCATGATCCCCGAACCTTCTCCCATGACGAATCCGTCCCTGTCCCTGTCAAAAGGCCTGGAAGCAGCTTCGGGATCGTCATTTTTCGATGACATGGCATTCATATTGGAAAAACCGGACATGCCCATAGGAGTGATGGCTGCCTCGCTTCCCCCGGCTATCATGGCATCAGCCAGTCCCCTTTTTATTATCTCAAAAGCATCGCCGATGGCATTGGAACCGGCAGCACATGCGGTAGAAGTCGCTGACACTGGACCTCTGGCGCCGCTGGCAATGGAGACGTGGGCAGCTGCCATATTGGGTATCATCATAGGTATAAGAAAGGGACTTACCTTGCTTCCATCCTTTTCAAGAAGCCTTATATGCTGCTTTTCCAGCGTCTCAAGTCCTCCTACCCCGCTTCCCACGATTACGCCCACCCTGTGCGAATTGCTGTCATCTATGACAAGCCGGCTGTCATCCACAGCATCCTTTGATGATTTGACTGCAAACTGGGCAAACCTGTCCATACGCTTGGCAGCCTTGAAATCCATATGGTCTTTGGCCTGAAAATCCTTTACCTGGGCTGCTATGCGGCAGGCTATCTTCGAAACATCAAAATGCTCCACTGCAGAGACTCCCGATCTTCCTTCAATAAGGTTTTTCCAGCTTTCCCCAAGCTCCAGCCCCAGTGCCGTTAAAAGGCCAAGGCCGGTCACCACTACTCTTCTTTCTCTTTCCATATAACCTGTAATTCTCCGTTTCCTTTCAGAACATTTATATCATTAAGGGTCAAATGCCCATTCCCCCGTCTACTCCCAGCACTATGCCGGTAATATAACTGGACTGGCTGCTGGCCAGAAACAGCACCGAATCCGCAACATCGCCTACCGATCCCAGCTTTCCCGCGGGTATCTGGCCCAGGAGCTTTTCTTTTATTTTACCAGGCAGCTTTCCTGTCATCTCCGTCTCGATATATCCGGGAGCCACGGCATTGACCCTTATATTCCTGCTTGCCAGCTCCCGGGCCAGTGTCCTGGTGAGCCCTATAAGTCCTGCCTTGGAGGCTGAATAATTTGCCTGTCCTGCATTTCCATGCACTCCCACGATGGATGATATATTGACTATGTTTCCCGACCTGGCTTTTACCATGTGCTTTATAACCGATTTAGAACATATAAAAGCGCCGGTAAGATTGATATCTATGACTTTCCTCCAGTCGCCTATGCTCATCCTCAGTGCAAGGTTGTCCATGGTTATCCCGGCATTGTTTACCAGGATGTCGATCTTTTCCTTCCGGGAAATAATACTATTTACCGTATCCTCCACATCCTTTTCATCAGTTATATCGACTTTGTAAAAGGATGCCTTTTCCTCTCCATATTCTTTATTGAAGGCTTCTGCCGTACATATTCCTTCTTCACTGTTTATGTCAAAAATAGATATGGATGCGCCTTCATCAAGGAACCTTTTGCATATGGTCTTGCCTATTCCCCGGGCCCCTCCTGTCACCAGTGCCGTTTTTCCTTCAAGTCTCATCCCAGCAATCCTCTCTCCTGTAATTTTCCCAATAATTCCTCTATGTCTTTTAGCTCATCAGTATTCATCACACTTGCCTTTACCCTGTTCTTCCTGGCAATACGCATCACCAGTCCCGACAGCACCTTGCCCGGACCGATCTCTATAAAAGTATCTATCCCCTTATCCAGGCAGTATTCTATGCTTTTATACCACTTTATGGGATTTACCAGCTGCCCTTTAAGGGTATCTTTCAGGCCTGTCTCATCCACATGCCTTAGCTCTGTGGTAGAAAAAAACGGCAGCCTGGGCCTGCTGAAATCCACGTTTTCATCAATAAAAGCCTCAAGTTTTACGGATACGCCCTGCATGAGCGGGCAGTGAGAGGCAATATTTACCTTAAGGGGTATTACCTTGCCTGTCCCTTCATCCTGGAGGGCTTTTATGACTTTCTTTGTATCATCCTCATAGCCGCTTATCACTGTCTGGGCATAATCATTATAATTGGCTACAAACACCCTGTCCCTGAAACCTTCCAGTACCTTTTCTATGGCTTCCTGTCCCGTTCCCAGGACGGCAGCCATCATTCCCTTTGCAGTCCTGTCAGCCTGGCTCATAATGGCGCCCCTGTATGCCACAAGCTCAGCACCCTTTTCAAATCCATAGGCCCCGGCGGCATAAAGGGCGCTGTATTCTCCCAGGCTGTGTCCCATAACTGTATGTATATGGGATATATCCATTGAAAGGTCTTTTGTGAGGTAATCATATAGTGCACAGCTGAGGCAGTATATGGATGCCTGTGAGTACCTGGTGTCCTCCAGGCTGTTTGCGGGATCTTCACCGTTTACTATTTTTACAAGGTCCCGGCCCAGCATCCCGCCTGCCGCCTCAAAATACCGGACATACCTGCTGTTAAACCTTAAAAACTGCTGTCCCATCTTTTCCCTCTGGGAACCCTGTCCCGGGAACATGAGGGCGATGTTATTTATCTTCTGATTATTTGTCAATATGAACCTTTCCTGGTCCGGGCTATCCTATGGCAAACATTATTTCGGCAGCACAGGCCAGATCGCCGTCCACTGCAGCTCTGCCCTTTCCTTTGCCGATATTGCGCCGGAAACTGTCGATCTCGACTTCTATAGTCAGTTCATCTCCGGGCCTTACCATCCTCTTGAACCTGGCCCTGTCGATACCGGCAAAAAGCACCAGCTTCCCCCTGTTCTGGGGGAGCATGAGCACTGAAAAAGCTCCGGCCTGGGCGATAGTCTCTACCTGAAGCACTCCCGGCATTATGGGGTTTCCGGGGAAATGCCCCTTAAAATAATATTCGTCTTCACTTACATGTTTTATACCCTTTATGCTTATTCCCGGTTCCACTTCCAGTATTTCGTCAATAAGCAGGAAGGGGAAACGGTGGGGTATTATCTTTTCTATATCGCTTTTATTGAATTTGACCATACAAATAATATCTCCATTATATCGATCCGTATAATTGAACCGGGGCCTATTTCTTAGACGCAGCAGTTTTTTTATGGTTTCAACCAAACCGCCTGCAGGACATGATATTGGAATTAATCCCGTTTTTGTCTTATCATCATAAAATATTATTTGCGGCACCGGACCTCATGCAAAGATTTGATGATAAAAAATTTAATAATAGTCTGGATACCGGCATATTGGGAAGAGATATGGTCCATCTTTCCCTGACCGGGTCTACCAATGATCATGCCGCCGGCCTGGTCGAAAGCTTGGATGTTTCCGGCACCGATGATCCTCACGGCACCCTTATCATAGCCGATGAGCAGACCGGGGGCAGGGGCAGGTTTAACCGGGACTGGATATCGCCTCCGGGGGGACTCTGGTTTTCCCTGATATGCCGGACCGCACTCTCCATAGAAAAGGTGCCTGCGGTCACCCTCATAGCCGCTTTTGCTGCTGCAGACACATTGATATGTGAATATGATATTGATGCGCACATAAAATGGCCCAATGACCTTTACTGCGGGGGCTCAAAGTTTGGCGGCATACTCTCGGAGGGAAAACAGTTTAAAGACCTGAGATATATAATAATGGGTATGGGGCTAAATATAGACATAGATAGAAAATATCTTGACCGCCTGGAAAACAGTGCTGTCAATATACAGGAGCTCACCCGGAAAAAGATAATCCAGGAAAGCCTGCTGGCCCATATATTGAAAAAGTTTGAAGATATGTATCTTTACTATGATGATAGCGGCGACTTTGGCTCCATCTTCAAAAACATAGGGGAGATACTGAGGTACTAGGACTTCCCCGGGACCAGGGGCTTGCCCTCTTTTATCCTTTTTATAAGCATGGGGACTATCTGGAAAAGATCGCCCACCAGCCCATAATTTGCCACCCTGAATATGGGCGCATCGGCATCCCTGTTGACAGCTATGATCATATCCGAGGTCTGCATGCCTGCCAGGTGCTGTATGGCTCCCGATATGCCGCAGGCTATATATATTTTAGGGTTTACCGTTTTTCCGGTCTGGCCCACCTGGTGGGGATATGATATCCAGCCGGAATCCACTGCTGCCCTGGAAGCGCCTACGACCCCTCCCAGGGCCCGGGCAAGCTCCCTTAGTAGCTCGAATCTTTCTCCGCCTCCCATCCCCCTGCCGCCGGAGACTATGACATCATAATCGGTAATATTGATCTTTTCCCCCTTCTCGGTCTCCGTACCCAGAAGCTTATACCTGGACTTGAACTTTTTGCTGTCGATCTCTATCCTGGCCACCCTGTCTTTTATATCGGAAGGGATATCATTTATCTTCTCCTTTTCCATTACATGCGGCCTAACCGTTGCCATCTGGGGCCTGGCATTCCTGGTTATTATAGTGGCCAGGATGTTTCCTCCGAATGTGGGCCTGGTCTGGAGAAGTATCTTCTTCTGGCTGTCTATGGCAAGGCCGGTACAGTCAGCCGTAAGTCCGGTTTTGAGGATTGCCGCCGCTTTAGGTATGAGGGTCCTTCCAAATGCAGTGGCTCCGGCCAGGACTATCTCCGGTTTATGCCTGCCAATTATCTGGACCAGCACCTTAGAGTAAATATCGTCTATATTATTCTCAAATACCGGGTCGTCTGCCAGGTAAAGCTGGTCGGCTCCATATGCGAACACTATTTCTGCATTTTCTGCAATACCGCTGCCGATAGCTGCTGCAGAAAGGGTTACTCCCAGGTCATCTGCCAGTTTCCTGCCCTTGCTTACAAGTTCAAGCCCCACATCGGCAATAATCCTGCCATGGGTCTCTATATATACCAATACGCCGCTGTAGTCAGAGAAATCCTTTTCTTCTGCCTGCCCGGTTATGTCTATGGAACCATATTTGCAGGCATCTATACAGGCGCCGCAGAAGACACAGGAGTCATTTATCACTGCTTTTGTGTCTTTTATCTCTATGGCATCATACAGGCAGGCCGACCTGCACAGACCGCATCCCGTACATGTACTATTATTTACCCTGATATCCATCCATCCCCCGTCTAAACTATATTTAGTTCTTTCAGTTTGCCAAAAAGCTCTTCCACCATCTCTTCCGGAGAACCCTCTATCATCTTTACATCATGGACCATCTCCGGGGTGAATATCTTTACCACCTGAGTATAGGAACCGGCCAGCCCCACCTCATCCGGATCTGCTTTTAGTTCTTTTGCCGTCCATAACGGTATCTCTTCCTTTTTTGCTTTCATCTTGCCCCTGAGCGAAGGCACCCTGGGGCTGTTTATATCCTTTAGAACCGATATTGCTGCCGGCAGCCTTACCTGCACTATCTCATAGTTTTCTTCGGCCAGCTTCTTTACCTTTATACTGTTTCCGGATATTTCTTCAACTGCGCTTACATAACCTACAAAAGGCATATTCATCCTGTGGGCAAGTTCCGGGCCCACCTGCCCCGTGTCTCCATCCAGGGTCTGTTTCCCGAATACTGCCAGCTTCACATCTCCCAGCTTTTCCAGCGCCAGGGATATGGTGGCTGCTGTGGCCCAGGTATCGGCTCCGGCAAAGGCCCGGTCCGAAAGCAGTACAGCCTTATCCGCGCCTACAGATATGGCTTCCTTCAATATCTCTTCTGCCTGGGGGGGGCCCATGGAAACTGCCACTACTTCCACTTCTTCCTCAAAGCTTTCATCGGCATCCAGCCTTTCCTTGAGGCTCACCGCCTCCTCCACCGCATAAGTGTCGAAAGGATTGATAATATTCTCAATACCCTGACGGACAAGGGTATTGGTCTCTGGATCTATCTTTATCTCGGTTGTCCCGGGAACCTGTTTTATGCATACTGCTATCTTTATCCTGATCACCTGCCATCTGATAATATTATTTTAAATAACGCCCTTTTTGATAAGGTCCAGGGCGATCACATTCCTCTGTATCTGGTTGGTGCCCTCATAGATCTGGGTTATCTTGGCATCCCTCATCATCTTCTCTACCGGGTATTCTTTCATATAACCATACCCTGCCAGTATCTGGACAGCATCAGTAGTGACTTTCATTGCCATATCGGAAGCAAAGGTCTTTGACATGGCCGAAAGCCTGGATACATCTTTGGCCCCGCTGTCTATTAGCCTTGCCGTCTGGTATACCAGCGCTCTTGCCGCCTCCACGGAAATGGCCATATCTGCCAGCATATGCTGTATTGCCTGGAAGCTGGAAATGGGAGAACCGAACTGTTTCCTGACTTTGGAATACTCCAGGGCTTCTTCCAGCGCCCCCTGGGCTACACCTACAGCCTGGGCCCCCACCGCCGGCCTGGACTCGTCAAATGTCTTCATAGCTATCAAAAATCCCATGCCCTCGCGGCCCAGCAGGTTTTCTGCCGGTACCCTGCAGTCAGTAAACACCAGTTCCCTGGTGGCGGACGCCCTTATTCCCATCTTATCTTCCTGCTTGCCGAATCCAAAGCCTGGAGTGCCCTTCTCCACTAATATAGCGCTGGCGCCCCTGACTCCTTTTTTGGGGTCTGTCAGGGCAAAGACCGTATATATGTCTGCCTCCCCGCCATTGGTTATCCACTGCTTGGTGCCGTTTATTATATAATGATCTCCTTCTTTTACTGCAGTTGTCCTGATGCCGCCGGCATCGCTTCCGGCTTCCGCTTCTGTAAGGCCGAATGCTGCCAGCTTCTCCCCGCCTGCCAGCGGGGGAAGGAACCTCTTCTTCTGTTCTTCGCTTCCAGCTATATTGATGGGGATAAGGCCCAGCCCCGATGCGGCATAGGATGTGGCCACTGAGAGGTCTCCCCTGGAAAGCTCTTCCGTGGCAAGACATACTTCAAATATGCCTGTCCCCATGCCTTCATATTCTTCCCCGATAAATAGCCTGAAAAGGTCTCCCCTGGCTATTTCCTTTATGGCTTCCCAGGGAAATTCTTTGCTCTCATCCAGTTCCGCCCTTAACGGTTTTACTTTTTCATCGACTATCTGCCTGCAGATGTCAACTATCATCTGCTGTTCTTCGGTCAAAAGATAATGCATATATCCCCCGGATTTTTCTTGATAATCTCAACTGACCGGGAACCCTTAAGTCCAGGTTTTCAGGCAGGCCCCCAGCTTTATAAAAAGACGCCTGGACAATGTAATAGTTTCATGGTCTGCCAGAGGTTTATGCTGCCTTACGATATGAAACTTTATAGATATGGGACCGTCTTACCCTAAGAACTTTTTTTAAAATCAGGATACCCTTTTTAGATGGAGAGATTTTCAATGACAGCTCATTCAGCTGCCCTGGTGCGGAAAAATGAATATGCATGGCAGGGCATGATGGTAAGGGCAGGCTTTTCCCTGGTATTTGCCCTGCTTATGGCAGTATCTGCCAATACTTTTTTCTATCTGCCCTTTACTCCCGTACCGGTGACACTGCAGGTACTTACAGTGATTTTTTCCGCCATTATGCTGGGAGGCAGATGGGCCCTGGTTTCCCAGGCCGCCTATATTGCCCTGGGGCTGGCGGGACTTCCTGTATTTGCCGGCTTTATTTCCGGACCGGCAGCTCTTCTGGGTCCCACCGGAGGATATATATTAGGTTTTGCCCCGGCAGCATATATTGCCGGATCACTTGCCAGAGGCAGATATTTTAGCACTTTTGTCCGGAAAAACAGGTTCATCTCTGTATTTATCGCCGGCATGTCCGGACTGCTGGTAATATATTTACTGGGAGCTCTTCATCTTTGGGGTTTCCTGTCCGGCATCCTGCCGGGGCAGGGACTGAAAGAAATAATAGTGCTTACATGGATAATGGGGGTAAGGCCCTTTATAATAATGGACATGGCCAAGATCCTTGCAGCAATGATCATCTTAGCGCCGGGTATTAAAGCATATGAAGACTATAAAAATAAATGACATCACTTTACGGGATATATTCCAGAGCATAGACCCCGGAGACCTGGACAGGAAAAAGCTTCTTGCCATACTTGAGGGTTATGAAGGGCTGCAATATGACAGCCTGGAGATAATGGGTGGTTCCAGCTTTGAGAAAATACTGGAAACCGGACTCAATATGAACCCATTCCAGGTATGTTCCTTTATAAAGAGTATTGTGACCGCAACCCCCCTGCAGGCGCTTATAGGCACCAGGAACCTTATTGGTCTGGAGATATATGACCGCAGCCTGATGAAAAGGTTTATAAGGGAAAGCATCAAAAACGGCATAAGTATCTTCCGGGTCTATGATTCGCTCAATGATATAGAAAATTTCAGGCATACGGTATCCGAGATAGTGGAAAGCGATGCCTCCTGTCAGGGGACTATAATATATGATGACCTCCAGGAGGGCCAGTACTATGTAAAAACCGCTGAAAAACTGGTGGACATGGGTTGTTCCAGCATATGCATAAAGGATGCCGAATCCACCATGATCCCCCATAGGGCGGCTGAGATATTCTCATTGATGTCAGACTCTCTGGAAGCTCCCGTATATTTCAGCGCTTCCGACTTAAGGGGCCTCCAGACACTAAACTATTTCGAGGCAGCCGTAAACGGCTGTAACGGATTTGACTTAAGCTTTTTGCCTTCTTCATATAATGATTTCACGCCAACCGTATTTTCATTCCTCCTTAGCCTTAAGGATTCGGATATTGGATATAATATTGATTACCAGAAAATAACCGAGCAGGGAGAGCTTATAAAGAAGCATGTATATCCGTTCATAAAACAGGATCTCTTCTCCACCAGGTTTATACTTAACCAGACCAATACCAACCTGCTGCCAAAATGGCTTATCACCGATATAAACAACCAGCTGGTGGAGATAGGCGAAGCCGGGGCCCTGGACCAGGTGCTGGAAGAGGTATCTAAGATAAAAAGCGAGATCGGCAATCCTTCACTTTCCACCCCGGTAGGCCAGATAGTGGGAAGCCAGGCGGTGCTTAACAGTGTCGTCTCTGAAAAAAGATGGGAGATACTCTCCGATGAGGTAAGAAATCTTATCCAGGGCGTCTATGGAAGACTCCCCAGGAAAGTAGACAGGGAGATACAGGAAATAGTTGGAAATATCCCCGAGACAGAAAAGGACAGGACTCAGGAAACTGATGTATTCAGCGACTGCAGCCGGGAGCTGGAAAGTGTTACAGACAGGGATGAGGATATATTGAGCTACTGCTTTTTCCCGGAAAAGACCAGGGAATACCTGGAAAGCAAAACCAGGGGCACAGCAGCAATAAGGCAGACGGCAGGTCCGGCAGCGGCCACCAGGAGATCTGCGGCCGGCGGCGAAGAGCCGGTTCCCCTTTCCAGCCTCAAAGACCTGGATACCAAAAAACTAAAGGAGATAGCTTCTATAGTGGATTCCAGCAATATTGATGAGATAAATCTTGAGCTTGACGGAATAAAGATAACCATAAATAATATGATGGATACAAAGACCTCTGCCGGGCAGCGCACGGCTGTCCCGCAGGGCGGCATGGCTTCACAGGCAGCTGCAGGACCTGAGATAGGAGCTGATGAGACAGGCATAAGCTCCCCTATTGTAGGTACATATTATGCCTCCCCTTCCCCGGAAGACCCTGCTTTTGTCAAAGCCGGCGACAGTATCAGGAAGGGAGACACCCTGTTTATAGTGGAAGCCATGAAACACATGAACAGGGTCAATTCGGAATTCGACGGAACCGTAAGCAAGATACTGGTCCAGAACGAAGAAGCAGTAGAGTACGGCCAGATAGTGATGATAATCAAGAAGGACTGATAGATCCTTATGTTTAAGAAAATCCTGATCGCCAACAGGGGCGAGATAGCCTTAAGAATAATAAGGGCCTGCAGGGAGATGGGTATAGAGTGCGTTTCCGTGTATTCTACCGCAGATAAAGATTCCATCCACACCCAGCTGGCAGATAAGAGCATATGCATCGGCCCTCCCCAGCCGGGTAAAAGCTATCTTAATATAGATAATATCATCACGGCTGCCCGGATAACAGACTGCGATGCCGTCCACCCCGGCTATGGTTTCCTGGCTGAAAATGAAAGTTTTGTAAGGATCTGCCAGGATAATGACCTGGTATTCATCGGCCCCCCGCCAGAAGCTATTTCACTGGCAGGAAACAAGTCAAAGGCTGTAGAAGTCATGAAAAATGCCAGGGTCCCGGTCATACCAGGTTCAAACGGCAATATTACAGATCTGAAGTCGGCAGCCAGGCTGTGCAGAAGGCTGGGATACCCGGTTATAATAAAGGCATCTTTCGGGGGAGGCGGCAAGGGAATGCGCATATGCGGCAGCCAGGATGACCTGCAGCAGTTCTACCCCATGGCAAAAGCCGAATCCGAGAAGGCATTCGGGACGGGCGACATCTACCTGGAAAAATATATTTCCCGCCCCAGGCATATAGAATTCCAGATCGTGGCAGACAATTTTGGCAGGACCATCTGCGTGGGAGAAAGGGAATGCTCTATTCAGAGGAGGCACCAGAAATTAATAGAGGAAGCCCCGGCGGTAAATCTTGCCCCGAAGCTTTCAAAGCTGATGCGGGAATATGCCATAAGAGCCGCCAGGGCTATAGACTACAGGAACCTGGGCACTATTGAATTCCTGCTGGATGAGGATAATAATTTTTATTTTATAGAGATAAATACCAGGATACAGGTCGAGCACCCCATAACTGAAGCGGTAACGGGGATAGACCTGGTAAAGGAGCAGATCCTCATCGCTGCCGGGGAAAGGATCGACCTCCAGAGAAACCATTACCGGCCCAGGGGCCATGCTATCGAATTCAGGATAAATGCCGAGGATCCCGGGAATGGCTTCACCCCCTGTCCGGGAAAGATCACTAAAAGCTTCATTCCCGGGGGGCCGGGGGTAAGGGTGGATACGTTTATAGGCACTGACAGCGAGGTCTCTCCTTTCTATGACTCGCTCCTGGCCAAACTTATAATTAGCGATAAGGACAGGAAGAGCGCCATAGCCCGCTCGGCCAGGGCCCTGGATGAGTTCAGGATCGAAGGCATCAGCACCACCATAGATTTCCACAGGAAAATACTCTCGAACAGGAAGTTCATAGATGGCGACATCCATACTCACTTCATAGAGGAAGAACTGAAGATCTGAGAGATTTCCTGGCCCGCATCAGTAATTATATATATTTATCAGGAGTCCCCGTGCATCCCTGAGATATAATGTATCAAAATCATTATTCCAGATGGGCCGGCTGCTGTTCCAGTAGAATATGCCCTCCGAATCCTCTCCCCGTCCGGAATAAAGGGTTATCCTGGTGCCGGGATAAAACTTATATGACCGGAACCGGTATATGCTGGTGCCGCTGTCCTTTATGGTCCAGCCGGCTGTATCCAGGATATCGCTTCCAGTATTTTCCAGCACCACATATTCGCCTTCCGGGTTTTCATTATCATTTCCCGGGGCATCATAGACAATATCTATGCTTACCATGCCCAGGTCTGATAATTCCCACAGCCCCAGGTTATTATCCCGGGCATATCTCTCCGCTTCTAATAATTCTGCCGCATATCTCACATCTGGAGGACAGGTGTAAGTATTGGCAAACCCCCTCTTTACCATCTCCAGGTTAATAAAGAGGCGATCCCTGAAGACATACCTCAGTTTCCTGCCGTATATGTCAAGGTCTGAGATATCCTTTTCAAGCATAACTGCCTTTTGTAGTACCATTGCCTGTAAGACTTCCGTGGACTCCTTATAGAAATACATGCCTTCCTCGGGGGTGTTTATCCCCAGGAGCCTTATATGGTCCCCGTTTTCCAGGATAATAGTGTCGCCGTCCACTACTTCCGGCACCATGAGGCCTTCGTCCTCTGCCCCGATTTCCATATTTCCTGCCGGATATTCATAGAACAGGCCGCAGGCGCAGGAGCATATAATAATAACCGGTATAAATATAAGGGAAAGCAATCTTACCTGCAGTTTATTTCTTTCTGTAGTCAGATATTTTCTTCCGGGTACCGGGGGCGAGTCTTTTTTCAATGGGATAGAATGCTTTTTCCCTGTTTTTATTTCTATGCAGGACACTACCTATCTTTCTTTTAACCGCTTCCATCTCCAGGCCAAATTCCCTGCTGGAACGCCTGGTGGTGTTTTTCCCGAATATGACTTTCTGCTGGGAATAATCTGATGTTACCACCACTATCCTCCTGGAATGAGACCACCGGGATACCAGCTCCTCTATCACTGAATCCGCAGTCTCTCCCCTGCGGGAATGGATGACCCTTACATCATCGCAGTCATAACTGCTCCTTTCCCTATTCCTGCTTCTGTGGGCATCAAATACTGCTATGACTTCATAATCATTCTGGGAACTATATTCTGCCAGGTCAGCTAGAAGCCTGGACTTTATTGCTTCCATCCTGCTTCCGGAAAGCCTTTCAGCCTTAAAAAAATCAAAGATGAGATTATATCCGTCAACTATAAGCAGGTCCTTCAACTCTTTGCCTCCCCGTATTTTTCCTGGATGCGGTACAGGATGATGCCGCCGGCTACCGAGACATTTAGGGACTGCATGGACCCGGTCAGGTTTATGGAGATAAGGAAATCACAGTTTTCCGTCACCAGGCGGCTCATGCCCCGGTCCTCGCTGCCCAATACCAGCGCCATGGGAAAGGTAAAGTCTGCAGCTTCCAGGTCCTGCACTTTTTTGTCTTTTTCCAGCGTAGTCCCGTATATCCAGAAACCGCTTGATTTCAGCTGCTTTATGGCTCTGACCAGGTTTGTGACCCTGAAGACCCGGACACCTTCAAGAGCCCCTGCAGATATGGCTGATATCCTGCTTCCGGGGGACACGCTCCTGTCCCTGGCTATTATTATCCCGTCAAAACCAAACGCCCTGCAGTTCCTTATAATAGAGCCGAAGTTTCCTACATCTGTTACCCGGTCCAGGATCACCAGCCTGGAGCCTGGGCCTGCCTTAAGGTAATCATCAAGATCCGGAGCATTATAGGGTGAGACTTCCGCCATTATGTTCTGGGTCTTTTCCGTGCTTGGGGCCATATCCTTAAAATCACCGGGGGGGACAATAGACACGTCTATGCCTTTTCCCCTGGCAATCCTTTTTATGCCTTCTATCCTGCTGTCGCTTTTCCTGCTCCCGGATATGACTATATTGTATATCCTGCGGCGGCCGGAGTTTGCTTCCAGAAGCGTGCTTATGGGGTTTATGCCGTATAAAAATTCCCGGTTCTGGCTGTTGCCCTTTTCCATATTCATCTACCGCCGGACTGGTCTTTTACTTTCCAGATGGTGCCCTCTTTGCGGTCTTCCAGCACTATGCCCATGGAAAGAAGTTCATCCCTTAACCTGTCTGCTTCGGCAAAATCCTTTTCCTGCCTGGCCTGGTCCCTTTTCCCTATAATAGCCTCTATCTTTTCAGGGGAAATACTTTCATCTCCTGCATCTGCCTTCGGTGAAAGCCTGAGACCCAGCACCCCGGCAAGCTTTATTATCATATCGCGGGCTTTGCCGAGGGATCCCCTGATATCACTGCTTATACTGAAGCCCGGATCCTGGATCATGGTATTTATATCCCTTACCATATCAAATATCTCCCCCAGGGCCCTGGCTGAATTAAAGTCATCATCCATGGCAGCTTCAAAACCCTCCCGGAGTTCAACTGTTATGGACTTTATCTTCCCGGCAAGTTCCCTATTGTTTTCGTCCGTTAATGGGGCGGAGCTCACCAGGAAATCCAGGTTGCCCAGAGTATTGTTTATCCTTTCCAGGGCTTTGGCGGCTTCTTCCAGCTTGCTGCTGGAAAACTCAAGGGGGCTCCTGTAATGGGTGGAAAGTATGTATATCTTTATGACATCAGGGGAATACCTGGCCAGCAGGTTTTTCAGTATCCAGTCCTGTCTCAGCCCTCTGGACTTGGACATCTTTTCCGATCTTACCTCTATCATCCCGTTGTGCATCCAGTAGTTTGAGAATTCCTTGCCCGGAAACGCTGCCTCTGACTGGGCTATCTCGTTTTCATGATGGGGGAACACCAGGTCGATGCCTCCGCCGTGTATATCAATATTATGGTCCAGGATATCGGTAGACATGGCGGAACATTCTATATGCCATCCCGGCCTGCCCTTCCCCCAGGGGCTGTCCCAGCTGGGCTCGCCTTCCCTGGCATTTTTCCACAGGGCAAAATCTATCCTGTTTCTTTTTTCAAACCCGGTATCCTCGGAATCCTTCATCTCCTCTATCTTCTGGCCGGAAAGTTTTCCATAGCCGTCAAACTTTGCCACATCGAAATATACATTCCCGTCCATCTCATATCCATAGCCGTTTTTTATTATCCTCTGTATCACATCGATTATCTGGTCTATCATGCCTGTAGCCAGGGGCATGTGATCGATGCTGTCTATCTCCAGGTTTTCCAGGTCTTCCATGAAGGCTTTTATATATCTATCCGTTATGACCGTATAGTCTACGCCCTCTTCATGGGCCTTTTTTAATATCTTATCCTCGATATCGGTTATGTTCTGGACCAGGTTCACTTCATAGCCACGGTACCTGAAATAACTGGCTACCATATTAAACACCACGATGGGCCGGGAATTGCCTATG
This sequence comes from uncultured Actinomycetota bacterium, assembly GCA_964478985.1. Lineage (GTDB taxonomy): Bacteria > Actinomycetota > Humimicrobiia > Humimicrobiales > Humimicrobiaceae > M55B120. The sequence continues at coordinate 23,217 of CAYZJW010000004.1, forward strand.
GAAATATAGTTATATACGGTAGGCCCGCATACATATATATTTGCTTTGCCCTCAACCCTGGGAATGAATTCTTCCTTTTTCCTCCTCAATGTATTGTACAGCTTTATACTCAACTCTTTTTCTCCTTTGCTTTGCTTTCCTGGTATTTTTTCAGCTGTTTTTCAAGAAGTGAAATACGGGCGCAGGCATCGCTCAATACATCACTTACGGGATCAGGCAGGTGCATCCTGTGACGGGCGTCAGAAAGCACCTTTTCTCCCCCGATCTTTACAATATTTCCCGGCACGCCCACCACGGTACAATCATCGGGAACTGCCTTTATTACCACAGCACCGGCCCCGATGATGACATTTTTGCCTATATTTATGGAGCCCAGCACCTTGGCTCCGGCAGAGATTATGGTTCCATTCCCTATGGTGGGATGCCTCTTGCCTTTTTCCTTGCCCGTACCTCCCAGGGTGACTCCCTGGTATATGGTAACGTCATCGCCGATCTCCGATGTCTCGCCGATCACCACTCCCATGCCATGGTCAATAAAAAGCCTTTTGCCTATGGAGGCACCGGGATGTATCTCTATACCGGTAAAAAACCTGGAGCACTGGGATATCCACCGGGGAATAAACGGGATCCCGTGCCTGAACATCCAGTTTGCTATGCGGTGATTTATGATGGCATGCACGCCGGAATATGTGATTATTATCTCAAAGGCATTGGTGGCGGCAGGGTCTTTCTCCCTGGCCGCACCCACGAGTTCCTTTAGTTGGCTTATAAGTCCCATAGATCAGCCTAAAACTGTAAATTTTGTTATTTTCTTTTATTGTCGATACAAAATTAACATAATAAATATGCTATTTCAAAGGTTGTTTTTCTATTTTAAAATATGCCTGATCAACAATCCTGTAAATATAGCAATATAATATTTAGATTATCCATATTGGCAGTTGCTTCTAATTAATTCATCATACCTTTTAATAAATAGTCCTATACTGCTTGACAAGACTCTTATGATAAAATATATCAGGATTTATGCAAAAGTACTATGGCCTGGGCGGCTATGCCTTCTTTCCTGCCGCAGAAACCAAGATGCTCGGTGGTGGTGGCTTTGATGTTTATATTTCCGGGGCTTATCCCCAGGATGCCGGCAATATTTTTCTTCATGGCATCGAAATATTTAAAAACCTTTGGCTCCTGGAGTATGAGAATGGTGTCGATATTCTCTATGGCAAGGCCTGCCTCCTCCATCTTCTCCCTCACTTCGCCAAGAAGCTTCAGGCTGGATATATCCTTATATCTCATGTCATTATCCGAAAAATGCATGCCTATATCGCCCAGCCCGCAGGCCCCCAGTATGGCATCCATTACGGCATGGACCAGGACATCTGCATCCGAGTGGCCTGCCAGTCCCCGGCTGTAAGATATATCCGTTCCTCCCAGGATAAGCCTCCTGCCTTCTGCAAATGCATGTACGTCAAATCCTATGCCGGTTCTCATCTATTGACTCCCTGTTTAAGGTTTCCCGTTTTTATTCATTACAAGCTCGGCAAGGAACAGGTCAGTGGGAGTGGTTATCTTTATATTCTCGTGTCTTCCCCTGACTACGTTTACCTTCCAGCCTATCCTCTCCACCAGGCTGGAATCATCAGTGCCTATAAAATCTTCCTGCGCCGCCCTGCGGTGGGCATCCATGATCTCCCGGTAGAAAAAGGTCTGGGGCGTCTGGGCATGCCATACCAGTTCCCTGGGAACAGTAGTCTCTATGGTGGTCTTATTTATTTTCTTTATAGTCTCCCTGGCGGGAGCTGCCAGTATAACTCCTTTTACCCCGGGATCTTCCTTATTGTAGCTGACAAGCTTGTTCACCGTCATCTCTACTTCATCAGGAGATACCAGGGGCCTTACACCGTCATGTATGAGCACGATGTCAGTGTCTTTTGGAACAGCAGAAATGGCATTATATACAGAAGCCTGGCGGTGGGCTCCGCCTATAACCAGCTTCCTCACCTTTTTAAATCCATATTTTTCGATTATATCTTTCCGGCAGGACTCAAGATAGTCTCTGGGGACAGCTATATAAATAGCATCGACTTTCGGGGTCTTTTCAAATATGGTGATGGTATGGGCCAGTATGGGCTTGCCGTATATATTCAGGAATTGTTTACTGATATTACTCTTTAGCCTCGTACCCCTGCCTGCTGCTGTGATTATCGCTACGTTCATAAGATCTACTGACTTTCAAGACCGCCTCTACAATGGGACCGGTTCTATGGATACTATTTGCCCCCCCTGTTATAAGGTTCATTATAAAGGTAGTATTCGGAATATTTCTTCAGGCGGTTATATATGGACCGGGCCCTGGCCTTGCCCATGCCGGCAACTTCGGACAGCTGGTCCACATCAGCATCAAGTATGCTCTTAAGGTTCCCGAACTTCTCGATAAGGTTGACGATTATGGACTGCGGCAGCCTCCTGACATCCGACAATATCCTGAACCCCCGGGGCTGGAGGTTTATCTCCTTGAGGTTCCCCTCAGGCTTGTAACCGATAAATTCGGCTATCCTGCTCAGGTCCAGGAGCTCATCAGAAGTAAGGGAGTTTACCTTAACCTTTATCTGGTCCGCATCCAATTTATTGTCCGGATGCTTATAATCATTTACTATATCTATGAAGTCGCTGGCTACATTTGCCATAAGCTCTTCTGTCTGCATGCTCAAAAGCCTTCCGTCTGCACCCAGCTCATAGATATATTTCTTTACTTCCTTTTCCGTTTTCTGTACTATGCTCGACCTCTGGAGTACGCTGCAGACATCAAAAAGCGTGGCCAGGTCTTCCAGTTCCCTTACAGTAAGGTTAAAACTCAGGTCATCCAGACCTTCCTTGTATTTCTCCAATGTCTGTAGAGCCTGGTTGGCCTTTGAAAGCACTACCCTGGGTTCTTCCAGCATATACCTTATATTGCCCTTATATATTGTGACCACATCCCTTTTCTGGGATATGGATATCACCAGGGTGTCAGTCTGTTTTGCCACTCTTTCGGCTGTACGGTGCCTGGTGCCGGTCTCGGAAGTCTTTATATCAGGATTGGGGAACAAATGGGTATTGGCATATAGTATGCGTTTGGCATTGGAGGAAAGGATTATGGCCCCGTCCATCTTGGCCAGTTCATAAAATTTATTGGGAGAAAATCCGCACCCGATGTAGAACCCGCCGTTTACCAGCCTCAGTACTTCCTCGGAATCACCTACTACTACCAGGGCTCCCGTCTTTCCCTGTATAATGTATTCGATACCAAGCCTTAAATCGGTCCCCGGAGCTATCCTTTTCAGGCACTCCAGCAGCATTCCTTCATTATTCTTATTATTCATCGCCCTAAAAGTATTCCGTATACCAATGATTCAATTATAACAATTATATACAAATACTGTTACCAAAAACTATACTTTTAAGACGCTGCCGGTACTGGTAAGTTTCTTTATTTCAAACTTCATCTCCCGGTCTTTGGCTTTGGCTGTCACTACCTGGCCGGCTTTTACTTCCCCTGAGATTATCTTCTCTGATATGGGGTCTTCTATAAGGTTCTGGATGGCCCTCCTCATGGGTCTTGCACCCATGGCAGGATCATAGCCCTTTTCCAGGAGAAGTGTCCTGGCACTTTTCTTTAGCTCCAAACCTATCCCCTGAAGCTCCAGCGCCTGGGCCAGCCTGGACATCATGAGGTCCATTATATTAAATACCTGGTCCTGGCTTAATTTATGGAAAACCACAACTTCATCCACGCGGTTCAAGAACTCCGGCCTGAAAACCCTTTTAAGTGCGGCCATGACCTTTTCCTTTATCTCGTCATAGGAAAGGTCTTCCGTGTCTATCTTCTTAAAGCCCATGGGAGTATTTTTCTGTATCTCCCGGGCTCCCAGATTGGAAGTCATGATTATGACCGTATTCTTGAAATCGACCTGCTTGCCCTGGGAATCGGTAAGATGGCCGTCCTCAAATATCTGCAGCAGTATATTGAACACATCAGGATGTGCCTTTTCTATCTCATCAAGGAGTATTACGCTATAGGGCTTCCTTCTTACCATCTCGGTAAGCTGCCCTCCCTCATCATAGCCTACGTATCCTGGAGGCGAGCCCACGAGCTTGGAAACGGAGTGCTTCTCCATATATTCTGACATATCTACCTGTATAAGCGTCTCTTCCCTGTCAAACAAAAACTCGGCAATAGTCTTGGCAAGTTCGGTCTTTCCCACGCCGGAAGGGCCCAGGAACATAAAGGAGCCGATGGGCCTTTTGGGGTCCTTGAGTCCTGAACGCGACCTCCTTATGGCTTTGGAGACAGTGGTTATGGCCTGGTCCTGGCCTATTACCCTCTTATGGAGTTCTTTTTCCATTTTCATAAGCCTGGAAGATTCGCTGGATGTCATCTTGTATACAGGGACTCCGGTCCAGCTTGACAGTACTTCCGCTATTTCATTTTCATCCACCTGTTCCTTTTTTGTTTTGCTGGAACGGTTTTTCTGCTCTTCTATTTCCTTCCTCTCCCTTACCATCTGTTTTTCCTTGTCCCTCAGCTGGGCTGCCTTTTCAAAATCCTGGTCCTTTATGGCCTGGTCTTTTTCCCTTATTATGCTTTTTAAACTGGCGTCCAGCTCTTTCAGGTCCGGGGGGGTCATAAGTGTCCTCACCCTTACCTTGGAACTGGCTTCATCTATAAGGTCGATAGCTTTGTCAGGAAGGTACCTGTCGCTTATATACCTCTGGGAAAGTTTGGCGGCAGATGTAATGGCATCCTCAGTTATGGTGAGCCCGTGGAATTTCTCATATCTTGACTTCAGGCCTTTGAGTATCTCTATTGTCTCAAATATCGAGGGCTCGTCTACGAAAATAGGCTGGAACCTTCTCTCCAGTGCTTTATCTTTCTCCACATATTTTCGGTATTCGTTTATAGTAGTAGCGCCTATTGTCTGTATCTCTCCCCTGGCCAGCATGGGCTTTAGTATGCTGGCAGCGTCTATGGCGCCCTCGGCAGCACCGGCGCCTACCAGCGTATGCACTTCATCTATAAAAAGGATGATGTCCCCGTTATCCTTTATCTCGGCCAGGACTTTCTTGAGCCTTTCCTCGAAATCGCCCCGGTACCGGGAGCCTGCTACCAGCGCACCCAGGTCCAGAGTAAATATCCTTTTGCCGGAAAGGTTGGAAGGGACTTTTGCCGAGATGATATACTGGGCCAGGCCTTCCACTATGGCGGTCTTTCCCACGCCGGATTCACCGATAAGTATGGGGTTGTTTTTAGTCCTCCTGGAAAGTATCTGTATTATCCGGTCTATCTCTTTTTTCCGGCCTATGACCGGATCCAGCTTGCCTTCTGCAGCCAGCAAAGTCAATTCCCTGCCGAACTGGTTCAACATCTTGAGCGTCTTCCTGGGCATGCTGGATCTTGTCTCTTCTTTTGGCTCCCCGTATGGAGACTGGCTGTTAAGTATTTCCTTTACTTTCATCTTTACACTGTTAAGTGTGACTCCCAGGCTGTTAAGGACCCTGGCAGCTACGCCCTCGCCTTCCCGCAGCAGTCCCAGCAGTATGTGTTCCGTACCGATATAATTATGCCCCATCTGCAGGGCTTCCCTCAAAGAAAGCTCCAGGACCTTCTTGGCCCTGGGGGTAAAGGGTATGTGCTCATAGGACTCCGAAGTCCCCTCGCTCACTACATCCCTTATGGCAGCCCTTACATCATTTATAGAGATTCCCAGTTCCTGAAACACCCTGGAGGCTATCCCTTCTTTTTCATCGATCAGCCCCAGGAGTATATGTTCAGTGCCGATATAGTTCTGCTTCAGAAATCGGGCCTCATCCTGGGCTTTGACAACTACCTTCCTGGCTCTCTCTGTAAATCTTTCAAACATAATATCTTAATCCTTTAGTATAATATCTCTAATAAGCCCGGCTCTTTTAAGGTCTATCTCATCCTCAGATGCCTTATCATCCATCTCAAAACTTGAGATCACATGGGCATCGCCCACCATATTTATTATCTCGAAATAATCAAAATCCCTGATCTTTCCCATTATCCCCAGGTCAAGCCCCAGCCTCAGGATGGACAATAGTTCAAGAGCTTCCTCAAAAGATAATATCCTTGCATACTTTAACAATCCATATGACCTGTAGACATTATCCTTTGCTCCCAGCCGGTCCTTTTTCAAAAGCTCCCGGCGGGCGCTTTTTTCCTCGTCAACTATATTTAAGCAAATTGCATTCATTTCTTCAACTATCTCTTCCTCGCTCTTGCCCAGCGTCCTTGAACTGGATATCCTGAAGATATTTCCGGTAGCTTCGGGGCTGCTGTCTGAATACCCGCTTATGGCACAGCCCACCCGTGAAAGGTTTTTTATGAACTCGGCAATACCCGGGCTTATAGCCAGCGCAGGCATGTGGACCAACAGCGATATCTCAAGGGCAGTCCCAAGGCTGGCAGGATTGGAGGTGAGGTACCCCCATTGGCTGCTGAAAGAGAAGTTAAGCTTTGTCTCAAATATCTTCTCTATGCCTGAAGCCTTTTCATATACCATGCTTATGGTATTTCCTGGAGCGGCGCACTGTATCTTCAGGTGATCGTCCCAGCACAGAGGTATAGCTGTGGCCGTATCCCTGATAGAAGACCTGGGAAAGACCATAAGCGCCCTTCCCTTCAGGCTGGATATGAAATCCTCTTCGATCTGGTAATCACTCAAAATCACCTGCCTCTGGACCCTGGTCATCCGGTTTAATCTCAGGCAGCATAATTCCCTTAATCCCTCTGTCCTCCTGGTGCTGCTTTTTATCATGTTTATGACCTGGTTTTTTTCCTCATTGCTGGAGGAAGAGGGAAATTTATAGTTTGAAAGATTACGGGATATGCCGGCTCTGGAGCTGAGTATGATGGATGGATCCCGGGAAATGCTGCCGGAAGAGCCTTCTCTGCCGGGAGTGACGCTTCCAGGCCTATTCATAGATATTTTTCTCCAATTGTCTTATCTCGTCCCTTATCCTGGCAGCTTCTTCAAAGTTCTCTACGATTATCTCCCGCTTCAGTCTTTTCCGAAGATCGCTTATGCTCTTTTCCAGTTTTACCTGCCTGGGCACGTTCTCGGGTATCTTGCCCCTGTACTCGATATCGGTATGTATATCTTTTACAATAGGAAGCAGTATGCTCCTGAACTCGCTGTAGCAGTGGGGACAGCCCATCCTGCCTTTCTTCTTAATGCTTTTAAGGTCCGTGCCGCAGAAAGGGCAGCTCCTGTTCTTGTGCGTATCGATCTTTCCCAGCGGGTCATGCAGGCTGCCCTCATAAATGGTCCCCTGCTCGGACTGGAATATCCTTGACAGTATATTGCTCAGATCTTTATAGAAATCATCCTGGGTAAAAAAAGAAAAGCTCCTGGCGCATTCGGAACAGATATTTACTTTTTCCACATTGTCGTTCTGCACCCTTATAAGGTGCACTGTGGCAATATTTTTTTTACAGAAATCACATGTCATAGCTATTCTTCCTGTTAGATCATCACTCCGGCCTTAGCAGCGGGAACAAGATCACATCCCTTATTGACTCGCTGTTTGTCAGCAGCATTACCAGCCTGTCGATGCCTATGCCCTCGCCCCCTGTGGGAGGCATGCCGTATTCCAGGGCCTTGATAAAATCCACATCGATCTTCCCGGTTATCCTTTCTTCTTCATCGGCACTTTCTGCCTGTTTCCTGAACCTCTGCAGCTGGTCGCCGGGATCGATGAGCTCCGAGAAAGCATTGGCCATCTCCTCTCCCCCGATAAAAAGCTCAAACCTCTCGGTCAGCCGGTCATCGTCCGGTTTTCTCTTTGCCAGGGGCGATATCTCTACCGGATAATCCTTTATAAAAGTAGGCTGGATGAGTTTTGGTTCCACCACTGCCTCAAATATCTCGTTTATAAGCCTGCCTTTTCCTTTACCCTTGCCTGTCTCTATATCAAGCCTTTTACATATTGATCCAAGCTCCCCCGTGCTGGTATCGAAGCCTATATCTATATGGCCGAAATGGCTTATGGCTTCCAGCATGGTAAAGCGGCCCCAGTCTCCCTCCAGGTCTATATCATCACCGCGGTATTTAAGCTTAAGGGTGCCTGCTGATTCCATGGCTATGTATTTTATAAGCTCTTCTGTCAGGTCCATCAGGTCATTATAATCGCAAAAAGCCTGGTAAAATTCCACCATGGTAAATTCAGGATTATGCTTATAGGATATACCCTCATTCCTGAAATTCCGGTTTATCTCATAGACTTTTTCAAAACCGCCTATGACCAGCCTCTTCAGGTAGAGCTCGGGGGCGATCCTGAGATAAAGGTCTATATCAAGCGCATTATGGTGGGTTATAAAAGGACGCGCTGCCGCTCCCCCCGGAATGGACTGGAGCATGGGAGTCTCTACTTCCATAAACCCCCTGTCATCCATAAATCTCCTTAAGGCGCTTATGGCTTTTATCCTGGTCTGGAATACTTTCCTTACGTCCGGATTTACCATAAAGTCCAGGTATCTCTGGCGGTACCTCAGCTCTTTGTCCTTAAGTCCGTGCCATTTTTCCGGGATTATCCTTACCGACTTGCTCAGCAGACGGAAGTCTTTTACCCCTACCGAAAGCTCACCGGTCCGGGTCACGAATACTGTGCCCTCTACGCCTATCCAGTCCCCGATATCAAGCATATCTGAAAACCGGGCATATTTTTCATCACCGATGCTCCCCTGGCTTAAAAAAAGCTGCATCTTTCCGCCGGCATCCTGGATATCGCAGAATGTAGCTTTGCCGTGCCTCCTGAATATCATTATCCTTCCGGCGATCTTGAATATGCCTTCGGCTTTTTCACCCATGGCAAGACCGGAATATCTTTCCCTGATCTCTGCTATGGCAGTATCCCTGTCAAACCCGGAAGCATAGAGCTCCCTGCCAGCCTGCTTTAGCTTTTTTACTTTATCAAGCCTCAGCTTCAGCGCTTCCGCCAGGGGCTCCTCTGTCTCCAGAAGGTACTCCACTTTTTCGTCTAAAATATTTTTAATGTTATTATCATCCATATTACTGATTATAAGTCTATATCGGGGGATGGCAAAATACCAGCAGATATATGAGCTATTTTACTGTGACTATCTTTAGCTTGATGACTTTCTGGGGTGTCTTGACTTCTATCTCATCTCCGGACCTCTTGCCCAGGAGAGCCCTGCCCATGGGAGACTCATCGGAGATCTTATGGTTTTCAGGGTCAGATTCAACTGAGCTGACCAGGAAATATTTGCTTTTCTTATTAGTGCCGAGGTCCTTTACTTCTACTGTGGAGCCGATATCTGCAATGCCCTTTTTATCATTTTCATTTATTATGACATGGTTTCTGAGGATCTCGTTTATATGCTCTATCCTTCCCTCTATGAAGGCCTGTTCGGTTTTTGCATATTCGTATTCAGTGTTCTCTGAAAGGTCGCCGGCATTGTCCTTGGCATCTTTTAATCTCTCGGCGATCTCTTTCCTTTTATTATTTATAAGGTCTTCTTGCTCCTTTATGAGCTTATCATATCCTTCTTTTGTCAGACGGTATTCTTTCATGGATATTACACCCCGTTATTAGCTGTCTTTTACCGGTTATCCGGCCGGCAATCCTATTGTCAAATGGCATTTGATTTGGGTATTATATTGTATGAAATTACAGATGTCAAAATAAATAAGATAATCCCATACTGCTTTCTTGCCCCTGTACGGGGAAACGGTATTTGAGGGTCCGGCAGCCTATCCAAACCTTCCGGTTATATAATCCTCTGTCCTCTTGTCGCTGGGATTGGTGAAAAGCTTATTGGTATCGCTATATTCTATCAGAATCGAAGGGGTGCCGAAAGTCTCCATCAGGAGAAAAGCGGTCTTCTGTGACACGCGGGCAGCCTGCTGCATATTATGGGTCACTATTACTATGGTATAGTTCTGCTTCAGTTCATCTATGAGGTCTTCTATTTTCTGGGTAGAGATGGGGTCAAGCGCGGAGGCTGGTTCGTCCATAAGGATTATATCGGATTCTACCGCCAGTACCCTGGCGATACAGAGCCTCTGCTGCTGGCCTCCGGAAAGGTCGAGCGCATTGGTGTTTAATTTAGTCTTTACCTCATCCCAGAGGGCTGCTTTTTTCAGGCTCTCCTCTACAATATTGTCAAGTTCTGATTTTGAGTATTTCTTATGAAGCCTGGGCCCGTAGACTATATTGTCATATATGGTCTTGGGAAAAGGATTGGGTCTCTGGAATACCATGCCTATCTTCTTCCTCAGCTCCACTACATCTATATTATCCTTATATATATTCATACCGTCTATCACTATATCGCCGTCCACTTTTGTGCCCGGCAGCAGGTCGTTCATGCGGTTAAATGTCCTCAGGAATGTTGACTTCCCGCATCCCGAAGGTCCGATAAGGGCGGTAATGGAATTCTCCGGTATGTCCATGGATAT
>CAYZJW010000005.1:0-11492 GCA_964478985.1 uncultured Actinomycetota bacterium
GTAAAGCAGCTGCACTACCTGAAACTTTTGGCGCGCAGGCTGAGGTAAATAAGATATATGATTATGAAAACGCTTATTATCGCAGGAGGAAGGGATGCACGTTCCCCGGAAAGTGAAAGGGCGGCTGCAGCTGCGAATCCGCCGTTCTTTATGGTGGCAAATAATATATAACTGCTTTTGTTTTTTGCTCCTATGCCGGTTTTTTTAAGTATCAGTTCCGTGACCAGGCCGGTGACCAGGACTGCAGCAGCAGTTATGGCACTGACCACCCCCACTGTACCGGGGTAAGTTAAAAAATAGCTGCGGTTAAGGGCTATAACCGTAAATATGACTACAAATAGTCCCCAGTTGGTGATGACACCCCTCCTCCTGAGTATGATCTTTTCTGCCCTGAACTTGAGGATCAGCCTTGAAACCGCAAATGGTACCAGGATCAGTTCTGAAAACAGTAGAAGCAGCCTGACTGGCTGTATGAAACTGGAGCCTATGAATAACCAGCCATAGACAGGCATTATGAGCACTGCCATCAGATGTGATGCTATCACACCCTTAAGGGAAAATGCCTTGTTTCCTCCCAGTATCCCTGTAAAAGGCGCAATAGCTACACCTGCTGGAGATGCGGCTGCGATAACGAAACCTTTCCATAGTTCCGCATCTTTTATGAGGAAATAGGCGGGGACAAGGGTCACAATGGAAAAAAGTACATAATTTAACAAGAATATGACAGCAGAAGGTCTTACTGCATCTCTCAGGGGAAGAAATGAACGGTTAGGAATCTCCAGCATGGAAACGGTCATAACTATTCCCAGGGCCGGTATTACCAGATACCTGAGCCAGTCTCCTATATTGCCGGCGGCAAAACCAAGCACGAAAGCAAGTATGAATATGAAGTTCCTGTTGCTTAATATCCTGGCCATAAATGCCGGGACTTTATTGAGTATCCCCATTTTCCTGTTCAGCATCTTCTTCCTGTATATTGCCGGCATCTATAAGGACCAGGGCACCCAGGGTGGATACATTATTTATATCAAACACGCTGGAAGAAGATATCACCAGTTCTGTGGTATCCAGGTTATCTGTATCCAGTATTGAGACAGTAAACCCTATAACGGAACCATCGGAAGGTATAAAATTAGAAAAAATATACCAGGGTATGCTGGCCTCCAGGACATAACCGTTAGCCAGCCTGTTGGATGCCACTGATACCCCCCTGGGCGGGGCATCTGAAGGCCAGCTCATGTAGGATTCGGCAAAGATGGAAGAAAAATTACCGGGCGATAGGTCTATCTGGTAATCATCGCTGTTATAAAATGATATCTGGAGGTCTCCCGTCAGATCGGTATCAAACACCATGGTTATGCTGTCACCCTTGTTTATCTCATTGGCAGTATAATTTTGGCTGAAGACATCATCGATCACCTGTATAGCGAAATAAAAATTCTCATCATCCCAGCAGGAGGAAAAAGTGCCGCTGACATCGGTGTGGGTAGTGTAATTTTCTTTTTTTATAGTAGGTTCAAAATTGGAGAATTTCTCAAATATGTCCCATTCTGCAAAATTGCCGTCCACCGCAGGGGGCAAGTAGCATTTATAGGAAAAGATAGGCACCCCCGGAGGTATGGTATTCTGGGGCCGGTAGGTAGACTGTGAGAGTATAAGTTCTTTTTTCTCTTCTATGTCCACACTTATTATGGTATTCTGCTGCTCATCCATCTCATATTCCACCACTATAGTAACCGGGTTAGACTGGGAAAGTATGTCTCCATTATCATCCAGAACCCTGGCATATATCTCGTATTGGTCTGCATCTGAAGGGTTCCAGTTATATTCGAAAGGGGGGGAATTAAACAGCTTCACCTGCTCTCCGTCGACCAGGATCTCGATCTGGAGCCCTTCGGTCTCAGCCTGCTTGCTCTTTACCTCTATGGGGACGGTCTCCTTGGAATTGATAAAATTAAATATCCTGTTGTTTGCAGGAGATGTAATAAAAATGGAATAATCAGATTCTTCCTGTGTCTGGCCGCTGCTGCCGGCAGAAAAAAGATCAAGGGGGAGATTATTCCTTATGGCGAAAAAGAATATAAGTGAAAAACCTATTATTATGATCACCAGTATATAGGGAAATCGGTCAAGGATACCAAGATATTTCCGGCTGTCACCTTTCATTCTTCCTGTTCTTTCCTTTCTTCCATAAGTTTCTCCTTGAGATTAAAGGGCAGCTCTTCATATTTAAGGAATTTCTGTGAGAATCTGCCCCTGCCCTGGGTAAGGGATGTCAGGTCTACTGCATAGTTAAAAGCTTCTGACTGCGGTACTGATGCCTTTATAAGCTGTTTTTTATTGCTGTCGGGGATCATAGATATTATCTTGCCCCTTTTGGAATTGATGTCGCCTATGATATCACCCATATATTTTTCCGGGACTGTTATATCCAGCTCCATTATGGGTTCAAGTATAATAGGTGCAGCATCCTGCATGCCCTTTTTAAATGCCATCGAGGCCGCTATCTTAAAGGCCATTTCTGATGAATCTACAGTATGGTAAGAACCGTCATACAGGTTTACTCCTACATCTATGACAGGGAATTTGGCCAGCACCCCGTTTTCCAGGGCCTCCCTGATACCTTTTTCTACCCCCGGAATATAGCCCTTTGGAATTGATCCGCCAAATATACTGTCAGTGAACTCAAAACCTTCACCGCTTTTTAAGGGCTTGAGCTCTATGAACACATGTCCGAACTGCCCCCTTCCCCCGGATTGTTTCTTATACTTATATTCGGCCTTGGCGCTCTTTTTGACAGTCTCTTTGTAGGCTACCTGGGGCGCAACCATATCGATTTCTACATCATACTTTTCTTTTAGTTTATCCCTGGTTATGGAAAGATGCAGGTCGCCCATCCCCCAGAGTATATTCTGGTGTACTTCGATGTTCAATTCCTGCTTCAGGGTCTGGTCTTCCTGTACCAGCTTGCCCAGGCTGTTGCTGATCTTTTCCTCATCGCCCTTGCTCCTGGGCATGATAGCTCTGGGAAAAGTAGGCTGCAGGTAGTCCACTTTCTTTATGACCATGGGGTGGCTGCTGGAATAAATGGAATCATCATTCTCTATCTCCATAAGCTTTGAGACAGCTACTATCTCCCCGCAGGAGGCACTTTCTATCTCAACCTGTTCCTTGCCCTGCAGTTTGAATATATTGCTGAATTTTAAGGCCTTTCCGCTTTCGGGAGTCATAAAGCTTTCCCCGGCCTTCATGGTCCCTGAAAAGATCCTGAATATCGACAATTTCCCGATATAGGGATCTGCCATTGTCTTGAAGACATAAGCCAGAAAAGGGCCATCCCCTGACGATTCTACCCGGGTATCCTTACCGTCTACGGTAACCTCTATGGGCGGCGTGTCAAGCGGGGAGGGAAGAAGGCCGTTCATATAATCCATAAGCAGGTCTATGCCAAAATTCCTGGCGGCAGAGACAGCAAAAACCGGAATAACCTCACCTGATACCACGGCTTTTTTCAATATGCTGCTTAAAAGATTTTCTTCTATCTTTTCTCCTTCAAGATATTTGTTCAGAAGCTCATCATCAGTTTCCACTATAGATTCCACCAGGTCATTATGGGCATCGCCTGCCTGACCGCTTATAGATCCGTCTATATCGGTCTTTGTCCCCCTGAAGCTGCCATCACTGTATTCATATCCCTGGTCCTGGAGTATGTCTATTACTTTTGAAAAACCTTCACCGGTATTGCCTGGCATAGTGATGGGGACCAGGTTAAGTCCGTAACTGCTCTTGATGTCTTCTACTGTCTTTATAAAATCAATATTCTCCAGGTCCATCTTGTTGAGTACCATGATCATGGGGCGGGTATGCTCCTGAAGCTGCTCCAGTATTATCTCCGTAGGAGCCTGTATGCCTGATTTTGCATCTATGACCATGAGTATGCTGTCAGAAACCTTTATGGCAGCCTGGGCCTGGCCGATAAGGTCGCTGTAGCCCGGTGAATCTATTATATCTATATTAAAGTCTTTCCAGCTGTAGTGCATTATGCTTGAACTAATACTAAAACCCTTTGCTTTCTCCATATCAGTATAATCGGAGACTGTATTTTTTTCCTCGACTTTGCCAAGCCGCTCAACCGATTTTGAATTGAATAAAAGGCATTCAGCCAGGGTAGTCTTTCCCGAACCGTTACCCGATACCAGACCTATTACCTTATTGTTTGAACAGCCTTTTTTACTCATCTATTCTCCTTCCAGAGATATATGCTATCTCCTCTAAAACATATCCTTGTTAAAACAATAGAAGAAATATACCATAAATAAGGTATAGTGTAAAAAAGTATCAGCCTTCCTAAAAGATAATCAAAAAAAGAGTTAAATAGCCGGCCTGATGCGTGTTTGATTTATATTTTTAGGCCTTTTTATATGTTATAATCTATCAATGTCTATAAAGATTTTTTGCCGCAGGGCGGAACTGGAAAAACAGTAAAAGGAGGATGGGATGGTAATAGGTCTGGTTACACTTATAATCGTCATAGTCATAGGTATAGTGCTGGTAATCGGGTCAGGCATAGGAATATACAATTCAATAGTCACCCTGAGAAACCGGGTGGATAATTCCTGGCACCAGATAGATGTGCAGCTGAGAAAAAGATATGACTTAATACCAAACCTGGTGGAGACTGTAAAAGGCTATGCCGCACATGAGAAGGAGACACTGGAAAAGGTGATAGCAGCCAGAAGACAGGGTATAGAAGCCGGAAATATAAAAGATCAGGCCAAGGCTGAGAATATGCTGACCGATACGCTTAAATCCCTGTTTGCAGTATCGGAAAGGTATCCCGACCTCAAGGCGGATGCACATTTTTCCAGGCTCATGGAGCAGCTTAACGGCATTGAGAGCAATATCGCCTATGCCAGACAGTTCTACAATGATACGGTCATGAAGTTTAACACCAGGATACAGACTTTTCCCGGCAATATATTTGCCAGGATATTCAGTTTCACAGGTAAGGATTATTTTGAGATAGATGAAGAAGAGGCCAGGGGACCGGTCAAAGTGGAATTCTAAAAAAATCTTCTCTGGATGGGATTATCTTGAAATGTATGAAGATATAGCAAAAAACAGGGCCAAGACTGTACTGCTGATACTGGGGTTCATTTTTTTCATATCCCTTATCGGTTATTTTATCGGCATGTATTTTGATTACAGGTATGGATATGGGACTGCATTCTCCATAGTGCTTCTGGTGCTGGCACTGGTCATTGCATTGTTTGTCAGTGCCGGCAGTTATTATTTCAGTGACAGGATAGTACTTTCCCTGACCGGCGCCAGGCCCCTTTCAAGGGAAAAAGATACAAGGGTATATTATATGGTAGAAGGGCTGGCCATAGCAGCAGGTGTGCCCATGCCCGCGATCTATGAGATACCTGACACCGGGCTGAATGCCTTTGCCACAGGCAGAAATCCTCAAAATGGAGTAATAGTATTTACCAGGGGCCTGCTGGAAGGGCTTGATGATGAGGAATTAAAGGGAGTAATATCGCATGAGCTTGCACATATAAAAAATTACGATATACTTCTGGGGACTGTAATCGTGGTGCTGGTGGGAATGATCTCCATACTGGCAAATATCATGGCCCGGTTTATGCTTTTTGGAGGCCGGGGCAGGAGATCATCGAAGTCCGGCGGCGGGGCAATTACGATCATATTGCTGGTCATAGGGATCATATTCATACTGCTCTCACCGCTGGTGGCTACGATTATAAGGATGGCGGTGTCGAGGAGCCGGGAATACCTGGCTGATTCTTCAGGTTCCCTGATAACCAGGTATCCGGCAGGGCTGGCAAATGCCCTGAAGAAGATAAAAGATAACAGTCAGGTCAGGAAAGCCAATAGCGCTACTGCCCATCTGTTTATAAATAATCCCCTGGGAAGGGATTCAAAGGTCATATTTAAAAAATTATTTGATTCCCATCCTCCCATAGACGAGAGGATAGAGAGACTGGAGAAGATGTCCCTGGGTATAGGTACGAGTTAAAGGAGATGTAAAATGGAAAAATCAAGTTTCAAGGTAAAATCCGGATTGGCCCAGATGCTAAAGGGCGGAGTGATAATGGATGTCACCACTCCGGAACAGGCAAAAATAGCCGAAGATGCAGGTGCGGTATCAGTCATGGCACTGGAGAGGATACCGGCGGACATAAGGGCCTCCGGCGGGGTGGCCCGGATGACAGACCCTGAGATAATATTGAAAATAATGGATTCGGTCTCCATCCCGGTTATGGCCAAGGCCAGGATAGGACATTTTGGGGAAGCACAGATACTGGAAGCCATAGGTATAGACTATATAGATGAAAGCGAGGTGCTTACCCCGGCAGATGAGAAATACCATATCGATAAATGGAAGTTCAAGGTCCCGTTTGTCTGCGGAGCCACATGCCTGGGAGAAGCCCTGAGGCGTATAGGTGAAGGCGCAGCCATGGTGCGCACCAAGGGCGAAGCCGGTACCGGTGATGTTATAGAAGCAGTCAGGCATATGAGGAATATAAGGGATGAGATGGCAAGACTGGCTGTTATGCCGGAAGAGGAGCTGATGACCATAGCCAAGGAGATGGGCGCGCCTTATGACCTGGTAAAAGAAATCCATGAGAAAAAAACACTCCCGGTAGTGAACTTTTCCGCGGGAGGCATATCCACACCGGCTGATGCGGCTATGATAATGCAGCTGGGGGCTGATGGTGTTTTTGTGGGTTCCGGTATATTCAAGTCAGAAAATCCTTCCATGATGGCCGCTGCCATAGTCGAGGCCACCACCCATTTTGAAGACCCGGAGATACTGGCCAGGGTCTCCCGGGGCCTGGGCAATCCCATGACCGGGACAGCAGTAAGCGACCTGGAGGCGGGGCAGAAGATCGCCGGCAGGGGATGGTAAAAGGCTATGAAGGATATTATAGTGGGAGTACTTGCCCTGCAGGGAGATTTCAGGGAGCATATAGGCTTATTGAAAAAGATGAAGGTGGCAGCTGTCCGGATAAAGGTCCCTCAGGACCTGGACCGGGTTGACGCCCTTATAATACCAGGGGGGGAGAGCACCACCATAAACAAACTGCTGGCAAAATATGGCCTGGTGCAAAAGATATATGAATTCTCCAGGAGCGGCAAGCCCATTTTCGGCACCTGTGCCGGGCTTATAGTGCTGTCAAAAAAAGCGGATGGAGAAGCTGCACAGATGGGGCTTATCGATATTGATGCGGAAAGGAATGCATACGGGCGCCAGATCGACAGTTTTGAGCAGATAATAAGCCTTGACCTTGATAATGGTACCGGGAAAAAGAAATTTAATTCAGTATTTATAAGGGCTCCAAAGATAACCAGGAAGGGAAATGATGTCAGGGTCCTGGGGATGCTTGAAGGGGAGATAGTCCTGGCCAGGGAAAACAATATCCTGGTAAGCGCATTTCATCCGGAGCTTACAGATGATACTATTGTACATGAGTATTTTTTAGGGATGATAAGGAAAGACCCAAAGGAGAAATAATATGTCGGGACATTCAAAATGGCATTCCATAAAACATAAAAAAGCAAAGGAAGACGCCAAAAGGGGAAATCTTTTCGGCAAGCTCTCCAAAGGCATAATAGTGGCCATAAAGGATGGCGGAGGAGTCTCGGACCCCAGGGACAATATAACGCTTGCCAATGCTATAGCAAAAGCCAAGGAATACAATATGCCCCAGGCCAATATTGACAGGGCTATTAAAAGGGGTACCGGAGAAATAGAAGGCGAAAATTACGAGAGCATTGCCTATGAAGGATACGGGCCCGGGGGGATAGCGGTGATGGTAGAGGCGCTTACGGAAAACAGGAACAGGACTGCATCCGATGTAAGAAATACTTTTGGAAAATATGGGGGAAACCTGGGAGAATCAGGCAGCGTGAGCTGGCAGTTTGAAAGAAAGGGGCTGATAGTAGTTGAGAAAAGCGCTGTAAAGGATGAAGAGGCATTCATGCTGGAAGTCATCGATTCCGGGGCCGAGGATATTGAAGAAGCCGACGGTTTCTTCGAGATAAAGGCGGATCCTTCTGATTTCGTAAGGGTAAAGGAGTCTTTACAGAAAAGTGATATCACCATAAAGAGCAGTGAAATAAGCCTGGTGCCGAAATCCACGGTGGAGCTTACCCTGGAAGAGGGCAAGAAAGCAATGAGGCTGATAAATGCCCTGGAAGACCATGATGATATACAAAATGTCCATTCAAATATAGAATTAAGCCAGGAGATAATGGATGCACTGGACGAAGGATGATGATGTCTCAAGGAGGTTTTAGAGTCCTGGGCGTCGACCCGGGCCTGGAGACTACAGGTGTCAGCATAGTGGATATAAATGGGTCTGCATACAGTCCCATATACACCGGATGCATAATAACCGGCAAGAAAGACCCCCTGTGCCGGAGGCTGGAGTTGATATTCAATGACCTGGTGCGCATAATAGATATCTATAGACCCGATTGCATGGCTATAGAGGAGTTGTTTTTCAGTTCCAATACCAAAACCGCCATCAAGGTGGGACATTCCAGGGGAGTGCTTATGCTGGCTGGAAGCACAAAGGGGCTGGATATTTATGAATATACACCCCTGGAGATAAAGCAGGCAGTAGTGGGATATGGAAGAGCCACTAAAAAACAGGTAAAATATATGCTTAAAGCCATACTGGGAGTAAAAGATGACTTTTTTCCCAAAGCAGATGATGCCTGGGATGCATTGGCGGTATCGATATGCCATGGCAGCTTTTATAAATTCAAGGATAAAGCCAGACAGGCTGGAGACTTTAGACCATGATAGCCAGGCTAAAAGGGGAAATACTTGAAAAGGCGCCCTCCCGAGTGGTGATAGCTTCGGGTGGGATAGGATTTGAGGTCCTGATATCGGGAAAGACATTCGAAAAGCTTCCCGGACTGGGTGAAGTAGTCGAGATGGATATACATACCTATGTGAGGGAAGACGAGATAAGGCTGGTGGGCTTTTTCAGCCGTGAAGACAGGGAAATATTCCTGAAGCTCCTGTCAGTTTCAGGCATATCCATAAAGATCGCGCTCAGTACATTGACTATATATGATTTCCGGGAGCTCAGGCGCATAATAACTGCCAGGGATGCCGATATGGCCAGCAGGGTGCCGGGCATAGGCAAAAAACTGGCTGAGAGGCTGATACTGGAGCTTAAGGATAAATTTGAAGAGGAAGATATGATGGAAGCGGGCATGGCGGGCTGCATACCTGGAGGAGATAAGATCTTTGAGGTAAAGCAGGCGCTTAAGACTCTCGGCTATAACAGCAGGGAGATAAGCAGGGCGCTGGCAAAGATAAGGCCCGGGGATGTGGAGGACAGCAAAGTGGAAGACATCCTGAGGATAGCCCTTAAGGAGGTATGACAATTACAAGTGAAGGCCAGGGATATCAGGGTAATCCGGATATTGATCCCAACTACAAAAAAGAAGACCTGGAGCTTGACAGGAGCCTGAGGCCCAGGCTGATCTCGGAATTTATCGGCCAGGAAAAGCTGGTGCAGAATCTCAGGGTTTTTATAGACTCCGCCAGGAAACGGAGCGAGCCTCTGGACCATGTCATACTTTCAGGGCCTCCGGGCCTGGGAAAGACCTGCCTGGCTGAGATCATAGCAAATGAGATGAACGTGAACTTCAGGATAACTTCAGGTCCTGCCATTGAGAGGGCAGGAGACCTGGCTGCCATACTTACCAATCTTGAAGACCTTGATGTACTCTTCATAGATGAGATACACAGGCTTAACCGAACTGTAGAGGAAATCCTTTACCCGGCTATGGAAGATTACAAGCTTGATATAATAATTGGCAAGGGGCCTTCGGCAAAATCCATAAGGATAGATATTGCGCCCTTTACTATAATCGGGGCTACTACCAGGATAGGGCTGGTGGCATCTCCGCTCAGGGACCGTTTCGGGGTGAACCTCCGGCTCGACTACTATGACAATGACAGCCTGGTAAAGATCATAAAAAGGTCAGCCCGCATACTGGATCTTGTAATAACCGACAGAGGCGCAGCCATGCTGGCTTCCCGAAGCAGGGGAACCCCCAGGATCGCCAACAGGCTCCTGAGGAGGGTCAGGGATTATGCACTGGTAGGCGGTGACGGAAAGATAGACCGGGCATCTGCGGAAACAGCCCTGGATAGGCTGGATATAGACAAGCTGGGACTGGATGTAATAGACAAAAAGATACTTGACACGCTGGTGGTCAAGTTTAACGGCGAGGCTGTGGGAGTGGGCACCATAGCAGCTTCCATAGGAGAAGATACAAATACGATCGAGGATGTCTATGAACCCTACCTGCTCCAGCTAGGTTTTGTAAAGAGGACCCCCAGGGGCAGGGTGGCAACGGTCAGGGCATTCAGATATATGGGAATAGAAAAAGATCCCGGACAAAAGCTTTTTTGACCTGCAGCATATGGACCTAAGACTTTTTGACTACAGCCTACCGGAGAGATTGATCGCACAGAAGCCGCTTGAGGAGCGCGACCATTCCAGGCTGATGATAATAGACCGCTCTGGCAGCAGGATAAAGCATGACATCTTCTATAATCTGGGCCATTATCTGAAAAAAGGGGATGTACTGGTAATAAATAACAGCAGGGTGACACGTTGCCGGCTTTTCGGCAAGAAGGAAAAGACTGGTGCTTCCATTGAATGTTTTGTGCTGGAAAAGGACAGGGGCAGAGGCTGCCAGGTACTGTTAAGGCCTTCAAAAAGACTTAAGGCAGGCGACAGGGTCTATATTGGCTCCGACTACTTCCAGGTACGGGAAAAATTTGAACGGGGCCGGGCCCTGGTAGATTTCAACAGGCCCGCAGAAGAGGTCTTTGCAACCAGCGGACAGGTACCGCTTCCGCCTTATATAAAGTCAGCCCATATCGACGGGGAAAGATACCAGACAGTCTATGCCGACAGGGAAGGCTCTGCCGCCGCTCCTACGGCCGGGCTGCACTTTACACCGGAACTTATGGACGTTCTCAAGAGCAGGGGAATACAGTTTGTCAGCCTGTCCCTGGATATCGGGTACGGGACTTTCAGGCCGGTCGCCTGCAGTAATATAGAAGAACATAAGATGCACGAAGAATATTATTCCATCGATGATGTCCAGGCCGGTATCATAGAAGCAGCCAGGAATGAAAAAAGAAGGGTCATAGCTGTAGGTACGACCAGCGCCAGGGTGCTGGAGACGGTAATGGCAAGGCAGGGCAGGATAGAAAAAAGCTCAGGACACACCGGGATATATATTTATCCGCCCTACAGATTCAGGGCAGTTGATGCCATGATAACCAATTTTCATCTTCCCAGGTCTACCCTTCTAATAATGATAAGCGCATTTGCCGGCAGAGAAAAGGTGCTTGAGGCCTATAGCGAGGCCATAAAAAAACAATACAGGTTTTACAGTTTTGGCGACTGCATGTTAATAATATAGATAAG
>CAYZJW010000005.1:11592-32923 GCA_964478985.1 uncultured Actinomycetota bacterium
TTCATGAACTGGGACAGGAGCATCCTTACCGACAGCGGCGGATTCCAGGTATTCAGCCTGGGAGGCATCAGGAAAGTCCTGCAGGACGGAGTCGAGTTCCGTTCCATAATAGACGGGTCAAAACATCTCTTTACCCCGGAAACTGTAATAAGGCTGCAGGCCGGCATAGGTTCCGACATAGCCATGGTGCTTGATGAATGCATACCCTATAATCAGGATTTTGAATATACCAGGGAAGCTGCAGACAGGACAAACAGGTGGGCAGCTGCTTCACTGGAGGAAGGCAGGCGCATGCAGGGATCCGGCATGAAGATATTCGGTATCGTCCAGGGAGGATTTATCAGGGAGCTGAGGAGGTCCTGCGCTATGGAGATATCATCGATGGGCTTTGACGGCATAGCCTTCGGCGGACTGAGCGTAGGGGAGGAAAGAGGGCTGACAATGGAGATGCTCTCATATTCAATAGATCATGCAGACAGGACAAAGCCTTTATATTTCATGGGCCTGGGAGACCCCGGGGGAATACTGGAAGCAATCGCACTGGGTATCGATATGTTTGACTGTGTAATGCCTACCCGCATCTCCAGGAACGGCAGCGCATTTACTTCGCATGGAAGGATAAACCTGAAAAATAAACGGTTTGCCGTGGATTTTGGCCCAATAGATGATAGATGCACCTGCCATACCTGCAGTAATTTTTCTGCAGCGTATATAAGGCACCTGGTCAAAAGCCGGGAGATCCTGGCCAGCATGCTGCTCACAACCCATAATATACATTTTATCATGGATATGGTAAAAAGAGGCCGGGAAGCCATAAAAAAAGGCATATATGAAGATTTCAGGAGAGACTTCCTGCAGGAGTATAATAAAAGCGGCAAAAAATAAAAAAACTTCAATAATTGTTTGCAAAAATTTTAAAAAAGTTAATAATAGTGATATTTGATTTTTAAAAACCAAGGAGTGATATACAGGATGAAATACTCAATAAAGTTATTAGCGGTATTGACCATTAGCATCATGCTGATAGGAACGGCAGCCTTTGCCGTATCATGTCTTCCCATGACCACTGATACCGGCGCTGCTTCAGATGACGGCACAGCGGCAGCCCAGGAAGAACCCACTGGATTTGCCGGTATATTTGCACAATACGGGACATGGATCTGGCTGGCCATACTTGTAGTAGCCTTCTACTTCCTGCTTATAAGGCCGCAGAGGATGAGGAGCAAAAAGACCCAGGAACTGATGTCCAGTCTTGCCAGGGGTGATGAAGTGGTGACTGCCGGAGGATTTCACGGAAGGATAAAAGATATCAGGGATGATGTCATAATAATAACCATTGCCTCCGGTGTGGACGTAAAGGTCAATAAGGCTTCAGTCTCCAAGAAAGTCGCTAACCAGCAATAATCATTAACGACATACTGCAGCCCTTTTGCCTGGAAGAATAACTGATGCGCAATAAAAAAGTAAATATAATAATATTTATAGCATTTATACTGCTGATAGGTGTCAGTATTTACTATATTGCCGTCCAGCCCATAAACCTGGGTCTGGACCTTAAGGGCGGGACCCAGATAATCCTTCGCCCTGTCGAAGGAGAGGAATCCCAGGTAACTTCCGAGTCTCTGGATAAGGCCATGCTTATAATCATGGACAGGATCGACAGGCTGGGTATATCGGAACCCCTGGTCACCAGGGATATCTCCAATAATATTGTCATCCAGCTGCCAGGTGTAGAAGACCCCGACCGTGCTGTCAGCGTTATAGGCAAGACAGCCCAGCTTGAATTCAGGATACTTGAAGGCACCCTGGTGTCCCGTACGGGCCAGGAAACGGAATTCGCTGCTTTTGATCCGGATACAGGCACTATTTCCTATGGCCCGGACCCGGATGAAGTGATACTTGTTGATAATATCAATTCTACTGTACCGGTAAAGTCCGGAGTGCTTCATTTTGGGGAAGACAACGGTAAGATATACCTGATGGATAGGGGATTTGAGTTTGGCAGCGAATTTGACCGGGAAATGGCTGAGGGAGTATTCGAGTATGACCAGGACACCCGTGAACTGATACTTAAGGATATCGACTCCGGTGAAAACCTTGGAGAGCTGCTTATAGACGGCAGGACCGGGGCGGCTTCACTGGTAGGTCCGGTTCTTCTTACAGGCGATAAGCTGGCCAGGGCATCAGCCGGCTATGATGGTACAGGCCAGATAATAGTATCTCTCAGTTTTAAGCAGGAGGGCGCAGGAGCTTTTGAGGATATCACCACAGACAATATAGGCGAGCAGCTGGCAATAGTGCTGGATGAAGAGATCAAGTCCGCACCTTTTATAAATGTACCCATATCCGGCGGTGATGCCGTGATAGAGGGGATAAACAGCCTGGATGAAGCCAATGATATAACCCTTGTACTGCAGACGGGAGCACTTCCGGTGAACCTGGTAATCGAGGAAAGCAGCACTGTAGGTCCCACCCTGGGAAGGGATGCGCTGGATAAGGGTCTTTATGCAGGAGTCATAGGTTTTGTGCTCATAATCATATTCATGACCGCTTATTACAGGGGCCTGGGACTGGTATCCGTACTGGGACTTATGGTATATGTCGCCTTATTCTGGGGCATACTTGCAGGGATCGGGGCAGCGCTAACCCTGCCCGGCATCGCAGGAATAATACTTACCATAGGTATGGCGGTGGACGCCAATGTTATAATATTTGCGCGCATAAGGGAAGAAGCCAGGAAAGGTAAGTCAACCCGCATAGCCATAGGCGACGGCTTCAGGCATGCTTTAAGCACCATAGTAGATGCTAATGTCACTACCCTTATAACAGCAGCAGCACTTTACGGTTTTGGTACCGGACCCATAAAGGGATTTGCTGTCACACTGGCCCTGGGAGTGGTACTGAGCATGCTCATCAGCCTGCTTTTTACCAGAGCAGTATTATTTACAGCTGCCGGTTTCCATGGCCTGGCCAGGCCCAGTTTCATCGGTGTCAGAAAAAAAGAGGAGCAGTGATTTGGATCTGAAAAAACTGCAGTTTGATTTTATAGGAAGAAGAAAGATATGGTTCATAATATCTGCTGTAGTAATACTTGCAGGAGTGGCCGGTTATTTCATGCAGGGCGGATTTAATTTTGGCATTGATTTTCTTGGCGGAACCCTGATAGAGGTGGAATTTGACCAGGATGTCCAGTCGCAGGCCATAAGGGATATTCTTGATGAACAGGGTTACGGCAGCTCCATAATACAGCAGACAGGTCCCGATAAATATATAATCAGGATAAAAGCCGAAGAGATCGGCAAACCCATAAGCAGTGCGGAAAAAAATGCTATCCTGGATTCGCTGGACCAGGGAATCGGCATAAACAGGCAGCTGCTGCAGGACAGGACCGTAGACCCGGGATTCGGAAGCGTCCTGATAAGGAATGCCCTTATTGCCATGGCCATAAGCCTGGCAGGAATACTTATATATGTATGGATCCGTTTCGAATTCCGCTTCGGGGCTATAGCTATAGTCACCCTGGCCCATGATGTGCTGGTGACCCTGGGAGTATATGCTATATTAAACCGGGAAATAAACACATCCACCATTGCGGCACTGCTTACCATCATAGGTTATTCGCTGAATGATACCATTGTAGTGTTTGACCGCATAAGGGAGAATACGCCCCAGTCCAGAAAGCTTGGCTATGCCGGAGTGGTAAACCAATCGGTAAACACAACACTTACCAGGTCCATAAATACCTCTATTACCACATTATTTCCGGTAATACTTCTCTTAATACTGGGGACTACCGCTCTCAAGGATTTTGCCCTGGCCCTGACCATAGGCATAATATCCGGTACATATTCCTCCATCTTCTTTGCCAGCCCCATACTGGTATCCTGGAATAACAGGTTCGCCAGATATAAAAAATAGAAATGGCAGGCAATCCCCATAAGTGGATACCAAGGAACAGTGATTTCAGGGACCTGCACCAGACCATAGATGGATATGGTGCCGTTTTTTCGCGACTGCTCCTCTCCAGGGGACTTGACACCAAAGACAGGATAGATGATTTCCTTAAACCCTCTTTAAGGAAAATGCATGATCCCTTCCTTATGCCGGGCATGTCGGCAGCTGTATCCAGGTTCAAAAAAGCCCTTGAAGGAGATGAAAGTATATGGATATTCGGTGATTATGATGCTGACGGCATAATAAGCTCTGCAATGCTGTATAATTTCCTGAATACCCTGGGTTTAAAACCTGATGTATATATACCGGACAGGACCTCCGAAGGCTATGACCTGAACCGGGATTTCCTTGAATCCGTGACCGGTAAAGCGGACCTGGTCATATGTGTGGATTGCGGCACAAACAGTCTTTCACCCCGGGAATATGTTATGGACAATGCAGCCAGTCCCGGGGTTATAGCCTGCGATCATCATAATCCCGCACCCTGCAGCTATAACCAGTCTGAAAGATACATAGTGGTAAATCCCAAACTTCCCGGAACCGTTTATCCCTTCATGGAGCTGAGCGGAGCGGGGGTTACATTCAAGTTCATGACCGCAGTGCTAAGGAGTCTTGATGCACAAAAAAAGAAAAGTTTCAGCAAAGATTACCTGACATCGCTTCTTGACCTGGTGGCAGTATCTACACTGGCAGACCTCATGCCGCTTAACGGCGAAAACAGGATCCTGGTAAGCTATGGCCTGAAGAGGATCTGCAGCACATCAAATCCCGGCCTCAGGAAGCTGATGGAAATATCCCTTGCCGACACTTCTGCTGTAAGCGAATATGATATCGGTTTTGTAATCGCACCCAGGCTTAATGCTGCAGGGCGGGTAAAAGATGCCATAGAAAGCTTCAGGCTTCTTTGCTGTGACAGTGATGACAACCATTCAATAGCGGGAAGGCTGGATAAGTACAATATCAAGAGACAGGAGCGGCAAAAAGAGATCTTTGACGAGATAATGGAAAAATATGCCCCCGCTGCAGGCAGTTACGGGAAAAAGATATTTATAGAGTATTCAGACAGCTGGGAAGAAGGTATGCTGGGAATAGTGGCTTCCGATATGGTAAAAGTCCTTAATATGCCGGTAATACTCTTCAGGGAAAGAAACGGCCTGCTGAAGGGTTCGGGAAGAAGCATACGGGAGTTCAGCCTTCACCGGAGCCTTGACAAGACAAAGGACCTGTTTAAAAGATTTGGAGGCCATGACCTGGCCTGCGGCATAACTATGGAATTAAAAAACTTTGATAAATTCCTGCACCGGATGAATAAGATGGCAGGAGAGGTCCTGACTGATGAAGATCTTTTAAAAAAATTTATATATGACATAGAGATAAGCTTTGACGAGATAGATGACAGTCTTATGCGGGATATAGACAGGCTGAGGCCTTTCGGCATGGGAAACCCTTCGCCCTCCTTCGTGACCCGGGGATGCATGATAGAAGGGGTAAAAAGGCTTAAGCAAGGCCTTCATGCAAAGGTCTTCCTGAAAAGGGACAGTATGGCGATGGATGGCATATTATTCAATATAGGCCGCGATAGAGATGCCCTTCTGTACGCGGGCAATACCGTAGATATACTCTATGACATTTCTATCAATTCATGGATGGGAAGAAGGTCCATTCAGCTCAGGATCAGGGATCTGTTTTAGAAGAATCAAAAAATGTTTTATAATATCCTTAAATTTATTTAATAAGGGGCCTTTCCCCGGTTATTATAATGGCTAAAGCTAAAAAAGTACAAGCTGCAGAGAAGGCGGTCTCATCCGACCAGCTGTTTGAAGTCCTGGTGCAGACTGTCATGAAATATAATAAAAATGTCGACCGGGATCTCCTGGAGAAGGCATATAAGACGGCAAAAAAGTATCATGGAGACCAGGTACGCAAGACAGGAGAACCATTCATAAACCATCCCCTCCAGGTAGCCCTGATCCTGGCTGATATCGAGATGGACCAGACCTCTATCGCTTCGGCCATACTGCATGATATAGTCGAGGACACTGATTATAACCTGGAGAAGATGACATCTGAGTTCGGCAATACTGTAGCCCGGATAACCAACGGTGTCACCAAGCTGGATAAGATAGTGTTCAATAGCAGGGAAGAACAGCAGGTAAGCAATATCAGGAAGATGATAATCGCCATGTCCGAGGATGTGAGGATAATCCTGGTAAAGCTTGCAGACAGGCTTCATAATATGAGGACGCTTAAACCGCTGGACAAGGACAAAAGGTTCAATATATCCATGGAGACCATGGAAGTATATGCACCCATAGCCCACCGCCTGGGCATCTACCAGATAAAGTCAGAACTGGAAGACCTGTGTTTCATGAACCTGCATGAAAAAGAATACCTCAAATTAAAAGATATGATAGACGAGAGGATAAATGAAAGAAAATCCCTGGTAGACGAGGTAATTGACCTGGTAAGGAAAAAGCTCAAAGAAGCAGATGTTTCTGCTGATATCAGCGGCAGGGTTAAATCATACTACAGTATATATAATAAGATAACCAGGCAGGGCCGGGATTTTGAGGACATTTATGATGTCCTGGCCATAAGGATCATAGTGGAGGATGTCAAAAACTGCTATGCCGTACTGGGGATCATACACTCGCTCTGGAAACCGGTACCGGGCAGGTTCAAGGATTTTATAGCCAATCCAAAATTCAATATGTACCAGTCGCTTCATACTACGGTAATAGGCCTTAGGGGGAAACCTCTCGAAGTACAGATAAGGACTTTCGAGATGCATAAAGTGGCTGAATACGGAATAGCGGCGCATTATAAATATAAGGAAGAAGGCTTCAAGCTAAGTGAATTTGATAAAAGGGTTGCATGGATAAGGCAGCTGCTGGATTGGCAGAAGGAATTAAAAGACCCTCACGAGTATATGGAATCTTTGAAGCTGGACCTGTTCGAAGAAGAAGTATTTGTTTTCACGCCCAAGGGACGCGTGGTAAATCTCCCCAGGGGAGCAACCCCTATTGATTTTGCCTATGTTATCCATACAGATATCGGTCATAATGCAATAGGCGCCAAGATAAACGGGGTAATGGTGCCCATAGAAAGCACCCTTGAAAACGGCGATATAGTAGAGATCATAGTATCAAAGAGCCAGAAAGGCCCTTCCAGGGACTGGCTGAATATCGTTAAGACATCAAGGGCTAAAAACAAGATACGCCAGTGGTTCTCCAAAGAGCAGCGCCAGGAATCATATAATACCGGCAGGGAGATAATGTTAAAGATCCTGAGGAAAAACAGCCTGTCTTTCAAGACTGTCAGCAATGACGTTTTCGAGGATATCGCCCGTGATATGAATTTTGACCGGGCGGATACACTTTTCCGCAGCATCGGCTCCCACAAGGTCTCAGCTCATCAGGTATTTACCCGTATTGTAAAAAAATTATCCCAGTCGGAGGAAAAGAAAGAACTAAAGATAGAGGATATCCGTGACAGGGAAGAGACCCGGAAGACCGGCAGCGGTATTAGCGTAAAGGGCATGGAGGAAGTGCTGGTGACTATGGCCAAATGCTGCAATCCAGTTCCCGGAGACAGGATAGTGGGCTATATCACCAGGGGAAAGGGAATATCGGTACACAGGGCTGACTGCACCAATGTGAATACCCTGATGAGCCGTGAGAATGAAAGATTCATAGATGTAAGCTGGGACAGGAATGCGCCCAATAAGTTTAATGCGGAGATCCAGATCGAGGCCCTGGACAGGACCAAGCTTTTAAGGGACATCACAAATACCATAAGCGAATATGATATCAATATCATGAGGGCCCATTCATTAAAGATAGACAGGGCGGGACATGTAAAGTTCCGTTTTTTAATAGAGATAAATAATAAGTATATCCTGAAAGACGTTATAAATAATATAAAGATGATAGATTCTGTCTATGATGCTTTCAGGATATTGCCTGGAAAGTAGATATATGGATGTGGAAAAACTGGTCGTGGGACCATTATCGGCAAACTGCTACATAGTCAAACTGGAAAAAAAGTTTTTTTTGATCGACCCCGGCGATGAAGAGGAAAGGATAATAGAATACCTGGGTTCCAGGGGCATAGTGCCCAGTTTCATTATAAATACCCATGGACACTTCGACCATATCGGCGCCGTGCCCGGACTCCAGGACGAATATGGCATAGACTTCTATATCGATCCCGGCGATGAAGGGATAATAACTGATCCTTTTAAAAACGGTTCTTCAATTTTTGGCCAAAATAATCTATCATTAGAGACTTATAACCTGATAGATCCGGAAACAGCCGGATATTTCAGGAAAATGGGGATAGAGATAATAAAGACTCCAGGACATTCCCCCGGGTGCATTGTCATCAGGGTAAACGACTGTCTTTTTACGGGAGACCTGTTATTTAAGGGCTCTATAGGAAGGACTGACCTTGCGGGCGGCAATATGCAGGATATGAAGAGGTCGCTTAAAAAGATAAAGGGCCTGGGGGGCGGTTTAAGCATCTATCCCGGCCATGGGCCAGGCACAGACCTGGACTCTGAAAAGAAGAATAATTATTATCTTAATGAAGATGTCCTTTTTTAGATATGGATAGGTGATTGAATTGAAGCTGAACTCCCCCCGGGGAACATCTGATATTTACGGCGAGGATATAGAATACAGGGATTTTGTAATAGAGACAGTCAGGGAGCTTTTTAAAGTATTCGGTTTTCAGGAGATAATAACCCCTGCATTCGAGCATACCGAAGTCTTCTCCAGGAGTATCGGTGAATCGACTGATATTGTACAGAAAGAGATGTACACATTCCCTGACCGCAAGGGAAGGTCGCTTACCCTGAGACCGGAGGGGACAGCCTCCATAGTAAGGTCAGTGGTGGAGAAAAAGATGCTGTCCTCGCAGGAACTGCCGCTTAAGCTTTTTTATATAGGGAATATGTTCAGGTATGAAAGGCCCCAGAAAGGCAGGATGAGGGAATTCTGGCAGATTGGCGCGGAAGCCATGGGAAGCAGCGAGCCTTTGATAGATGCGGAAGTCATATGGCTCCTTAGCCGTATCTTTTATAAGCTGGGGTTTAAAAAACTGCAGCTCAGGATAAACAGTATTGGATGCAGCCAGTGCCGGGGAAGCTTCATCCATGAGTTTAAGGAATATATACAGCCTGGCCTTGGAGGTCTATGCCCGGACTGCAGGAACAGGTTTGAAGCCAATCCTTTAAGGATATTCGACTGCAAGAAAAGCAGCTGCCGCAGCATTGTTTCCGGCAGTCCCAAAATATCAGGTTTTTTATGCCCTGACTGCAGGAAACATCTCCAGGGAGTCAAAAAGATCCTTACCGGACTCTCAATAGAATATTATATAGACGACAGCCTGGTAAGAGGTTTTGATTATTATACCGGGACAATATTCGAGATGGTATCCCATGAGCTTGAAAGTGCCCAGAATGCCCTGGGAGGGGGAGGGCGGTATGACAGGCTGCTGTCTGAATTCGGCGGTCCCGATATGCCGGCTACCGGCTTTGCCCTGGGCCTTGACAGGACCATACTGGTGATGAAGGAACTGGGTATGGGCTGCAGCCGGAAAACAGGACCGGTAAAGACTTATATGATTACTTTGTCAGGGCCTGGAGAAGCTTACAGCCTGGAAGTATTAAGGGACATCAGGGAAGCCGGGATCGCCTGCCAGGTGGATTATGCCAGCAGGAATATCGGCACCGGCATAAAGAAAGCAGGTAAAAAAGGATTTGACCTGGCTGTAATAATAGGTGACGAGGAAATACATAAGGGTTGTGTTACCATAAAAGACCTGGATAATTTCAGGCAGTATACTATTGACAGGACCCGGCTGGTCAAAAAGATATTGGAGATTACAGGAGTAGAAAAAAATGGGTAAACCAGAATACAGGACCACAATGCGTTCCCATATTTGCGGCAGCATAGACAGGGAGCTTATTGACAAAAAAATAAGCCTTTGCGGATGGGTAAATAAAAGAAGGGATCACGGAAAACTTATATTCATAGACCTAAGGGATTTTTCCGGGTTAGTCCAGCTGGTATTGGATCCCGCCTTTTCCAGCCAGGCTTATGTATCCGGCAAGGATATAAGGAATGAATATGTCATAAAAGCAGAAGGCATGGTAAGGAAAAGAGCAGAGGATGCCGTAAACCCGTCCATCCCCACCGGTGAGATAGAAGTGGTGATATCATCACTTACAGTACTTGCTGCATCAAAGACACCGCCATTTATGCTGGAGCACAGGGAGAGGGTGGACGAGAATACCAGGCTGAAATACAGGTATATAGACCTCAGGTCTTCCGAGATGCAGAGAAATTTGAGGCTCAGGCACAGCATAAAGGCTGCTGCCAGGCAGTATTTTGATTCCAGCGGCTTTATTGAGGTAGAGACGCCCATACTGGCAAAAAGTACTCCAGAGGGAGCAAGGGATTTTTTAGTGCCGTCACGCTACCATCCGGGGAAATTCTATGCCCTGCCCCAGTCGCCCCAATTATTCAAGCAGACACTTATGTTCTCCGGTTTTGACAGGATCTACCAGATAGTCAAGTGTTTCCGGGACGAGGCTTTAAGGGCAGACAGGCAGCTGGAATTTACACAGATAGACCTGGAGATGACTTTTGTGGAGACAGATGATGTCATGGACATTATCGAGGGGCTGTTCAGGACCGTATTCAGCCAGGTGCTGGGGATAGAGCTGGAAACTCCTTTCAGGCGGATCACCTGGAGGGAGAGTATGGAGAAATACGGCAGTGACAAGCCTGACCTCAGGTTCGGCCTTGCCATCAGCGACATAACCGGTATTTTTTCCGGGAGCAGCCTCCAGATCTTTAAAAAAGCAGTTGATTCGGGAGACAATATAAAGTGCCTGGTGCTGCCGGATGCTGCAGCATTCAGCCGCAGGGACCTGGACGGACTGGTAGAGGCGGCAAAGGAAAGCGGAGCCGGGGGGCTTGCCTGGATAAAGGTAGGTGATGACATGTCATTCCAGTCGCCCATAACCAAGTTTTTATCCGGACAGGAGGTCAGTGACCTGACCTCTACTTTAAACCTTGCTCCGGGCAGCCTTCTGCTTATAGTAGCAGACAATTTTACCACATGCTGCAAAGTCCTGGGAGACTTAAGGGTCCTCCTGGCAAAAAAACTGGATATGATCAAGAAGGATGTCTTCGAATTCGTATGGGTCTATGATTTTCCCCTGTTTGAATGGGATGAAGAAGAGGCCAGGCTCACATCCATCCACCACCCCTTTACCAGTCCGGACGAAGAAGGCAAAAAGCTTTTGGATAAGGAACCGCTTAAAGTAAAGTCAAAGGCTTATGATATCGTGCTTAACGGCAGCGAGATCGGGGGCGGGTCTATAAGGATAAACAATGCAGGCCTGCAGCAAAAAATATTTAAACTGCTGGATATGGATGAAGACATGGTGGAGAAAAACTTCGGCTTCCTAATAGATGCCCTTTCATACGGAGCTCCTCCCCATGGAGGTATTGCCCTGGGCATGGACCGCCTGGCGATGATAATGGGGGGACTGGACAGCATAAGGGAAGTGATAGCTTTTCCCATGACGCAATCTGCTATGGAGCTCATGACCGGCACTCCCTCGGAGGTAAGCAGGAAACAGCTGGAGGAGCTGTCGATAGAACTGGCGGAAACAGAAGATAATTAAGCCGCTGCCGGTAGTTTTGGCTTTATTGAATAAAGAAAAGAGTTATGATAATATCGACCCTGGTACTCTGTTTATATCGTTGTTGAAGAGTAATTTTTGTGCCAACAAGATTACATTGGAAGCTCATACTTTGGCTGCTGAGTAAATGCCCTGACCTGGTTTCTGGGACTTATATATGCAGACCGGAGAGCATCCACCTGCTGAGTGCAGGGCGCAAAAATATCTGATATGACGACTAAACGGGGTATCTTTTATTATCAAATACATATAGCTTATTCAGCAATAATATGGATATAAGAGGACGATTTTTAAATTATTTCAAGGAAAGAAGACATCTGGTGATGCCTTCTTCCAGCCTGATCCCCAAAAATGATCCCAGCGTGCTTCTTACTACTGCCGGAATGCAGCAGTTCAAGCCCTATTATCTGGGCACAGAGGCGCCGCCGGAGACCAGGATAGCTACTGTCCAGAAGTGTTTCAGGACCAGTGATATAGAGAGCGTGGGATATACAGACAGGCACCTTACATTTTTTGAGATGCTGGGTAATTTTTCTTTCGGTGATTATTTCAAGAAGGAAGCCATAGCCTTTGCCATAGATTTCTGTGTCAATTGCCTGGATCTTCCCCTGGAAAAGCTGTTTACTGCTGTTTTCAGCGGCGATAAGGATATTCCTGCTGATGAAGAGTCCATACAGTACTGGATCGAAAATGGAATAAACAAAGAAAGGATATACAGGCTGGGCAGGGAAGAAAACTTCTGGGGGCCTGCCGGGAACTCGGGTCCCTGCGGACCCTGCACCGAGATCTATTATGATTATGGCCCGGATACCGGCTGCACAAGGAAAGACTGTGATCCCTCATGCGAATGCGGAAGGTTTTTGGAAATATGGAACCTTGTATTTACCCAGTATAATTTTGACGGCAACAGCTATACGGAACTTCCCCGGAAAAATATAGATACAGGTATGGGGCTGGAAAGGATAACAGCTGTACTGGAAGGCCAGACTTCGGTATTTATGACCAGCCTGTTTAAGCCAGTAATGGAAAGGATACTGGAGATAACCGGAGGCAAGCTCCAGGACCTGTTAAATGACAGGGATAAAGGCAGGTCCCTGAGGATACTGGCAGACCATTGCCGGGCCATATATTTCTTGCTGGCAGACGGGGTAACTCCTTCCAATGAAGGCAGGGGCTATATACTCAGAAGGATAATAAGGAGGGCAGTAAGATTCGGTAAAAAGCTGGGCATCCATGATTTTTTCCTTAATAATATCGGTAAAGCGGTAATAGAGTCCTATTCCGGCTATTATAGCGAGCTTTCCCGGGTAAAAGACATGGCATTCAAAATAGTACTGGATGAGGAAAAGAGGTTTACCCGCACCCTTAGTGAAGGCAACAGCATTTTGGAAGGTATGATTCAGGCGGCAAAGGACAGAAGTTCTGCATCACTGGACCCTGAGGATGCTTTCAGGCTTTATGAGACCTATGGTTTCCCGGTGGAGCTTACAGGCGAGATACTGGGGGAACAGGGCATGGGCCTGGACCAGAGAGAATATGATAAGTATTTTAAAAAACATATTGAAAGATCCAGGAAGAAGACATCCTTTGATAAGAAAGTGGATGATAACCTCCCTCTGTACAAGGATATCCAAAAGAGCGGAAAGACTGATTTCCTGGGATATGAAAAAGAAGAGCTGCAGACTGAGGTAGCGGCAATAATAAGGGTTTCCGGCAGCGGCAGGGGCGAGTCGGCAGAGGAGTTGAATGCCGGTGAAAAAGGCGGGATAATATTAAAGTCCACTGTATTCTACGGAGAAAAGGGCGGCCAGTCCGGCGACCGGGGCCTGATAAGGTCAGACGGGGCAATATTTATAGTAAATGATACCCTGATACCGCTGGAGGACCTTTTCATCCATCACGGATTCGTGAAGGAAGGCAGAATAAGCCGAGGAGATAAGGTCCATATAGAGATCGACCACAAAAGGCGCAGCTATATCAGGAAAAACCATACATCCACTCATCTTCTTCACTGGGCCCTGCGGAACACCCTGGGAGACCAGGTAAGGCAATCCGGATCCATGGTGGCAGATAACAGACTGAGATTTGACTATACCGCATATAATCCTCCTTCTGATGACCAGCTATCCAGGATAGAGAAGATGGTCAACCAGAAAATAATGAAAAATGATAAGGTAAGGTGTTTTGAGACCACCCTGGAGTATGCAAGAGAGCTTGATGCGGTAGCATTATTCGAGGAAAAATATGGAAGATTTGTAAGGGTGGTGGAGATAGATGATTACAACCGTGAATTATGCGGCGGCACTCATGCAGACAGGACCGGCGAGATAGGGTTATTCAAGATAATATCAGATACCAGTATCGGGGCAAATCTAAGAAGGATAGAAGCAGTTACAGGCATATATGCATATGAGATGCTGAATGAAAAGGAAAAAAACTTAAACAGGGTATCCGCTATCCTGGAAGTAGCGGAGGAAAAGGCCGCGGACTCAGCTGCCCGGCTGAAACAGGAAAACCTTGAATTAAAGCAGGAGCTGGAAGAGCTGAGGACTGGTGTAGCTGCCGAGCGGATAATCAAGTCCCTGGCGAAAAAGGAACCGGTAAACGGCATAAATATCCTAGATTTTAATATGGCATCCCTTGATCTCTCCCGGGAGATCCCGGTTAAGGATATGGGTGAAATTGCAGACCGCATAAAGGATGCCTACGGCAATAAGAATACTTTTATAGTCCTGGGGAATATATTCAGGAGCAAGCCGGTGATGGTGCTTTCCTGCACCCGGGACATATCCGGCAGTTCCTTGCACTGCGGAAAACTTGCCGGAGAAGTGGGCCGTATAATAAAAGGCGGCGGAGGGGGAAGACCCGATTTTGCCCAGCTGGGCGGTTCGGATAAAGACTCGCTGGAAAAAGCCATTGATCTTGCCGCAAGCAAGGCCAGGGAAAGCTTTATCCGGGGGTCATAATATGAAGATAATGGGAATGGATATCGGTGATAGATATATCGGCATAGCCCTTACCGATAGGGAAAAAAAGATGTCAGTACCGGTCGCGGTACTGGAAAACGATGAGGACTTTAAGGATAGGCTCTGCAGCATCATGGACAGGGAAGGCGTGGAGAAGATAGTGGTGGGTATGCCGTACACCCTCAGGGGAGAGATAGGACAGCAGGGTAAAAAGGTCCTGGAATTTGTTAATAAAAAAATACTTGATACGGGGACCGAGATCGTCTATCAGGACGAAAGGTTTACCAGCAAACTCCGTCTGGGACCAGGAATGAAAAATAAAAAAGGCGCCCGGAAAGATAAGTTTTCTGCCGCCCTCATACTTCAGGGCTACCTGGACAGGACCTCGGCTGTCAGAAGGGACAATGATGAATAAAAACTGGTTTGGGCTATTGTTTTTGATCATATCTGTACTGGCGGCATCAGTATTAAATGCCTGTATTTTTGATACTGCCGCCCCGGAAGAAGAAAATACAATTGTCGCGGGACAAAAAGTAATGGTAATAATAGAGGAGGGGATGACCCTTAACGGTATAGCAGCGCTTCTGGAAGAAGCCGGAGTGGTGGACAATGCTCTGCTTTTCCGTCTCTTTGTCCAGCAGAGGGGCAGTGAGAAAAACCTGGCGCCGGGCGAATATGACATGGTAACCGGTTCTGAATATGAAGAAGTGCTGGACATGCTTACGGCGGGACCGCCGGTAATAACATATAATGTGACCATACCCGAAGGTTTTACCAGCATGGATATCATTGAAAGGTACGGTTCGGAGCTGCCATTTATAACATCAGAAGACATGGCAAGAGCAGTCCTTATAGACAATTATGATTATGATTTCCTGAATGGTCTGGAAAGCCTGGAGGGTTTCCTTTTCCCCAAGACTTATGAAATACTGGCCCCCTACAGGGCAGCGGATATAGTAGACATGATGCTGGTCCAGTACCGGATTGAGACCAGCGACCTGGATTACGGACTGGCACGGGAAAAGGGCCTTTCCAGTTATGACATATTGAAGATCGCATCCATGGTGGAAAGGGAAGCATATATCCCTGAGGAAAGGGCGCTTATATCAGCTGTCATACATAACAGGCTGGACATAGGCATGACACTGGGCATAGACGCTACCCTCACCTATTTTTTGCAGAAATGGGATGAACCCCTGACCGAAACAGACCTGGCCGCAGATACCCCGTATAATACCAGGATCTATGCCGGTCTTCCCCCTACGCCCATCTGCAATCCGGGACTTGCTTCCATAGCTGCAGCCCTGGAACCGGCTGATGTGGACTATTTGTATTTTGTGGTTACAGACAGCCAGACACATGAGCATTCTTTTACTGATGATTATAATGAGCATTTAGAGAATATCAATAATGCAGAATGATGACCTTAAGCGCCTGCTGGAGCAGATGAGCCTGGTGGAAAGTCTACAGGGGCATGCTGCTGCCGGCAAGATCCCTGTGGTCGGCAAAAGCACCGGGTATTTCCTGGGGTTTATGGTAAGGCTGGCCAGGCCCGGAAATATCCTGGAAATAGGCTGCGGCAACGGGTTTTCTTCCTATTTTATTGTAAGAAATATGCCAGGGGTCTCCAGTTATACGGGGATAGACCTTAACCGGCAGAGGCTTGAGGATGCCCGCGAACTTATCGACTCCCATTTCCCGGACTCAGACTGCCGCTTCATATGCGGCAATGCCCTCCAGGTGGTCCCGGAGCTTTCCCTTACCTTCGACCTGGTTTTTATTGATGCAGCCAAGTTTGAGTATCCCGGATACCTGGAAGCAGTAAAAGGCAAGATAAAAAAAGGTTCCATAATAATAGCCGATGATATATTCTGCAAGAAAAAATTATTTTTAAAAAATGTCCCCAAACACTACAAAAACAGTGTCAGGGGCTTAAAGAAATACCTGGAATCCACTGGCCCGGGGACAGGTTTCAATACTGAGCTGCTTGATGCTGATGGAGGGCTGGCTGTCAGCATATACGGGAAGGATTGGAGTCTTGGATAGTATGAAGGTCCCGGAGCTCCTGGTGCCGGCAAATAATCTTAAAGTGCTTAAATATGCAGTAAATTACGGGGCAGATGCAGTCTATGTCGGGGGCAAAAAGTTTAACCTAAGGAGCATAAGGGGAAACTTCACCATAGAAGACCTTAAAAAAGGCATTACATATGCCCATAAAAGAGGGGTAAAAATATACCTGGCCCTGAATTCTTTCATATATGAAGATGAACTGGATGGGCTTGAAAAATATGCTGAAGGCCTCAGCGGTCTTGAGCTGGATGCTGTCATAATATCCGATACCGGGATAATACCAGTTGTAAGAAAAAGGCTGCCTGGAGTAAAGATCCATATAAGCACCCAGGCTAATATCACCAATCATCTTGCCGTTGGATCTGCTGAAAGACTTGGCGCTTCCCGGGTCAACCTTTCCCGCGAGCTGTCTTTTAAAAGCATCAGGGATATAATAAAAAAAAGCAATATCGAGGTAGAGGTCTTTGCCCACGGGGCATTGTGCATCTCCTATTCCGGAAGATGCATGCTATCGAAATATATGTCGGGAAGGGATGCCAATAAGGGCCAGTGCGCTCACAGCTGCAGGTGGAAGTATTATCTGATGGAAGAAGAAAGGTCAAATCTTTTCTTTCCCATAGAACAGGATAAAAAGGGCACATATATATATAATTCACGCGACCTCTGCCTGCTGCCGGTCCTGGACCGGATCGCGGAAATGGGCCCAGACAGCATAAAGATAGAAGGAAGGATGAAGACTGAAAGCTATGTAAGCCTGGTCACCTGGGTATACAGAAAAGCCCTGGACCTTGTAAAAGAAAACAAATTCACAGACAGCATGAAAAATGCCCTGATAGGGGAACTGGACAAAGCTTCACACAGGAATTTTACTACCGGGTTTATGTTCGGGGCCGGCAACAGGGAACTAGAGGATAATGAAAATGTAGGGTATATAAAAAAATACTCTTTTGTCGGTTCAGTGGAAAATACAGGCAGGGAACTGGAAGAAGCTGTCATATATGTGAAAAACCAGTTCAGGAAGGGAGAATCCCTCGATATCCTCCAGCCCCATAAGGACCCGCTTGTAAAGAAAGCGGAAAATATACTCAGGGTACCCGGTATGGACCCCATAGAGACAGCCAATCCTAATGACAGGGTAGTCATAAAAGGGCTGGGTGCCGTCAGCCCCTATTCCATCCTCAGGAAGAAGCTGTGACAGGCAGCCAGGAGAGATTTTATTTAGTTAAAAGTCTTGATGATGATAAAATTGTAAAAGAATATTAATTTTGTTATTATTATAATAATTATTTTGATAGAATTATGATTGAAAATATTAAGACTTATAATATATTGATCTCCGGAAGGGTGCAGGGAGTAGGTTTCAGGTATTTTGCCGTATCCATTGCCGAAAAATATGATGTCAGGGGCTATGTGGCCAATAAGCGTAACGGAAAAGTCGAGATAGTCTGCCAGGGAGAGGAAGAAGAGCTGCAGTCATTCATGGAAGAGGTCAAAAAGGGGCCTGCCTTTTCTGTGGTGACAGATACCGTCATGGAAGAGATACCTGAAGAAAAAAAATATAATACATTTGATATAAAATATTGACCATAGCATTCCGGATCATTCCGGATAGATGTAATAATAAGGCAGCATTTGATGCAGCAAAATAAAATAAGCTCGAAAACAAAGGTCCTGGCATTATTCGGTTATCCCGCAAGGCACAGTCTTTCACCCATTATACAGAACCGTTTTCTTAAAGACTGCGGGATAGATGCTGTGTATGTAACATTTGAATTTCCGGAAAAAAGGTTCCCGGGAGCCTTCAGGGGGGCAGGGGACCTGGGTATATACGGACTTAATATAACCATGCCCTATAAGGAAATAACCTACCTCCATTCAGCGGTAAGGGACGAAAGGGCGTCGGCAACCGGTTCGGTCAATACCGTCAGGTTTGACGAGAAGGACGGTATAGTAAAGGCTGCCGGGTTCAATACCGACATTGACGGCATCATACTCTCCCTTGACAATGCCGGTCTCAGCCCTGAAGGGGCAGAATGCCTGGTGCTGGGAGCAGGAGGGGCAGCCAGGAGTGCCGTATATGCCCTCAGGGAAAAAAACGCCGGCAGTATAAGCATATTTAACCGGACCATAAAGAATGCGGAAAAGATAAAGCATGATATGGAAGGCAATGGAAATATAAACGTGCTGCAGGACCTGGAAGATAAGAAGATACCGGATTCGGTGGATCTGATCATAAACTGCACTCCCCTGGGAATGGATTCCGGAGAACTGGGAGGCCTTTTGCCTGTGCCTGACAGCTGGGATCTTTCAGGCAAGATAGTATTTGAGACTATATACAGACCGGTGGAGACAGGACTGGTAAAAAAGGCAAAAAAAGAAGGTGCAAATATTATTGACGGCCTGGATATGCTTATATACCAGGCGGCATCATCCTTCTACCGATGGTTCGGCATATATCCGGAAACAAGGCATATCAGGGAGATGCTGGCGGAAAAAATATAAATAGCCCATGAAAGGATTAAGATAATGAAGATAGACGAGATACTGAGGGA
Source organism: uncultured Actinomycetota bacterium (assembly GCA_964478985.1). Classification (GTDB taxonomy): domain Bacteria; phylum Actinomycetota; class Humimicrobiia; order Humimicrobiales; family Humimicrobiaceae; genus M55B120. The sequence goes on from CAYZJW010000005.1 coordinate 30,852, forward strand.
AGGAATTGAAAAGGAAGCTTCCGATGTCCATATCGTATGTATACTGCCGCCGCTTCTACGTATAAACGGCATCCTGCAAAAGATAGAAAAGTTTGGAGATATAAACCCGGAAAGATCAGAGGAGCTTTTGCTGGAAGTATTAAACGATGACCAGAAGCAGAGACTGTCAAAAGACCTCTCGCTCGACTTTTCATATACCATTCCAGGAGAAGGCAGGTTCAGGTGCAATTATTTCTTTCAGAGAGGCACCCTGGCCGGAGCATTCAGACTCATATCCAAGAAGATACCCACAATCGAAGAACTGGGGCTTCCTTTACAGATAAAGGAATTTTCAACTTATCCCCGGGGGCTGGTACTGGTGACAGGACCAACGGGTTCAGGCAAATCCACCACCCTTGCGGCTATTGTGGAATTAATAAACCAGAACCGCAGGGAAAACATAATAACCATAGAGGACCCCATTGAATACCTGTTTACCCACAAGCAGAGCATCGTGAGCCAGCGTGAGATCCTGGCTGATACCACATCATTTTCCCTGGCATTAAAAAATGTATTAAGGGAGGACCCGGATGTTATAATGGTAGGCGAGATGAGGGACCTGGAGACAGTATCCAGCGCCCTTACTGCAGCCGAGACGGGACATCTCGTATTTTCCACCCTGCATACCCAGGATGCTCCCCAGACTATTGACAGGATAATAGATATATTCCCATCATACCAGCAGAGGCAGATCAGGACCCAGCTGGCAGCAACTCTTAAAGCGGTTCTGGTACAGCAGCTTCTTCCTAATGTCACCGAAGACGGCAGGGTGCCGGCAACCGAGCTTATGTTTGTAAACCCGGCAATTTCCAATATGATCAGGGAGAACAAAGCACACCAGGTCTATACCGCCATGCAGGCCGGCGGCAAAAGGGGCATGATGACCATGGACAGGTCGCTGGCAGACCTTTACCGGCAGGGAAGCATCAGCAAGGATATATGTATAGAGAAGTGCCACAGCAGGGAGGAACTCCAGAGGATGATAGCGTGATAATCTTTAGTATTAAAAAAATATTGAATATATTGTATAAACATTTGATAATGTTTATAATTAACTAACTTATGTGACTGGAACAATATGGCTACCTTTAAATATAAAGCAAGGGACAAAACCGGTGAGATATTAAACGGTTCCCTGGAAGCGTCTTCAGAAGACACCCTGATAACCAGCCTCAAGGAAAAAGGCCTGCTGGTCCTGGATATAAACAAAACAAAAGACGATAAAGGAGCCGGCCTGCAGAGGAATATCGCCCTGTTTGACAGGATCCGCTCCAGGGACCTTGTGGTTTTTACCCGCCAGTTTGCCACTCTTATATCATCGGGGATGTCTCTTATCGAATCCCTGGTGGTACTGGAGAACCAGACTTCCAGCGAAAAGTTCCAGAAGATAATCTCACAGGTTCGGATGGATATAGAATCAGGCCACAGCCTGTCGGAGGCAATGGGCAAACACCGCATTTTTTCCAGGCTTTATATAAGCCTGATACGTGCCGGCGAGACTGGAGGTGTTCTTGACCAGTCCATGGAAAACCTGGCTCAGTTTCTGGAAAAGGATGAAAGAGTGAGGCTTCAGGTCAGGAATAAGACGGCATATCCAAAATTTGTCCTTGGTTTTGCCGTGGTGATCACCCTTGTCATCATAATTTTTTTAGTCCCCACATTTAAGGAGATATATGACGACCTGGGCGTGCAGCTTCCAACCATGACCAGGGCAGTGATATGGGTAGGCGACCTTTTTAAAAATGTATTTTTCTACCTTTTCATTATTGTTGCAGGCGTGGGAGGCAGGTTTCTTTTCAGGTGGTACAGGAAAACACCCAATGGCGCCAGGACTGTGGATACTATAAGAATAAAAATACCAAAGATGGGCGATATCATAAAAAAGATGGCTCTTTCCCGTTTTGCCAGATACCTGGGGACGCTGATGTCTGCCGGCGTGCCCATACTGTCAGCCCTGGATATCGTAAAGGGCGTGACTGATAATGTGCTGATCGACACTGCCATTTCTGATATCAAGGAAAATATCCGGAAAG
>CAYZJW010000006.1:0-9120 GCA_964478985.1 uncultured Actinomycetota bacterium
CATATTTTCTTAAAGATAGCGGAAGGCATAAGGGATACCGGGATCAGGATAAATTTTGATACTGCCAATCCCATAGCCCTGGGCGAAGAAGTCATGCCGCTTCTGGAGCAGGTCATAGATGATGTGGAGACCATCCATGTTGCCGATACTTCCACCAGGGGAAGACTCAACCATGTCCTAATAGGTACGGGCCTGGTACCATTTAATGAAGTGTTTTCCTATTTGAAAAAAAATGACTTTGACGGCTGGCTGTGTATTGAGGAAAACAGCGGCATGGGAACCGGAGGGGTAAAAAAGTCAGTGGAGTATGTGCGCGCTGCCTGGGATGAAGCCTGAACCTTATCCATCTAGTTTTTCCATAAACAGGGCCGGTTTTCTTAACTACTGGTTCAGGTAGCCCATCAGCTCATGTATGCGGCTGCGGTCTCCAGTAGTAAGGGTCTGGACCATGACTGCAGCACCTTTCTCCCTGGCTTTTTTATAAGCGGCAAAAACTGTATTATACAGATATTCTTCATCTTGCCCCCACACTACTGTGGACAGGGGAGTTATCCTGTAGTCTATGTTTTCCTGTTTAAGGACATCCCAGAATATCTTCAGGACACTGTCAATATCCTCCTGCCCCAGCGGGTAGAGGCTTACCTGTATGGCTATCATATTTCCTCCTGTCATAGAAGCTTGATGATCTCCTGTTTCAACCGGTTAAACCGTGGTGAGGTCAGTATATTGAGTTCCCTGGGCCGGGGAATCCCGATATCAAATACTTTTATCACCACTGCCGGTCTCATGGATAGAAGATAGATGCGGTCGGAAAGGAAGATGGCTTCGTCTATGCTGTGGGTGATAAACAGTATGGAAGCATCCAGCTTTTCAAATAATCCCAGCAGCCAGTCCTGCATCTTCCTCCTGGTAATGGCATCCAGGCTGCCGAAGGGCTCATCCAGGAGCATTATGTCATCTGCAAATAAATAGGTCCGTAAAAGCGCTGCCCGCTGCTTCATGCCTCCGGATAGCTGGCGGGGGTATTTTTTCTCGAATCCTTCCAGGCCGAAATCAGGAAAATACTGCCCGGCTTTTTTATAAGAATCTGTGCGGTTCATGCCTTTTATAAAAAAGGGCAGGCAGACATTATCCATAATACTCTTCCAGGGCAGCAGCAGGTCCTTCTGGTGCATATAGCTTACCCGCCCCGTCTTTCCGTTATGGTCCCTGCCGTCTATTATCACCCTGCCGCTGTCAGGTCTTTCCAGGCCCGATATTATATTGAAAAGGGTGCTCTTGCCGCAGCCGCTGGGACCAAGGACTGAGACAAACTGGTTTTCTTCCAGCACCAGGTCTATATTTTCCAGGGTAGGGAGGCCCGGATAGCTTTTCTTTATTCCTTTTACCTCTAACAGGATATTGCTCATCTGCTTTTTCCTATTCCGGAAGGAATTCATTGGTAAATGCTTTTGAAGTGTCCAGACTGCCTGAAAGTAATCCATTATCAAACATCCAGCTGCTGAAATCCTGCCATATCTTTTCTTTCATGAAACCCCAGCCCTCATCATGGCTGATATATTTACCGGCAAGGTACTCCTGGCTGGCGGTTACCAGACCGCTGTCTTCCAGTTCGCTGTTCTGGTCAAGCAGGATACCGGCAGCCCTGCCCGGATCTTCTATGGCAAAGTCATATCCTTTTTTGCTGGCTTCCAGGAAATCACTTACCAGGTCCGGATCATCCTGTATCATATCCTCACTGGTGATTATCAGCGGGGTGTAGAAGTCAAGTACCGGATCCAGGTCCTGCAGAAGCATAAAATCAATATCAAAACCAATAAGCTCTGCCCTTATGCCGTCCCATCCATAGAATATCCAGGCGAAATCCACATCCCTCTGAACGCTGGTGAAGAAATCAGAGGCTCCGATATTGACTATTTCCAGCCTGGTAAAGTCAGCGCCATACTTTTCCATAAGGCCTTCAAGCATGGCCTCTTCCATAGGGGAGCCCCATCCCCCGTATTTCTTTCCCTCGAAATCAGACGGTGTATCTATGCCCCTGTCGGCCGGAGAGGCAAAACCGGAAGTATTCTGCTGGATTATGGCAGCTATTGCCACTATGGGGAGCGGGTCCCGGGCTGTCCTGGCATAGGTCACCTGTTCCTGGTAGCTGATACCGAAATCCCCCCTGCCGGCAGCAATAAGGTCGGCGCTTCCGCCTTCTGAAGGCTGGATTATCTCTACCTCCAGACCTGCGTCCCGGTAATATCCCAGTTCGCTGGCGGCATATATGCCGGTATGGTTGGTATTGGGCACCCAGTCCAGTATTACCGTTATCTGTCTTAATCCCCTGGTGCCGTCAGCCCGGCAGGAAAAGGCCCCTGCCGCCATAAGCAGTACGGCTGTCATAATGCAAATGATTTTAATAATTGTCAGTTTTTTAGCCATATCATCTCCTGTCATAATGAATCATTTTCCGTATATCCATTCTCCTGCCTCACCGCCCAGGGCATGCTTTTTCTCTCTATGAACTCTATCAGCTTCAGCAGCAGTATGCTGAGCACAGTGATAACCAGTATGGCGGCAAAGACCCTGTCGGTGGCAAAAGACTGTTTTGCCCTTATCATATAAACTCCTAATCCGTCCTTTCCCCCCACCCATTCCCCTATAGTGGCACCCATTATACTGTAGGTGGCGGCTATCTTCAGCCCGGAGAAGAATCCTGTCATGGAAGCAGGAAGCTTCACATATTTATATATCTGGTACCTGCCTGCGCCCATAGACCTCATAAGGTCAATAAGCTCCCTGTCCACACCTGAAAGTGACTGAAGCAGGCTTATGGTCACCGGGAAAAAACAAATAAGGACAACTATGACCAGCTTTGGCGTATATCCGTATCCGAACCAGATCACAAACAGGGGGGCAAGTATTATTATGGGGATGGTCTGGGATATTATAAGGATGGGGTATAATGTCTTTTTTAGTCCATATAGCGAATCCATTAGTATGGCAATTACAAAGGAAAGCGCTATGGCTATGGCAAATCCGGCAAATGCCTCATAAAGGGTTATAAGTATATGAAACTGCATGGAAGCAAATCCTGTGACCAGGCTGATCATGATACTGGTGGGTGCAGGGAGTATAAAGGCAGGAAAAACCCCCGCCCTTGAAAGGGCTTCCCATATTGCCAGCAGAGCTATAAAGAATATGATGGGAAAGTAGTTTCCCCCTGTCCCTGTCTTTCTTCTTTTCATATCTATAATTGCCGTATTACCAGAAGTTTTCCTTCAGAGAATTCCAGGCCTGCCTCATCCGAGGTAAAAACATTGCTGAGCCCCTTTACCGGGCTCTGATACAGCTTCTCATCTTCCAGGGGATACATAAGGCCGGAGGTCTTTATAAAACTGGTATAAGGGGTAAGGGAAAACAGGGATACCAGTTTCCCCGGACTTCCTTTTATGGTCCCCGGTCCATGCATGCAGAAGACCTCACTTTCCTCAGTCACTATCCGGACTGACGCATTTTCCAGGCCCGGTGCCGCCAGTATCATTATATTGGCAAATGTATGGTCTATCCTTTTGCCGGAAGCGCCGGCAATGGTAATATCTTCCATGCCTTGCTTTAAGGCATATTCTACTGCCAGCCTGGTATCGCTCTCATCCTTCTCACCCGAAACAGGGATGAACCTGGTCCGGGGAAGCATGCCTGCATATTTTTGCCGGTCTATACTGTCCATATCCCCTATAACCACATGGGGGATAAGTCCCAGCCTGGCTGTATTTTCAATACCTCCGTCTGCGCTTATCACAAACGGGTCAAATTTGTGGAATGATTTTATGACCATGCCTATGCGCGCATGATCCCTTATCTCTCCATTGGCTATTACAACCGCGCCTCTTGCAGTCTCGTTTTTCATATGCCTGTCTCCAGTATGCTCCGGGTGCCCTTACAAACAAAAAGACTACCCCCCTGAACCAGAGCGGTAGTCTTATAAAATATACTATCTTATTTCCCTACGCTAGCATTATCTAGTTCAGGTTAGAGGGTCGACAGGATATGTCCTGTCCTCTCAGCCCGTGCCGGCTCCCCTAAAACAAATGACTTTGTTTAATTTTCAAAGAATATTTCCTATAATATATTAGCACTGCCATATTACAGGTCGATTGGATATTAGCACAAAAACGTCAGGCAGGCAATGATGAAAATTACAGGACAGGTGTTATGGAGCTTACCGGCAGGAAAAGACAGATACTTGAAGAAGTGGTCACCAGGTTTATCCGGGAGGCGGAACCGGTCTCCTCAGCAAGGATAGCCTCGGAACTCGACCTGGAGATCAGCTCTGCCACTATAAGGAAAGAGATGAGCGAGCTGGAAGAAATGGGTTATCTTACCCATCCGCATACCTCAGCCGGCAGGATACCCACAGACCGGGGATACCGTTTTTATGTGGACATGATAACCGGGGAAGGCAGAAGCCCGCTGGTGCCCGGAAAGGAAAAACTGCCTGATATCAGGACAGTCATAAACAAAGGCATGGAAATAGAGAATATACTTAAGCAGTCAGTGGAGATGCTGGCCAGGATAACCAATTATCTCTCCATGATCGTGGCTCCCAGCATATACCAGAGCCGGTTCAAGCACCTGGAGCTTTTAAACTTTGAGGAAGATGACTATCTCATGGTCCTTATAACAGATACCGGGAGGGTCTATAAGAGGAGCTTTGTAATGGAGGGCAGCTATAATGACCTTGACCTCCAGGGTGCAGCCGGGGTCCTTAATTCAAAGCTCAGGGATAAAAGTTTTACTGACCTGGCTTCCCTGGATATCAGGGAACTCAGTTCAGATACCCGCCTGGTCCTTCTTATAAACAGGATCCTGGAGATGATAAGGGAATGCATGAAGGAAAGCCTTCAATATAACCGGGTATTTGTACACGGCACTTCAGTGATCCTGCAGCAGCCCGAGTTCATAGACATAGAGAATATCCACCAGATCATAAACTTTGTGGAAAATGAGTACCAGCTGATGAAGATACTCATGGATTTTGCTGATGACAGGAGGTTTATGGTAAAAATAGGGGCAGAACTTTTCAGTCCGGGTACGGATAAACTCAGTCTTATTGCTTCAAAATACAGCATAAAGGACAATGCTTCCGGCACCATCGGCATACTGGGACCAAAACGCATGGATTATCCCAGGGTCATAAACATTTTGGATCTTTTCAGGAAAAACCTGTCCCATGTCTTTGACCCTGGACCCGGACCCGGGGGCCAGGCATAGGGAAGCCGTCCGGATAGCTGGAAAAAATCTACAAAATGGGTTATCATTTGTGCGCTTAAAATATAAACAGGATAATATTTAGGGTGGATCTAGTTGTCACATACAAAAAGAGATTATTATGAAGTCCTGGGGGTTTCCAGGACATGCAGCATAACCGAGATAAAAAAGGCCTACAGGACGCTGGCCCGGCAGTACCATCCCGACGTGAATAACGGCAATCCTGAATCAGCGGAAAAGTTCAAGGAGATCTCCGAAGCCTATGCCGTGCTGTCTGATGACGGGAAAAGGGACCAGTATGACCGCTATGGTTTCTCAAACAACCTTATAAACGAAGCTGATTTCGGGGATATCTTCTCGGAATTCGGTTTTGGGGATATATTCAGTTCTTTCTTTGGCTCCGGATTCGGGGGCGGGTTCGGCCGCTCCAGGGCAAGGGCCAGGAGCAAGGGTTCGGATATTGAGATACGGACTGAAGTGAGCTTCAGGGAATCCGCTTTTGGCATAAAAAAGGAAATAGAATATGAGGTAGACGATGTATGCCTGGATTGCGACGGAAGCGGCGCCAACCCCGGAAGCAGCATCGAGACCTGCCCGCAGTGCGGGGGCTCGGGACAGGTAAGGACCACCAGGCAGACATTTATTGGTAATGTGGTGACATCGGCTGTCTGTGACCACTGTGATGGATCGGGCAGGATAATAAAAGAACCGTGCAGAAAATGCTATGGAAGGGGATACCTGAAGATCAAGAAGAAGATAAAAGTAGATATCCCGGCAGGAATACATGACGGCGACAGGATGAGGGTGACCGGCAGGGGCAACTCTCTGGGTTCAGGCTCCATAGCAGGCGACCTGTATATAACAGTCAATGTGGAAAAGCATCCCCAGTTTACCAGACAAGACGATCATGTGACGGCAGAGCTCAGGATATCATTTGCCCAGGCAGCACTGGGGTTTTCCACGGAAGCGGACACCCTGGACGGTCCTGAAAAAATAAAAGTAAAACCGGGCACCCAGCCGGGGACAAAAATAATACTTAGATCCAGGGGATTCGTACAGCTTAACGGATACAGAAGGGGGGATCATATAATAAATATAAAGGTAGAGATCCCCACCAGGCTGAACCGGAAGGAAAAACAGCTGCTGGCCGAATATGCCAGCAGCAGAAATGAAAAAACCGGCTGATACTGCAGGACTATTTACCATGAGTACTCCATATCTTTTTATCGACCCGGGACAGGTCTATGAAAACAAATTATTTATAAGGGATATTGATGATGTCAGGCATCTTTACGGCCCCCTGAGGATGAAGCCGGGAGATACTGCATATATCTCAGATAATAAAAGCTTCAGGTACAGGGCTGAACTGGAAAACATCAATAAATTTGAAGCCGGGTTCAGGATACTGGAAAAAACACATATACGGGAAAAGCTGCCCCGGATAACACTTTACCAGTGCCTGCTGAAAAAGAATGCCATGGAATATGCAGTGCAGAAGACCACTGAGATAGGGGTATCAGCCATTGTGCCTGTCATCAGCGAAAGGACGGTTCCGGATCCCGGAAGCAAAAGCCAGAAGATAAAAAGATGGCAGAGGATATCGGATGAGGCTTCCAGGCAGAGCAGGAGGTATTTTAAATGCCCCGTACTGGGTCCGTCATCCCTGGAAGATATTGACATAGGATCGCATGAGCATTTCTTTGTGCCTTATGAAGGCGCTTGTCCAAATAAGGACATAGCGGACAGTTTCCGCGCCCTTTCTCATGCCGCCAGCATAGCATATCTGATTGGGCCGGAAGGCGGGTTTTCCCCGGGAGAAGCAGAAAACTTAAAGCAAAAAGGCGCAGTGCTTTTAAGGCTGGGAGACAATATCCTCAGGGCAGAGACTGCCGCCGCATATTTTTTATCAGTAATAGATTTTCATATAAGGGCCGGCTTTTAAAAAGCTGGCCGTCAGGATCTCATGAGATTTTCCATAAATACGCTGGGATGCAAAGTCAATCTGTGTGAATCCGATGCCATAGCAGGACTGCTGATGCAAAACGGACTGCAGATGGTGGACTTCCGCAGCGGCGATCCACATATATGCATCATAAATACCTGTACAGTCACCGCAGAGAGCGACCGCAAGGTAAGGCAGCTGATAAGGAAGATCAAAAACGCTAACAGCAGGGCAATAATCGCAGTTACCGGCTGCTATGTCAGGGACCACCGGGATCTCCTTATAAAAAGCGGAGCAGACCTGATCATGGGAAATGAAGAAAAAAAAGATATTTCCCTGGCAGCGGCCAAGATCCTGGAAACTGCCGGGCATACAGGCAATATAGCCGGGGATAGGGCAGGATACGGGAAAAGGAGAAAAAACCCGCATTCAAGGCCAATAGTCAAGATACAGGACGGATGTGAACAGAACTGCTCATACTGTATCATACCCAGGGTAAGAGGGGGCTACCGGAGCACACCCGCAGATAGGATAGTGGATAGCATAGATATGCTTTCATGCCAGGGATATGCCGAAGCAGTACTTACCGGCATCCATGCAGGCAAATACGGCGCCGATACGGCAGCCGGCACCGGCCTTGCCTGGCTGCTGGAGAAGATTTTTTCTGAAACGGGGATAGAGAGGATCAGGATAAGCTCCCTGGAAATAAATGATATCGGTGAAAACCTGCTGGGCGTGATGGAGAAATACAGGGAAAGGATGGCTCCCCATCTCCACATACCCCTGCAGAGCGGCAGCGATGCCATACTTAAGAGCATGGGTAGACCTTATGATTCCGGTTTTTTCCGGCGGTCTGCGGAAAACATATACAGGAGACTTCCCGGTTTTACCATCACCACTGATATCATGACAGGTTTTCCCGGAGAGACCAAAGGCGATCTTGACAGGACCCTGGAACTGGTAAGGCAGCTCAGGTTCAGCAAACTGCATGTATTCAGGTATTCCCCCAGGCCCGGGACCAGGGCCTGGCTTCTGGGCGACAGTGTCCCGCCCCAGGAAAAAAGCCGGAGAAGCAGGATGGTCAGGAGTATTGGCGAAGAGCTGAGACAGGTTTTTTTACACGCCAATACGGGACTGGTCCTGGATGTAGCAGCAGAAGCAGGACAGGGCTCAGACGGTATGGTCTCCGGCACTTCCGGCAATTATATAAAAGTGTACTTCAGGCCCCGGGCAGGGCTGAAGGATATAAGGGGCAGGATAATAAAGGTAAGGACACAAAAAAGATACAGGCAGGGGCTTCTGGGCGAAGAAGCACCATGATTTAATTATTTTTACAAAATGGATTATAATCATATAAATAAGCACAGGGATAATAAAAATTGTAAAAAATAAAAAAAATAGTATAATTACCGTTTCGGGCAAAAATCAAGAAGATTTTATATTATACCAGGTTTTGCCTGTATCTATGTAAAGCGAAAGAGGTGCATGTTTGAAGGATTGCCTTTTTTGTAAAATTGTGAATAAAGAGATAGAAAGCGATATTTATTTTGAAGACACCGGTCTGGTAGTCATCAAGGATATCTCGCCGGTAGCTCCTGTCCATCTTCTTGTAATACCAAAGAAGCATATCTCTTCTATAATGGAAATAGACAGACTTGAAGATAGCGAGATATCCCATATTATGATAACCATAAAGACAATAGCTGCCGGCCTGGGTCTTGATGAAAAAGGATTCAGGGTCGTTACCAATATGGGTGACGGCGGCGGGCAGTCTGTCGAACATCTTCATTTTCACCTGATGGGCCAGAGAACATTCACCTGGCCGCCGGGATAGGATGCATAAGGCTCCTGTACCAGGCAATATGATTTCAAGGAGGAATATTGTCTCCGACCAAACATAAGATCAATCTCGAATTTACCGG
>CAYZJW010000006.1:9220-30835 GCA_964478985.1 uncultured Actinomycetota bacterium
CTGGTAAACAGCGGTAAAAAGATAAAACCCAGGACAGAGGGGCAGAAGAAATATATAGACTCCATCAAGCAGAATACTATTGTTTTCGGTATTGGACCGGCAGGCACAGGCAAGACATACCTGGCCCTGGCAACAGCTGTGGAAGCGCTGAAGCAGGACAGGATAGCAAGGATCATCCTGGTAAAACCGGTAGTCGAGGCAGGCGAGAAACTGGGTTTCCTTCCGGGCGATATCTATGATAAGGTCAATCCTTATCTCAGGCCCCTTTATGACGCCCTTTATGAGATGCTGGATATTGAAAAATTCCAGCAGTACCGGGACATGGGGATAATCGAGGTGGTACCCCTGGCATATATGAGGGGAAGGACCCTTAATGACTCATTCATTCTTCTTGATGAAGCCCAGAATGCCTCTCCGGAACAGATGAAGATGTTCCTTACCAGGCTCGGCTTTGGCTCCAAGATGGTGATAACCGGCGATATAACCCAGGTGGACCTTCCCAGTGACAGGCAGTCTGGCCTGATTCTGATGAGAAGCATACTTGATAATGTAGAAGGGATCGATTTTATAAACCTTACATCAAAAGATGTGGTAAGGCATGAGCTGGTCCAGAAGATCGTCGATGCATACAGGGAGTTTGATGAGAGGACAAAAAGATAATCAGCTATAGATCATGCTGGCAAACAAAAATACAAAAAAAATAGATACAGACGGCAGGGACCAGAAACCTGAAGGCTTCTTCAGGAAGTTTTTTGCATTCGGCAATCCTGCCGCCCGCAGGCTTTATATACTTATATTAAGCCTGGGCCTGGTGGTGACTATCCTTTCATATGTGTATGCTCCTGATATTGGCGTGGAGCTTGGAGCTCCCAGTCCCAGGACTATCAAGGCAAACAGGGGCATTGAATTCGAGGATATTCAGAAGACAGAGGAAGCCCGGAATATCAATGAAGCTGAAGTCGAGGACCGTTATGTATATGACCTGGATGTTTTAAGCGGGGAAGAAGGAGCGCTTTACCAGATAAGGTATTTTTATCTCCTGACCTCTGTAGTCCAGAAGAAACAGGATATGACCATGGAGGAAAAGGTAGATTATCTTACCAATCTTTTAGGAAATGAATATCCGGAATCCATAATTACAGCTGCACTGAACCTTTCTGTCGATGAACTGAACCTGCTTCTGGAAAAGACCCAGGAGATAGCCAGGGAGATCATGAAAGAAGAAATAAAGCCTACCGAACTGGACCTGGCCAGGAGCAATGCAGTGACCATGGCCGAAGAGGGTCCCGGTATACCGGCTGGAGCTGTTCCCATTGCAACTGCGGTCCTGCAGAAAAATATCCAGCCCACAGCTGTCTTTGACCCCGGAGGCACGGAAATTGCCAGAGAAGAGGCGAGACTCAATACGGCGTCCCATATGGTCACCATAATGGAAGGCCAGACTATAGTGTTTGAGGGCGAGATAGTAAATGAGACGGATATAATGATACTTACCCGGCTGGGGCTTTTGCAGAGGGATTTTAACTGGAGCCGGTTTCTCTACATTTTATTTATCTGCGCCGTGGCCCTGTTCCTGCTGGGTTTTTATATGTTTAAATTTGAGAAAAACATATACCGGAGCACCAAGAAGCTGGTGATCATCGCCCTGTTAGTAGTGATCTTTACCGCCCTTATAAAGGCTCTTACCATACTGTCATCAATACACCTGAACTTCTGGAATTATCTTTTTCCTATAATAACCGTATCCCTTATAAGCACTATTTTGTTTAATGCCAGGATAGGTATAATGCTTACCCTCTGTCTTGGCATCTTTGCCGGTATCGCCACAAATTTTGATTTCTCCATAGCTATCACCTATATTCTGGGGGGCATACTTTCAACTTACCTGGTATCCAGGGTGTCACAGAGATCCGAAGTGATGAAGGCTGGATTTATAGGATCGCTGGTGCTGGGCTTTTTGTTTTTAACAGTCAACCTTATAGCGGGGGAATTCCGGACCATCGCTCTTTATACGGTCATGGGTATACTGAACGGGATAATATCTGCAATTCTGGCTATCGGCCTGCTGCCGTTTATTGAATCCACCTTCAATGTGGTGACGGCTATGGGGCTGCTGGAACTTTCCCATACCGACCAGCCGCTTTTGAAGAAGCTGCTTATTTCTGCTCCCGGCACCTATAACCACAGCCTTTTGGTGGGCCATCTTTCCGAGAATGCAGCCAAAGCCATAAACGCCGACTCCCTGCTGGTAAAGGTTGCTGCCCTGTACCATGACCTGGGAAAACTAAAAAGGCCGGAATATTTTTATGAGAATAAAGGTGACATAGATAATATCCATGACAGGCTCAATCCCTCCATGAGCCGGAATATAATAGCAAATCATATAAAGGACGGGCTGGATATTGCCAGGAAAAACAAAATACCCCAGAGAGTCCTTAATATTATTTCCCAGCATCACGGCAATTCCCTTATTTCGTATTTTTATGAGAAACAGAAAGATAAAACAGAAACGTCAAACGGCAGCTCTAACGGCCTTAAGGGACACTTCAGGTATCCGGCAATGAAGCCCAAGAGCAAAGAAGCCGCTATTTTGATGCTGGCTGATTCAGCAGAAGCTGCTGTCCGGTCCATTGAAAAGATCACTCCCAAAAAAATAGAGCAGATGGTAAACGATATTGTGGAAGACCGCATAAGTGACGGCCAGCTGGCCCAGGCAGATATAACCTTAAAGGAGATAGAGAAGGTCAAGAAGACCCTCATAGACGGATTGATCGCTATATACCACTCCAGGATATCATACCAGGAAAGCGGAAAGGAACCTCCGGTACTGGAGGAGATGAATACAATAGCCAGCAGTGATTATTATTGATAAGGCATATGCACCTGGAACTAACAGATAATCAGGATAAGATAAAGCTGGACCTGCGGGAGTTTGAAGACATCTGCAGGTATATTTCCGGCAAATTCGATGCTGATGACAAAAGAGCTGTCAGCATCATCTTTATCGATGATGAGGATATGGAAAGGATCAACCGTTCCTACAGGAATATAGACAGGACTACTGATGTCCTTTCCTTTTCATATCTTGAAGATCCACTGGGCCGGGGAGAGCCCCATGCCGCGGATATAATTGGTGAAATCTATATATCACCTGCGGCCGCCAGGGAAAACTCCAGGGGCCAGGGAGGGGACTGGAGCCTTAAAATGGAGATAATACTTTTAATAATACACGGCCTTCTCCATATATTCGGTTATGACCACGAAAAAGATGAAGAAAGATCAGTCATGTACAATATACAGGACAGCCTGCTGCATGATATAAGCAGTAAAGACTGGAAAAGCTATTGACAGGTATTGTAAAATCAATAGAGGGCATGTTTTTTTGCTGCAGGAGCTCCGGGGAGCGGTTTACTGATAATGGAAGGAATCATAACGAGGCAGATAGAAGATTTTGATCCGGATCTTATCAGGGAGATCTGCAGGCTTGAAATAGAAAGTCTGGGAGAAGAGGCATCCATAAACCAGTGGGTGATCCCGGTACTTATAAGATACGGACTTGTCACTATTGCAGAAAAACTGCCGGAGAGGGAGATAGCCGGTGTATGCCAGGCGATAAGATCATACAGAAATGCTTCTGCTGCTTTTATTCACTCCTTTTATGTACGCCCCCGGCTGAGAGGCCAACGTATCGGCAGGATGCTTTTGTCCAGTGTACTGGAAAAAGCTGCAGGGGATGGTTTTAAGAAAATATTTCTTACGGTCGACCCGGAAAACGGGCCGGCTGTATCGCTTTACAGGTCAGCCGGATTCGTAAAGTTATCGTTTTTAGAAGATGAATATGGCAAAGGAGTACACAGAGACCTCTATGTTATGGAATTATAATGAATGATAAAAATATCAGGTCGGGTTTTGTAGGATTAATAGGAAGGACAAATGTCGGCAAATCGACACTTATCAACAGGATGATAAATAAGAAAGTTCTAATAACTTCGGATAAGGTACAGACTACGCGCAGGCGCGTAAACTGTATCCTTAATACGCCGGGAAGCCAGATAATCTTTGTAGACAGCCCCGGATTCTTCAAGCCCAGGAACCTTCTCCAGGAAAGGCTCAAGGACGCAGCTTCCAGGATAAAAAGCGATGTAGATATCATAGTAGTAGTGGTAGATGCCTCCGGGGGAATAGGGAAGGGCGACCGTTTTGTCTTTGAGCATATCAGAAAAAGCAGCCTTCCCAAGATACTCCTGGTCAATAAGATAGACCTGGCGGACCGGGACAGATACAGGACTGACCTGCAGGAAATAGAGGAAGAAGGACTTTTTGACAGCATAATAGAAGTATCTGCAAAGACGGGGGAAAACCTGGATTCATTTTTAAATATCCTCAAAGACTATCTTCCGGCAGGCCCCAGGTATTACGGGAGTGACATAATATGCGACCAGCCACTTGAAAACATCATTGCAGATATTGTAAGGGAAAAGTTATTTGAAGGCCTGTCGCAGGAATTACCCCACAGCATAACTGTTGAAGTCGACAGACTGCATAGTTCCAGGACTAAGTCAGGAGATGAACTGACTTCTATCGAGTGTTCCATCTATGCAGAGAGGAATTCCCAGAAAGCCATAATCATCGGCCATAAGGGAGAAATGCTTAAGAGGACCGGCAGCAGCGCCAGAAAGGAACTGGAAAAACTGCTGGAGACCAGGGTATTCCTGCAGCTGTGGGTAAAAGTAAAGAGTAACTGGACCCGGGAGAAGGATCTCCTGGACCGGTTCGGTTTTTGATTTTGGACTATTAAATCTATACAAGGTAAGGTGATCAAAATATTAACCAGGGAGCAATTAGCCAAGACTATCGACCAGACATTACTAAATCCGGTGGCGACACCGAAGGATATTGAAAAATTGTGCATAAATGCAAAAAGCCAACATTTTGCAGCGGTAGTGATAAATCCTGCCAATATTGCACAGGCATCAAAGATCCTGGCCAATACTGATGTAAAGATCTGTGCAGTAGTGGGATATCCCCTGGGGGCCAACACCATAGAGACAAAGATCTTCGAGTCAAGGGACTGCATCAAGAAGGGTGCGGGAGAGCTTGACGTGGTGATAAACCTGGGAGCCGTCAAAAGCGGCAATTATGAATATATAGAGAGGGAGCTCAGCGTACTGGTAAGCGTTATCAGGAGAGAACAGATCGCTGAATACAACCGGCATATAAATATAAAAGTAATAATAGAGACAGGCATCCTTTCAAAAGACGAGATAAGGAAAGTAAGCTCTATAATTGAAAGGTCGGGAGCTGATTTCATAAAGACTTCCACCGGATTTGGCGTAAAGGGTGTAGAGCTTGACGATGTACGTCTCATAAGGGAAGTGGTCACCAGGAATATCGGCGTAAAAGCTTCCGGGGGGATAAGGACATTCGAGGATGCACAGGCGCTTATCGACGCCGGGGCTACCAGGCTGGGGACCAGCAGCGGGATAAATATAATCAAGGAATACAGCACCATTTTTGATAAATAAGGCAAAGCATACTTTTTATGCCTACTTATAAAGCCAGAGCCATTATCTTAAGGTCACACAAACTGGGGGAAGCTGACAAAATAGTAAGGATGTATTCCAGGGACGGCCAGGTTATATCTGCAGTAGCCAGGGGGTCCAGGAAGACGAGATCCATATTCAGGGGAAGACTTGAACTTTTTAATATGGCTGATATGGAGCTTGCCAGAGGAAGAAATCTGGATATTGTCAGCCAGGCAGACATAATACATTGCTTTAACGATATATCCAGGGACTTCTATAAATTCACATTTGCCGGTATGATCTCCAATATAGTTTTAAAGACGCAGTCTTCCGGAGATGATAATCCGGCACTTTTCAAACTTCTTTATATGAGTCTTAATGAGATAGATAATGCTGCCAGGGATGATGAACTGGCGCTGAAAAAAATATTATGTGTATTTGAAGCTAAGTTTCTTCAGGTCACGGGACTTGCCCCCATGCTGGACGCATGCAGCTATTGCAATAAGGACCCGGGTGAGCTGTATGTGATGCAGAAAAAGGATATACATTTCTCCATAGCCAGCGGGGGAGTGCTGTGCACCCGCTGCGCCCGGGATAACGGCGCCGGCATCCGGTTGGGGGCTTCAGACTACAGGCTTCTTTGGGATATCTTCCGGATGAAGCTGGAAGACCTGAGGGGAGTGGAGCCTGAACCGCGGAACCTTAAAAAAGTCTACAGGCTGCTTGAGGATTACCTGGTATACCACACCGACTGCACTCTTGATAGTTTCCGGTATTTAAAAAAGCTCGGTATATGAAAGCCATGCTGAGGCATAAAGAGCGTCAACCATCCCCGTTTATAATCATATAAAGAAATAAATTTAAAGTTGACAAAAATTTTTAGCCCTATATAATCCCTACTATATATATATGAAATATAGGGATTATAAGGTTTCTATGATACGCTTATCTACAAAAGGAAGATACGGGACCAGGGCTATGCTGGAGCTTGCCCTGAGCCGGGATAATGGACCGGTGCTGCTGAAGGAAATAGCAGGAAGACAGGGAATATCAATAAAATACCTGGAACAGATAATGCCGTCACTTAAGTCTGCCGGCCTGGTAAACTCTGCCAGGGGAGCCAGCGGCGGCTATTTCCTGGCAAGGCCTTCAAACAGCATAAATATAAGAGAGATAGTGGAAGCACTGGAAGGCCCGGTAAAACTGACAGACTGTGTGGGTGATGATGATATCTGCCCTGATGCCCGCCTTTGTGTCACCAGGGACCTCTGGGATGAAGTAAGCGGGAGCATATCAAAGCTCCTGGGATCAAGGACACTGGAGGACCTGGCAGAAAAGCACAGGGAAAAACAGAAGAGCAGGCCGCTGATGTACAGCATCTAAAAGATAGACCAGGATCATTTAAGGCATTTTTTATGAAAGGTAAAAATATGAGGATAGCAGATAATATAACAAAGCTTATAGGTAATACCCCCATGGTAAGGCTTAACAGGTCGGCAAAGGGTTCTAATGCCGTTATAGCAGCCAAACTGGAAAGCTTTAATCCCCTGTCCAGTGTCAAGGACAGGATAGGCTATGCCATGATAGAAGACGGGGAGAAAAAAGGCCTCATAAAGGACAATACTACCATTATAGAGCCTACCAGCGGCAATACCGGTATTGCCCTGGCATATGTATGTGCAGTTAAGGGGTACAGGCTGGTTCTTACCATGCCTGATACCATGTCAGTAGAGCGAAGGAAACTTCTCAAGGCCCTGGGGGCGGATCTGGTGCTGACTTCCGGCAGTGCAGGAATGAAGGGTGCTGTAGAGGAAGCTGAAAGGCTGCATCGGGAGATCCCGGATTCTTTTATGCCCAACCAGTTTGATAATCCTGCCAATCCTGATATTCATTACCGGACCACGGCTCAGGAGATCTGGACTGATACAGACGGAAGGATAGATATACTGGTGGCAGGCGTGGGCACGGGAGGCACCATTACCGGGGTGGCCAGGGCCCTGAAGCAAAATAAACCGGGGCTGGCCGCAATAGCTGTGGAGCCGTCCGGATCGCCAGTTTTATCTGGCGGCAAAGCTGGGCCCCATAAGATACAGGGAATAGGCGCCGGCTTCGTGCCAGGCATACTGGATACCGGGCTTATCGACGAGATAATAAAGGTCACAGGAGAGGATGCGGCTTCATTTTCCCGGAAGCTGGCAATAGAGGACGGCATCTTTGCCGGCATTTCGTCAGGAGCGGCAGCCCGGGCTGCAGTAGAAGTGGGGAGAAGGAGTGAAAATAAAGATAAGCTCATCGTAGTAATCCTTCCCGATACCGGGGAACGCTACCTTTCTACAGATCTTTTTGACCAATAATATTTATGGAAAGGGATAAAATGGATAGGATCACAAAACTTAATGACGATACCATACTGGTCCATGGCGGGCATGAGCCCGATGAGAGCTCCAGGGCCAGGGCTGTACCCATATACCAGAGCACATCCTTTACTTTCAGGGATACGGGACATGCAGCTGATCTTTTTGCCCTGAAGGAATTTGGGAATATCTACAGCCGCATAATGAACCCTACCAATGAAGTCCTGGAAAACAGGATAAACCTCCTGGAAGGGGGTATCGGAGCCCTGGCCGTATCCAGCGGACAGGCGGCTGAGACGCTTGCCATCCTGAATCTGGCCCAGAACGGGGACGAGATAGTATCTGCAAATAATCTTTACGGAGGCACCTACACCCTTTTTAATAATACCTTCAGCCGCTTCGGGATAAAGGTAAAGTTTGTAGATTCCGGGGATCCCGGTAATTTTAAAAATGCTATAACAGATAAGACAAAAGCCATATATGCAGAGTCTATAGGAAATCCCAAGCTGAATGTCACCGATATAGAAGCCCTGGCAGGAATAGCCCATGAAAATGGGATACCCCTCATTATAGACAATACCACCACTCCATACCTGTTAAAGCCTTTTGAATACGGAGCCGACATCATAACTTATTCGGCGACCAAGTTCATCGGCGGACACGGTACTTCCATAGGCGGCCTCATAGTGGATTCCGGCAATTTCAACTGGGAAAACGGGAAGTTTCCCCTCATAGCCGGACCTGATCCCGGCTATCATGGCATGGATTTCATAAAGCAGTTCAAGAGTATGGGGAATATTGCCTATATACTCAAAGCCCGGGTAAAGCTTTTGAGGGACCTGGGTGCCTGTCTTTCCCCGTTTAATTCCTTTCTCTTCCTCCAGGGCCTGGAGACCCTGCACCTGAGGATGGCAAGACATGCTGAGAATGCGCTCAAGACAGCAGAGTTTCTTGAGAAAGACCCCCGGGTGTCCTGGGTCAATTATCCCGGACTTGCTTCCAGCCGGGAATACGGCAGGGCTAAAAAATATCTTAAAAAAGGTGCGGGAGCCATTATCGGGTTTGGTATAAAGGGCGGAGCTGAAGCCGGGAAAAGGTTTATTGAGTCTCTGGGCCTGATATCCCACCTGGCAAATATAGGTGATGCCAGGACCCTTGCCATCCATCCTGCCAGCACCACCCACCAGCAGCTGGACAGCAGGGAGCAGGAGGCAACAGGGGTTACCGATGATTTCATAAGGCTTTCGGTGGGCATAGAAGACCCTGCTGATATTATTTCTGACATTGACCAGGCACTGGAGAAGTCATGCAGTTAAAAACCTTAGAAGATCCGGGTACAGTAGAGACCGGCTATTACACATTTGCCGGACCCGGAAAAGACATCAGGCTGGCTTCCGGGAAAAAGTTCGGCCCCGTGACCGTAGCATATGAGACATACGGCAGGCTGAACAGGAATAAAGATAATGCTGTGCTTATCCTCCATGCCCTGTCAGGGGACGCACATGCTGCCGGCTGGCATAAGGGGGATAGAAAACCGGGCTGGTGGCACAGCATGATAGGCTCCGGCAGGGCTTTTGATACCGACAGGTATTATATTATCTGCTCAAATGTGCTGGGAGGCTGCATGGGGACCACAGGTCCTTCTTCCATAAGGCCCGGAAGTGAAGAAAGATATGCCCTTGATTTCCCACTCATAACCATAAAAGACATGGTGGACGTACAGAGACACCTTATGGATCATCTGGGCATAGAAAGGCTCCTGTCGGTTGCGGGGGGTTCCATGGGGGGCATGCAGGTGCTTCAGTGGGTATCTTCCTACCCGGAAAGGATATCATCTGCCATACCCATTGCCTCCGGGCTCAAACACTCTCCCCAGCAGATAGCCTTCAACCAGGTGGGAAGACAGGCTATAATGTCAGATCCGGCATGGAAAAATGGCGATTATTATGAGGCCGGACAGCCGGAAAGAGGCCTGGCACTGGCAAGGATGATAGGACATATAACTTATATGAGCGACAATTCCATGGAGGAGAAGTTTTCCAGGAAGCTTAAAAACGGAGATTATAATTTCTCCTTTGATCCTGAATTTGAAGTGGAAAGCTACCTTCAATACAAGGGCGGGGATTTTGTAAAAAGATTTGATGCCAACTCCTATCTTTATATAACCAGGGCTATAGACTATTTCGACCTTTCCGGGGAAGACAGCTTTATACCTTATGGCATAAAGCCGGATATAAGTTTCCTGGTAATATCCTTCAGCTCGGACTGGCTTTATCCCCCTTACCAGTCCAGGCAGATAGTGAGGCGCCTTAAGGAAAGAGGCATTGATACCACCTATTGTGAGATAGAATCAGGATACGGCCATGATGCATTTCTCCTGGAAGTCGGGGAGCAGGACCACCTTGTAAAACATTTCCTAAGGAAAGTATATGCCGAAAAAAGCTGAAGGCTCGTCAGTAAAGCCTGACCACAGGATAATAATCGATATCATACCGGAAGGCTCCAGGGTGCTTGACCTGGGCTGCGGCAGCGGAGACCTTTTGTATAATCTTATGAAAGAAAAGAGTGTAAAAGCAGAAGGTATAGAACTGGAAGAGAAAGCCATATATAGATGCGTGGAGAAAGGGCTTTCCGTATATCACAGGGATATAGAGAACGGCCTCAGGGATTATCCTGATAATTCGGTAGATTATGTTATCCTTAACCAGATAATCCAGGAAATAAGGGATATGGGATCCCTGTTAAAAGAGACGCTGAGGGTGGGGCAAAAGGTGATAATCGGTTTTCCTAATTTTGCCCATATCAAGGCCCGCCTGGACCTTTTTTTCAGGGGAAAGGCGCCGGTCACATCCTCCCTGCCTTATCAGTGGTACGATTCGCCCAATGTACACTTCGGAAGCCTGAAGGATTTTAAGGACTTTTGCCGGCAGAAGGATATATATATAAAAGAATCCTGGTATACGGGAAAAAGAGGCGGCATCAGGCTTTTCCCCAATCTGATGGCCTTAAACGGAATTTTTTTGGTCCAGAAGAGATCATGACAGCATGATCCCTCATGTCTTCAGTCATTATCCCCTGAAGTGACTGATTGACTATTGAATCCATTGTGATTAAAATAAGACACTATGAATTTTCAGGATATAATCTTTAACCTGCAAAAATACTGGGCAGAAAAAGGCTGTATAATAAAACAGCCCCTGGACCTGGAAAAAGGCGCGGGGACCTTCAATGCAGACACCATGCTGAGATGCCTGGGCCCGGAACCCTGGAATGTGGCCTATGTAGAGCCATCACGCCGGCCCACCGACGGGAGATATGGCGAGAATCCGTTCAGGACACAGTATTATTACCAGTTCCAGGTGCTTCTAAAACCATCTCCCGATGATGTAGTAGACCTTTACCTGGGTTCCCTTGAAAGCCTGGGAATAGATATTGCCGGCCATGATATAAGGCTGGTAGAAGATGACTGGGCTTCACCCACCATAGGTGCCGCCGGACTGGGATGGGAGGTATGGGCAGACGGCATGGAGATAACACAGTTCACATATTTTCAGCAGATGGGAGGGCTTACACTGAAACCGGTATCCGCAGAACTCACCTACGGCCTGGAAAGGATAGCCATGTACCTGCAGGACAGGGACAGTTTCTGGGAGCTTGCCTGGAATGACCATATAACATATAAGGATGTCCATCTTGAATCGGAAAAACAGTGGTCCCGGTACAATTTTGAAGCAGCGGATATAGATATGCTTTTAGAGCTGTTTGACATGTTCGAGAAGGAGTTTGAAAATTCCATCAGCAGGGACCTGGTCTTTGTAGGTCATGAATATGTGCTTAAGTGCTCGCATATCTTCAATCTCCTGGATGCAAGGGAGGCTATAAGCGTAGCTCAGAGGACCTCGTATATAGGCAGGGTGAGGAAACAGGCAAAAAGATTGTGCCAGGCATATATAAAGCAAAGACAGGAGCTGGGATTTCCCCTCCTGAAGAAGAGTGGTGTAAAAGACGATGGCAGATGATTTTATCCTGGAAATAGGTACAGAAGAACTTCCGCCCTCATGTACCCGAAAGGGACTTGAAGGGCTTAAGGCCATGCTGGCAAAG
Source organism: uncultured Actinomycetota bacterium (assembly GCA_964478985.1). Lineage (GTDB taxonomy): Bacteria > Actinomycetota > Humimicrobiia > Humimicrobiales > Humimicrobiaceae > M55B120. Next base: position 21,204 of record CAYZJW010000006.1, read on the forward strand.
AAGCTTGAGGAGAACCATATCGGATTTGAGGGCCTGTCTGCATACAGTTCTCCCCGCAGGCTGGCTATATATATAAAAGAGCTGGACCCGGTACAGGATACGGTAGAGAAGACAGTCACCGGCCCTCCCAAAAAGATCGCCTTTGGTCCTGACGGAAAACCGGGGAAAGCGGCAATAGGGTTTGCAAAAAGTTTGGGGCTGGATGTCAATGAACTGGAAGAAATAGAGCTGGAGGGAAAAGGGGTATACCTGGGTAAGAAGATCGTCCAGGAGGGTAAAAAGACAGAGGAGATACTCCCGGATATTCTTAAAGAAACAGTACTGTCTACTTCATTTGATAAACAGATGTACTGGGGCGATTATGATATACGCTTCATAAGGCCCATAAGATGGCTGCTGGCGTTTATGGGAAATAAGGTGATAAGCTTCCATATAGGCAATGTGAAGTCAGGTAATATGACTTACGGGCACCGCACCCTCAATACTTCACCTATTGAGATAAGATCAGCCAAAGAATATGCGGCAAGACTAAAAAGCGAAGGCAATGTCATAGTAGACCCCGGGGACAGGCGGGACATGATATATAAGCAGGCAGCTCTGATAGAGAAAAATACCTGGGACAATAAATATAAAGCCATAATAGAGAAAAAGCTGCTGGAGGATGTAGTCGACCTGGTGGAAATACCTAATGTGCTGGCAGGGAGCTTCCCGGAAGAATTCCTTTATATGCCCCCTGACATACTGACGGAAGCTATCCAGTATCACCAGAAATATTTTCCCGTTGCAGACAACAGCGGCAGGCTGACCACTGATTTCCTTATAGTGCAGAACGGTACAGGGGACAATGGAGACATAAAAAAAGGAAATGAAAGGGTGCTTAAAGCCAGACTGAGCGATGCCGCATTTTTCTACGAGCAGGACAGGAAAAATGACTTTGCATATTGGGAAGAAAAACTGAGCGGAGTCATATTCTACTCCGGACTGGGTAATATGCATGATAAGCAGGAGAGGCTTAAACAGGTCTGTATCTATCTGGCCGGTACCATAAAAAGCGAAAATGATAAAAAGCTTATCGAAAGCCTTAAGAAGGCAAGCCTTATGTGCAAATGCGACCTGGTGACTAATCTGGTAGTAGAATTTCCTGAGCTCCAGGGTGTCGTGGGCAGGGAGTATGCCCGGGAAAGAGGTTATGATGATATGGTGTCCCAGGCCATATTCGAGCATTATCTTCCCAGATCGGCTGAGGACCTTCTTCCCGCAACCATGGCCGGGAGGATACTTTCCATCGCTGACAAGGCAGACAGCATAACCGGGATGTTCCTGGCCGGCAATATCCCTTCAGGTTCGGAAGACCCGTTTGCACTAAGGAGAAGGGCGTCAGGGATGGTCAGGTCCATACTCGAGGGCAGACATGATATATGCATCAGGGAACTTATCGGGTTTACCGCCAGACTGTACAGGGAAGCTTTTGATATAAAAGAGACCGGTGAGGACATTACTGATAAAATATTTGAATTCATCCAGGCCAGACAGAGATTCCTGATGTCTGAAGAGGATAAAAGGATGGATGTCCTGGAAGCGGTGCTGGGATCCGGGATATCCTCATTACTGGATATCAGAGCCAGGTGTGATGCAGTTTGGAAATATATGTCAGAAAAGGATATCACTTCCATTGTATGGCCCATGAGCAGGAGCAAGAACATAGTCGGCGGAGAGGATACCGGTCCTGTAGATAAAAGCCTTTTAAGGGAAGATCATGAAGTCGAGCTTTATGAAAAAATGGTCCTGGCAGAGAAGAAAGCAGAAAAACTGCTTCATGTAAAAGAATATGATGATTTCCTGGAGCTGATGGAGGGATTCGGCAAAACGGTCGATATATTCTTTGATGAAGTCCTGGTAATGGATAAGGACGAAAAAGTAAGGAATAACCGCATCAGCCTGTTAGGAAGGGTGACCAACCTTTATATGGGTTTTGCAGATTTTTCCAGGATAATAATAGATAACGGGGCCAAATAAGCATCTTTTTATGCTATTTTCCAGTCTGCCGCAAAATTACCGCTATTCTGCTTTTTTTACTTAATTTTTTACAGTATTTTTGATAATATTACTCAATTTGTGTTTTTATTAATACAAAATATTAAAGGGGAGAAGGGATAATAATGGCATCTAAAAAGTATGTATACTTTTTTGGAGAAGGCAAGAAGGAGATGAAGGAGCTTCTTGGAGGGAAGGGAGCCAATTTATCAGAGATGACTAATATCGGTCTTCCAGTGCCGCCAGGATTTACTATTTCAACCGAGGTCTGCAATCTATATTATGACCTGGGGGAAAGATGGCCGGAAGGACTTGAAAGCCAGATAGACGAGAACCTGGAGAAGCTGGAAAAAAATATGGAGATGAGTTTCGGGGACAAGGATAACCCGCTTCTGGTCTCGGTTCGTTCAGGTGCAAAATTTTCAATGCCCGGAATGATGGATACCGTGCTTAACCTGGGACTGAATGATACTTCCGTCAAGGGACTGATAGCCAAGACCGGAAATGATAGATTTGGCTGGGATGCCTATAGAAGGTTTGTCCAGATGTTCGGTGATGTGGTGATGGAAGTAGAGCATGATAGATTCGAAGAAGCACTCCAGGCCAAAAAAGACAGCAGGGGAGTAAAGTTTGATACGGAACTTACCGGCCAGGACCTCAAAGAGCTGGTAGATGACTATAAAAAGATAATCATGGAAGCCAAGGGGAAGGGCTTTCCCCAGGACCCCCGGGAACAGCTGAGGATGTCCATAAATGCAGTCTTTGGCTCCTGGAACAATAAAAGGGCTACAGCATACAGGAATCTTCATGATATCCCCCATAATATCGGTACCGCAGTAAATGTACAGGCCATGGTATTTGGTAATATGGGCAGGACTTCAGGAACCGGAGTCGCCTTTACCAGGGATCCTTCTACAGGAAAGGACGAACTTTATGGCGAGTACCTTATAAATGCCCAGGGAGAAGATGTGGTAGCCGGTACAAGGACCCCCCAGCCCATAGCAAAGCTGGAAGAAGAAATGCCTGACAACTATAAACTCCTGGTAGATATCAGGAACAAATTGGAAGACCATTACAAGGATATGCAGGACCTGGAGTTTACCGTACAGGAGGGGAAACTGTATATGCTGCAGACAAGGACCGGCAAAAGAACGGCAGCAGCAGCCCTGCAGATCGCTGTTGATATGGAGATCCAGGGCTTCATAGACAAGAAGACCGCAATCACAAGAGTGGAGCCCCAGATGCTTGACCAGCTCCTGCACAAGCAGCTGGATAAGGATGCCAAGGAAAAAGCGGAAATGCTGGCAAGAGGCCTGCCTGCATCTCCGGGAGCGGCTCTTGGAAAAGTAGTGTTTAATGCAGACGATGCTGTGGAGGAAGCCAAAACAGGCAATGTGATACTGGTAAGGACAGAGACTTCGCCTGAAGATATCCAGGGTATGGCTGCAGCGCAGGGTATACTTACCGCCAGGGGAGGTATGACGTCACATGCGGCAGTAGTCGCCAGGGGCATGGGGAAATGCTGCGTGGCCGGAGCTGAAGGTATAAAGGTATTCGAGAAGAAGCAGTATTTGACCGCGGACGGAAAACAGATAAAGAAAGGCGACTGGATAACCCTTGACGGTTCTACGGGAGAAGTATTTTCTGGAAAGATCCCGGTAGTAGACCCGGAAATAAATGAGAATATGCTGACCCTCATGAGCTGGGTGGATGATTACAGGAAGCTTGGCATCAGGGCTAATGCGGATACCCCTAATGACAGCCAGGTGGCCAGGGATTTCGGGGCAGAGGGAATTGGGCTGTGCCGTACGGAGCATATGTTCTTTGAGGGAGAGAGGATAAAATCGGTAAGGAAGATGATAGTATCTTCCAATGAACAGGAAAGAAGAAAAGCCCTTATGGAGCTTCTCCCCATGCAGAGGCAGGATTTCTATGAGATATTCAAGGTTATGAAAGACCTCCCTGTCACTGTAAGGCTGCTGGATCCCCCCCTGCATGAATTCCTGCCCTCAGAGGAAGAAGATATTGAAGAGATAGCCAGGGAGATGGATATCTCTTTTGATGAATTAAAATCTACCATAGTTTCCCTCCACGAGATGAATCCCATGCTTGGTCACAGGGGATGCAGGCTTTCAATAACCTATCCAGAGATAGCAGAGATGCAGGCCAGGGCCATATTCGAGGCAGCAGCGGACCTCGCAAAAGAGGGTTATGATGTGAAGCCGGAGGTAATGGTCCCCCTGGTAGGCAATTTTATGGAGATAAAGATACTCAGGGAAAAGATAATATCTGTTGCCGATGAAGTGATGATCGAGAAGGACCAGAAGTTTGATTATAAGGTAGGGACCATGATAGAGGTGCCCCGTGCATGCCTGATCGCAGAGAAGATAGCCAGGGAAGCAGAATTTTTCAGTTTTGGCACCAATGACCTTACCCAGATGACATATGGTTTTTCCCGTGATGACTCGGGCAAGTTCCTGCCTGCTTATATAGAGCAGGGAATACTGGCAAAAGACCCGTTTGCCACCCTTGACCTCGGAGGTGTGGGCCAGCTGGTAGAGATGGGTCTGGAGAAGGGCCGTTCAGCCAGGAAAGACCTTAAGGTGGGAATATGCGGAGAACATGGAGGAGATCCCAAATCCATAGATTTCTGTCACAAGATAGGCATGGATTATGTAAGCTGTTCTCCCTACAGGGTGCCTGTAGCCAGGCTGGCAGCAGCGCAGTCAGCTATAATGGAAGAAGAATCCGGGGAATAATCAGACATCTGTAATATATAACATTAGGATCAGGGCTTATAGGATGATCTAACATCTTATAGGCCCTGGTTTTTTATTATTGACGGAAAAGAAAAAATATTATAATAAATGGATAAAGCTATATTTGATAAGGCTGATACCAGGCGGAAAAGATCTCTATCTTCGCACAATGGGGCTGGACTCAGCTCATGATATAAGATTGCTGCGTCCAATACCAATAATATATCTGAGACATGAAAGGAGAAAAAGATGACTGGATTCAACTTCGAACCGGCGGATTTCGTACCGTTCCGGGATAAAAAAGTGCTGGAAAAAGCAAGGTCGGTACACGGAAAAGACCTGGAAAAGTATTCCAATGACAAGATGAACATAAAGGTTGTAAAAAACCCTCACCCAATACTGATCGGTGATATCTTTACCCGCATCAAGATGTCTGATGATATGGATAAAAAACAGGTATTGGTATTGGGAAACCCTGAACCAGAAACCTATGTACCTGTAGCGCAGCTAATAAACCTGCATAGAGTCAACTGCCGGAATGTCTACCTTTTTGCCGAAGATGAATGGGCCGACCAGGATGGCAATATTGCTCCCGAGACATATAAAGCTGGTTTTGCCCATTCCATGCTTAACTATTTTGTATACCAGATAGATGAAGAGCTCCGCATGCCGCTTGACCAGGTCTATTATCCAACCAATAAAAATATAAATGATTATTCGAAGATACTTACAGATATAGGCGAAGGCGGGGCAGATGCCAGCTATACCGGTCCCGGCTGGGCGGGCCATATAGCTTTTGTAGACCCGGTAGAGGAATTCTTAAAAGATGATATTGAAGAATATATGAAGCAGGAGACAAGGATAGTTACTCTGCACCCCCTTACCATATGCCAGAACTCGCTTCATGGAGTGTTCGGCCAGTCTGGAGATATAGCTAATGTACCCCCAAAAGCTGCCACCATAGGCCCTGCTGATATTGCCCGTTCCCGGGTCAGGATAGAGCTTCATGCACTGCAGACCATGGGAACCTTTGTGTCATGGCAGAGGATGATATCAAGACTGATACTCCTTGGTCCTGTGACCCCGCTTGTACCCAGTTCAATATTCCAGATACTGGAGACCCAGGTCTATGTAAGCGAAGAGGTCGCTGCTCCATTTGAATGCTGGGAGACTGTAGGCTATTAAAAAAGGTAATAAATAACACTTAAGAACCCAAGCAGTTTAATAACAGCTTTTAATTAAGACAATTTCTTAATAAAATATGGTTGAAGTTTTTATTCAAATTTATATACCTCATTGTAGCTAAATATGTCCAGGAGTCTTAAAGACGGCGAAGTAGATGAACTGAAATCCCGTGCTGACATATATGGAATAGTATCAGGTTATGTGAACCTGAAAAAATCGGGAAAGAGCTATTCAGGGCTGTGCCCATTCCATAAGGAAAAGACACCCTCATTCTCTGTCGATCCTTCCCGGCAGCTTTACCACTGTTTCGGCTGCGGTGAAGGAGGGGATGTCATCAGCTTTGTCGAAAAGATAGAAAACCTTGATTTCCTGGAATCGGTGGAGTTTATTGCCAATAAGGTAGGTTATAAGCTCAAATACAATATGACAGGCTCATCCAGGGAAGCGGGGAAAACCAGGAAAAGGCTGTATGAGATAAACGATCTTGCCAAAAAATATTTCCAGTTTATCCTGCATAATAGTAAATCCGGAAAAGCCCCGCTCCAGTATCTGAGTAAAAGGGGTTTTACGCCAGAGACTATAAAGGATTTTGAGGTCGGATACAGCATGGACCTGTGGGATAATCTTACCGGTTTTACCAAAAAAAGAGGATATAAGGATAGAGAGATAGTAGACAGCGGCCTGGCAATAGAAAGCACAAAAAAACCGGGTACCATATATGACAGGTTCAGGGGAAGGATAATGTTCCCCATTGAGGATATAGTGGGAAAACCCATTGGATTTGGGGGGAGGATACTGGATGAGAAGTCGGGTTCTGCCGGGAAGAACGCTAAATATATCAATACACCCGAGACCCGGTTATTTTCCAAAGGCAGGAATATCTATAATATAAACCAGGCAAAGAACCATATAGTGGACCTTGACCAGGTACTTATAGTAGAGGGCTATACGGATGTAATGGCTCTTCACCAGGCGGGAATAGGGAATGCAGTTGCCAGCCTGGGAACCGCACTTACTTCCGAACAGATAAAAATACTGGGAAGGTTTACCAAAAATATCGTACTGGTATTTGACAGTGACCAGGCAGGCATGAATGCTTCACTTAAGGGCATTGAGAGGTTGAAGGAATACAATGACCGTCTGGATCTTTATTTCGGCAGCAACCTTGATATAAAGGTGGCTGTGCTGGAAAAGGGTTTTGATCCGGCGGAATATATTATGAAGAGGGGAAGGGATAGTTTTCTGGCAAGAATAAAAGATGCCCGGAACATCATAGACTTTACCATGGATATAATACTGGAAAAGCATGATATAAGGGACCTTTCGGGAAAACTCAAGGCCAGCGAAGGCCTCATAAGCTTTATATCTACTCTTTCTTCTTCGATCATCCAGGAAGAATGCATCAAGAAGGTAGCCGGAAAACTTGACCTTAAGGAAAACCTGCTTTTTGAAGAACTCCAGAAGAAGAAACTGGAACCGGCAGGAAGCAGGGACCACTGGGAAAAAAATGAAAGCTCCGGGAAGGAAGAAACCAAAAGCCAGAAGATATTGCCGTTAAAAAAAGTAGAGATAGAAGCACTTAAACTATTGATGAACGGTCCCGGGTCCAGCCTGGATGATTTTCTGGAATTGGGACCCTCTTTCTTCAGATTTGAGGATACCAGGGAGCTTTACAGGGCCCTGAAAACCGAAGCAGAAAATGCAGGGAAAAATAACAAAAAAATAAACTTTCCCATAAAGATACCGTCTGGAGCTTTAGATAATGCTGAGACCAAAAGACTTTATAATTATATCCAGTTTAGCGAACTTCAATACGACAGGGATGATCTGGGACCGGTCTGCCAGGAAATCCTGCAGAACCTCAGAAAGGTGCATCTTTCTGGCGAGATAGACTATATAAGAAAAAAAATGCTGGAGTATGAGGATGCAAAGAGGGATTCAAGCCAGGATGACAGGGATAAGCTGGACCGGAAATATGACAGCCTTTATCAGCGCCTGATAAAGCTGGAGCAGGAAAAACAAAATCTGGGTATAATAAATAAATAGAAAGAGCTTGAATATTTTAATGTATTGGATAAAATATTGCTTCTGGAAAATCTCTGCAAATCTTATTTTTTGAGGTGACCAAATATGAAAAGCGGATCTGAACTAAAGCTGGATGAAGTAAAATCCCTTATAACCAAAGGTAAGGCCGACGGCTTGCTGACAACCGAAGAGATATCAGAGACTCTTGCAGAAGTAGACCTTAACAAGGAACAGATAGAAAACATATATGAAGTAATAGAAAACCTGGGAATAGAGATAGTGGATGAGGATGATGCCGATATCGATGCTAAGATACAGTCGAAAAAAGCCGGCAAGGACGTGATAAAGAGAAAACTTGACCTTTCCATAAAATCACCCACAAATGACCCGGTAAGGATGTATCTTAAGGAGATCGGGAAGGTAAGGCTGCTTACCGCTTATGAAGAAGTCCAGCTGGCAAAAAGAATAGAAGCCGGGGATGCCTTCGCCAAGAGGGCCCTGGTAGAAGCCAATCTCAGGCTGGTAGTGAGTATTGCCAAGAAATATGTGGGCAGGGGCATGCTGTTTCTCGACCTTATCCAGGAAGGGAACCTGGGGCTTATCAGGGCGGTAGAAAAATTTGATTATACCAAGGGATATAAATTCTCTACATATGCTACCTGGTGGATCAGACAGGCTATTACCAGAGCTATCGCTGACCAGGCAAGGACCATAAGGATACCGGTGCACATGGTGGAGACCATAAACAAACTGATAAGGGTGCAGAGGCAGCTGCTGCAGAAATTAGGAAGGGAGCCCACACCGGAGGAGATAGCCAGGAAGATGAAGTTCTCAGCCGAAAAGGTAAGGGAGATAATGAAGATATCACAGGAACCGGTCTCCCTGGAAACGCCGATAGGGGAGGAAGAAGACAGCCACCTGGGCGATTTTATAGAGGATGCAGAAGTGGAGGCCCCCTCAGATGCAGCATCTTTTACCATGCTGCAGGAACAGCTTCATGAAGTGCTCAACACACTAAATGACAGGGAAAGAAAAGTCATCCAGCTAAGGTTCGGTCTCCAGGACGGACACCCCAGGACCCTGGAAGAAGTAGGCAGGGAATTCGGAGTGACCAGGGAGAGGATAAGGCAGATAGAGTCTAAGACCCTGGGCAAGCTGAGGCATCCCAACAGGAGCGGTGCCCTTAAGGATTTCATGGATTAGAGACTTTTCTGAAGCATATATTTCCACAGGAGGAGCCGGCATTATTGAATGATTTTTTAAAGGATTCCTGTTTGAAATAATCATCTTATATATTATAATAGCATATCGTCTGCACCGTTCCCCGGTAGCTCAACGGTAGAGCGTTCGGCTGTTAACCGAAATGTTGTAGGTTCGAGTCCTACCCGGGGAGCCAGAACATATTCAACCCCCACATTCACATACTGGCAGCAGATGGCTACTTTTCGTCTGACGGTTTCTTCTACGTCCAATCAATAAATATCGATACAGATTCAATAGAAAAACATTTTATTCATAGAATATTTAAGCTGCTTCTTAAAGAAGGCCTTATCGCCGAAAGGGTGGTAGAGCTGATTGCCTCCTGGAGACATTCCGGCTTTAGCACCTACTCTGGAAAGAGGATAAACC
>CAYZJW010000007.1:0-1067 GCA_964478985.1 uncultured Actinomycetota bacterium
TATACAGCCTGTTTAAGCATAAGATATATTCCATGGGGCTGGTGAAGGCAGGCAGCTACGAAAAAGGGCTGCCCCGCGGTATAGCGGCTGCCGGCCTGATACCCTCGTCAGGCATGCTCGAACATGCCGTCAGGGGAAGATTGGTGCTGGCAGGGGATGCTGCCGGACTGTGCAATCCCATAACCGGTGCCGGCATATATAATGCGGTACTCTCAGCCTTTATTATCTCAAACATCATGGGCAGGGCCATAAAAGAAGAAAAGCCCGGGATCATAAATGCTATACAGGATGAATACATGGCAACTTTCGGCAGGAGCCTTTCCCGGGCCAGCGTCAGGAGGGAAGAGCTTCTTTCCCGGTGGGACCGGGATAAGGATGATTTCAGCAGTATGGTAAAGGACACATGGATAGGCTTCAGGCCATACTGGAGAAAATAAGGTTCCCTGCCGGCGCCATATCCCTGTTGGGGGGGGTACTTATTTATTGATATTATTTATTGATTATTTTATAATTTTTTATATAAAATAAAGTTTAATATATATATTAAATAAATATATTATGAATGATATAAATAGCAATATCAATAATATCTTTTTCAGGTATGCCCCTGATGCATATTATATAATGGACCTGAAAGGAGTCCTGCTTGACGGAAATCCGGCATCGGAGAGGATAACCGGGTATAAAAGGGAAGAACTTATGGGGAAAGGCCTCTTTGGCTCCGGACTCCTTAAAAAAAGCGGGATCGCCAGGGCGTTGAAGCTTTTGGCAAAAAATGCCCTGGGAATGTCAACCGGACCGGATGAGATCGAGATAATAAAAAAAGACGGCAGTGAGGGCATCCTGGAGGTAAGCACCCATCCCGTATTCCTGGAGGGGAAAAGAGTGGTGCTGGGAATTGCCAGGGATATAACATCAAAAAAGACAAATGAGGAAAAGATACGGCAGGGCCGGAAAAAGTCAGAGGACCTGGCCGGCTTCCTTTCCATACTCATGGACACCATCCCCAATCCCGTCTTCTACAAGGACCCTGAGGGAATATACAGGGGATGCAATAAGGCTTTTGC
>CAYZJW010000007.1:1167-22315 GCA_964478985.1 uncultured Actinomycetota bacterium
ATAGGCATCATGCTGGATATAACCGAGTCAAAAAGGTTTGAAAAAGAATTGTTCCAGTCCGAGGAGAAGTGCAGGACCATATTTGACTCAGCCAGGGATGTGATCATAATGCATGACCTGGACGGCAATATCATGAATGCCAATAAGAGCGCTGAAAGTCTGTACGGATATCCCAAGGATGTCCTTACAGGCATGAACATAAAGGATATTGCCCATTCCGGAGGAAAGCCCGAGCAGAAAAAGATAGAAGAAAGACTTAAGGACATAAGGGATAAGGGGAGCCTGGTATTTGAGACAGTATTATTAGACGGCGGCAGCAGGGAGATAACGGTAGAGATAAATGCCAGGGTCATAGAGTTTGCCGGCAAAAAGGCCATAGTGTCGATTTCCAGGGATATCACCAGGAGGAAGCATGCAGAAGAGTTGATAAAGAACATGGCATACGAGGATTCCCTTACCGGTCTTCCCAACCGGCGCCTGTTTGATGACCGTTTCCACATTGCCTGTTCCGGCGCCGACAGGAACAATTCCAGGCTCGCCATACTGGTGATGGACCTTGACGGCTTCAAGGATATTAATGACAGTTACGGGCACCAGGTGGGCGACCAGGTACTTATCGAAGTGGGCAGAAGGCTCAGGCGGAGCATAAGGGGCAATGACACGGTTGCCAGGCTGGGAGGGGATGAGTTCATAATCCTTCTAAGTGATATAAAGACCGAAGAAGATGCAGATAAGATAACCAGGAAGATACAGCGTTTCTTCAGGGATTATTTCCTGATAGGGGGCCATAAGATAAAGATAAGCCTGTCTATAGGCACCAGTATATACCCTGATGACGGACGGGAGCTGGAGGATCTTATAAAGAAATCAGATAAAGCCATGTACTGGGTCAAGAACCATGGCAGGGACGGCTACAGGCTGTATGGAGAAACCGGGAAAGTACAGTCCTGACAGCATTTTAAAATAACGGCAATTGTGTTATCATATATGCTTCTAGAAACAGATGATACAAGATCAATGGCAGCAAAGACAGGGGAAAGGCTATCCAGAAAACTTATCAGCCGCATTATGTGGCTGAAAGACAACTCATGCTGGCAAAGCTAAAAAAATGCCTGCCAAAGACTCTTTTTCAGGAAGAAATATGACTGCATAATAATAAAAAAAAACCAAATACAGCAAAAAGGGAGTATTTTCTTAAAACGGCAGACAATAAGAGAATACTCTTTTGTTTTGAAAAGACATGAATATCCCGGATAAAGAAAAATATCTAAAGCTATCATCAGAATACAACCTGGTCCCGGTATACAGGGAATATATGGCGGACACAGAGACCCCCACCTCCATATTCCTTAAGGGCTGCGGGCTCCACAGCCAGGGATTCCTCCTGGAAAGCATAGAAGGGTCCAAAAACCTTTCCCGGTACTCCTTTATCGGGATAGGGTGTTCGGGACAGGCGCTGCTGGAAAACGGCAGGTTTAAATACATAAGGAGCGGAAAGGATGTGCCGGGCAAAAAGACAGACAGGCCTCTTGAAGAGATCCAGGGTATCATGCAGGGCTTCAGGCTGTACAGGGACCCGGGCCTGGACCATTTCATAGGAGGCGCCGTAGGTTATCTGGGTTATGACCTGGTAAAATATTTTGACGGCATAACCCTTCCGCATAAAAAGACCGGCATACCGGAGATGATCCTTTGCTTTACCGATCTGGTAGTGGTATTTGACCACCTGATGAACCGGCTGAAGATAATCTCTACCATAAAGACGGGGGAAGGCATAACTCCAGAAGATGCATACAGGCTGTCCGCGGAAAGAATAGAGGACCTGGAGAAAAAGATAGCCTATAATACCATACCCTCATTGTCGGTAAGCCTGCGCCATAAGGAGGATAAGACCGGAAAGCAGGAAAGACTGAAGTCTAATTTTGCTCCGGAGAGCTTCAGGAGAGCCGTGGAAAAGGTAAAGCAGCATATAGTCGACGGCGATGCCTTTCAGATAGTGCTGTCCCAGCGGTTCAGCCTGGAAGATAAGGGGGATCCCATCAATATATACAGGGGACTGAGATCCATAAACCCTTCTCCTTATATGTATTTTTTTAATTTCGGCAAATTCAATATAATAGGGGCTTCGCCGGAGCCCCTGGTAAAGATCAGCGGCAGGCATGTACTGACCTGTCCTGTAGCCGGTACCAGGAAAAGGGGGGTCACCCAGGCAGAAGAGGATGCGCTGGTAAAAAGCCTGTTGAGCGATAAAAAGGAGATGGCAGAACATAATATGCTGGTAGACCTTGCCAGGAATGACCTGGGCAGGGTTTGCCGGTACGGCAGTGTCAGGGTCAGGGATTATATGAAGGTGGAGAAATACTCCCATGTGATGCACCTGGTATCCCATGTGGAAGGGATACTTAAACCGGATGCCACCATATATGATGCCCTGAGGAGCGTATTTCCGGCAGGGACCCTTTCAGGAGCCCCCAAGATAAGGGCCATGCAGATAATAAGCGGGCTGGAGCCCGACTGCCGCGGCCCTTACGGGGGAGCTGTGGGATATTTCGGGTATGACGGTAACCTGGACAGCTGTATAACCATAAGGACAGCTGTAGTAAAGGACGGCACCGTATATGTCCAGGCGGGAGCCGGCATAGTATATGATTCAGTGCCGGAAAATGAATACCAGGAGACTTTGAACAAGGCAGCAGCCCTGCTTAAGGCTGTGGATGTAATAAAATGATAAAGGAAGTGACATGAGGGAATATATTGCCAGGATCATGGATTCAGGCGATCTCAGCCGGGAGGAGGCCCGCAAAGCCATGGATGCCATAATGGGGGGCGGGGTAAGCGATGCCCTCATATCGGCATTCCTTACCGCCTTAAAGATAAAGAAAGAGACAATAGAGGAGATCTCAGGATTCTCGGATGCCATGCTGGAAAAAGCCAAAAAAGTAGAAGTAAGGGGGAAGCGCCTGGTGGACACCTGCGGCACCGGCGGCGATGAGCTGGGAACATTCAATATCTCCACCACGGCTGCATTCATAGCCGCAGGGGCAGGCGTAAGCATCGCCAAGCACGGCAACAGGAGTGTCTCCAGCAGAAGCGGAAGCGCCGATGTCCTGGAAAGCTCAGGGGTTAATATAGGGCTGGGGCCAGAAGCAATAGCCCGGTGCATAGAGAAGACCGGTATTGGATTCATATATGCCCGTATGGCCCACAGCGCCATGAAGCATGCGGCCCGGGTCAGGCAGGAGCTGGGGATAAAGACAGTATTCAATATACTGGGCCCCTTAACCAATCCCGCCGGCGCCAGCGGAAGGGTGCTGGGCGTATATGACGCCAGTCTTCTGGAGGTCATGGCAGGCGTCTTAAGGAACCTGGGCGTGGATAGGGCATTTATTATAAACTGCGAAAACGGCATGGATGAGCTTTCCACCTCTGCCAGAAGCAGGGTTGTCTGCCTGGAGGACGGTTGTATGACCGGATATGTGCTGGACCCGGCCAGGCTTGGATTTAAAAAGGCGGATATATCAGAACTCATGGGAGGGGATGCAGGACAGAATGCAGAGATCATGAGGGGCATCCTGGCAGGGAAAATATCCGGTCCCATGAGGGATACAGCAGTACTCAATGCAGCAGCAGCCATTATTGCCGGCAGGCTGGCTGACCGCATGGAGGACGGCCTGAGGCTGGCGGAAGACTCCATTGATGAAGGCAGGGCCCTGGATAAGCTGGAAAAGCTGATACAGGTCTCCAATGAATTGGCCGGAGGAGGATAATAGTGGCTCACAGGTTTTTAAAACAAATACTTGCAAGCAAGAAAAAAAGCCTTGACGGTATTGAAGCGGAAATGGACATAAAGCGGTATGGCTGCAGGGGATTCCTGCGCAATATAGTAAATGGCAGGGTTAATGTGATCGCCGAGATAAAAAAGGCTTCTCCCTCCCGGGGGATAATAAATGAAAACCTTGACGTGTCGCGGACAGCTTCGGTCTACGGCAGCTTTTCCGGTTTCATATCAGGTATCTCCGTACTCACAGAAGAATTATATTTCAGGGGAGACAGGCATGATATAGGAAAGGCCAGGAGGGCAGCTTCTCTTCCCATACTGCGGAAGGACTTCATATTCAGCCCCAAACAGGTATACGAGAGCGCCTGCCTGGGGGCTGACTGCATACTCCTTATAAAGCCGCTTCTGGGATTTAAAAGACTTAAAAGACTATATGAATATGCAGGGAGCCTGGGGCTGGATGTGCTGGTGGAAGTATACAGCAAAAAGGAACTTTTGCAGGCAGTCCAGCTGGGCGCAGGACTCATAGGCATAAATAACCGGGATCTTAGAAATATGAAAGTGGACAACAGCCATATAATATCAGTCCTTAAGGATGTGCCGCCGGAAATTCTTAAGGGCAGGACCCTGGTATGCGAAAGCGGGGTGGGAGACATCTCCTATATGGAAACGATACATGCTATGGGGGTAGATGCCTTCCTTATAGGCACCTATTTTATGACAAGTCCGGTACTGGAGGAGACACTTTCCCGGCTGGGGGAAGGCCTTAAAGAGAGGGGGCTAGCCTAGGATGGTCTGGATAAAGATCTGCGGCATAACCAGCAGGCATGATGCGGAGGCTGCTGCTGATATGGGCGCTGACTGCCTGGGGTTTATCTTCTCTACCGACAGCCCCCGGCGGATCGGGCCGGACCGGGCAGGGGAGATACTGGAAGGTTTGGAAGGCGTCTCTGCGGCCGGGGTATTTGTTAATGAAAAGATCGAAAAGATAAAAAGCCATATTGATCTCCTGGACCTTGATCATGTACAGCTTTCGGGTGATGAAGATATCGAATATATAATAAGGCTTAAGCATATAGCGGAAAAAGCAATAATAATAAAGGCTTTAAGGTTAAAAAAGCCCGCAGATGAAGGGGCGTCCAAAATTGTGGACAAGTATCTGGGATATGCAGACTTTATACTGCTTGACAGCTATGACAGGCATCAATACGGAGGCACGGGAAAGACCATGGACTGGGAAAAGGCAAAGGGCATCGCGGAACCGGGAAGGATCATAATATCGGGCGGCCTTTACCACGGAAATGTGGGCAAAGCACTGGGGGCACTGGATCCCTTCGGGGTAGACGCATCTTCCCGCCTGGAGACATCCCCGGGGATAAAAGACCTGCAAAAGGTGCGCAAGTTTATAGAAGCAGTGAGAATCCTTGAAAGGCAGGGTCAGGAAAAGATATGACAGATAAAGAAAAAAGCCAGTACGGCACATCGGGATATTTCGGTGATTTCGGCGGCATGTTTGTACCGGAAATACTGGTGCATGCCTTAAAGCAGCTTGAAGAAAGCTTTTTTAAGTATACCGGTGACATTGATTTTCAGGAGGAATTAGGCCGCTGCCTGAAGGACTATGTAGGCCGTCCCACACCCCTGTATTATGCCCGGAGCCTGACAAAAAAGCTGGGCGGGGCAAAAATATACCTGAAAAGGGAGGACCTGTGCCACCTGGGGGCCCATAAGATAAATAATACCGCAGCCCAGTGCCTTCTGGCCGGAAGGATGGGCAAAAAGCATATCATAGCTGAGACAGGCGCCGGGCAGCACGGGGTAGCCACAGCAGCGGCAGCAGCCCTTTTCGGCCTGGACTGCAAAGTATTTATGGGAGCAAAGGATATAGAAAGGCAGTCTCCCAATGTGTTCCGGATGAAGCTCATGGGTTCGGAAGTCATAAAGGTCACATCAGGCAGCCAGACCTTAAAAGATGCGGTAAATGAGGCATTAAGATACTGGGTATCCAGAGTAGACGACACATACTACCTGCTGGGCTCGGTAGTCGGCCCCCATCCTTATCCGCTGATGGTAAGGCATTTCCAGAAAATAATAGGGGAGGAGGCCAGGAGGCAGATAGATGAATATGAGGGGAGGCTCCCCGACTATATAATAGCCTGTGTGGGGGGCGGAAGCAATTCCATCGGCATCTTCTATCCCTTTTTAGAGGATGCGGAAAAGGTAAAGCTTGTGGGGGTGGAAGCCGGGGGAAAAGGAGTCGATTCAGGCAGGCACGGAGCCAGCCTGGGCCGCGGCTCCAGGGGCATATTCCACGGAGCCCGCAGCTATGTGCTCCAGGACGAATACGGCCAGATCGAGGAGGCCTACTCTGTCTCTGCCGGACTTGATTATCCCGGCGTGGGGCCGGAGCATTCCTATCTCAGGGACCAGGGGATCGCCCGCTATGTGAGCATAGAAGACGGAGAAGCACTGGATGCATTCAGGCTGCTTTCGGAGACCGAGGGCATAATACCGGCTTATGAGAGCGCCCATGCCCTGGCATATACGGCAAAAATAGCACCGGTACTGGGCAGAGACAAGGTGATAGTGGTAAATCTTTCCGGCAGGGGAGATAAGGACATAGATAATAGACAGGAAAAGCAGATAATATGAAAAACAGCGCCAGCCTTATAGAAAAGACATTTGAAGACCTGAAACAAAAGGGGCAAAAGGCCTTTATCCCTTTCCTTACATGCGGCTATCCTGATATGGATGGATTCCTGGCCGCCTATGAGCTCCTGGATGATGCCGGGGCTGATATAATAGAGATAGGCATACCCTTTTCCGACCCTCTGGCTGACGGGCCAGTGATCCAGAAGACCTCTAAAATAGCCATTGAAAACGGCGCAAATACCGATACGGCATTTGATGCGGTAAAGAGGATCAGGAAGAAAAGCAGCACCCCCATAGCGCTGCTGGTCTATTTCAACATGGTCTATAGATACGGGGTAGAAAAGTTCCTGTCAAATGCGGGAGATGCCGGCGCCAATGGGGTCATAATCCCCGACCTTCCACTGGAAGAGTACGGCAGTTATATCAAATGCTTCGAAGACAGCGGCCTTGATAATATCATGATAGCATCCCTTACATCGGATGACAAAAGACTGGAAGCCATAGGCAGGATGGGCAGGGGATTTCTCTACTGCGTATCACTTAAGGGAGTGACCGGGGCAAGGAGCGGTTCCGGACTATCAGGTGAGCTGGCCGGTTTCCTTGACAGGCTGAGGCTGGTGACCCGTCTGCCCCTGGCAGTGGGTTTCGGTATCTCCACTGCGGAGCAGGTAAAGGCTATAAAGGATAGATGCGACGGTATCATAATGGGAAGCAGGATACTGGACATACTGCTTAAGGAAGACGACATTGATAAAGGCTTTGAGGATCTGGAAGCATTTGTGAAAGAGATAATGGAGGTCCTGAAAGCTTAGACCTGTAATCTTGGACCTCTGGTTCAGGCAAAAAATAAAATAAATATATTATTGTAAAATTACAATAATTATATATAATAAGGATCACCATAATATGAATTAATTCTTTTTAATGAAAGAAAAATTAAAAAATGCCACGTTTTCATTACCAGTCGAGTCTATTGATAACCTCAGGAAAGCAGTTAAAGAAGGGTATGCAAGATCACTTAATTCGGCCGTCAGGGAAGCTGTCGAAATATACACTGCAAAAATAAACAAAGAAGAATTAAAGAAGGAAATGGAAGCTGCATCAAAAGACCCT
The DNA here is from genome assembly GCA_964478985.1 of uncultured Actinomycetota bacterium. Classification (GTDB taxonomy): domain Bacteria; phylum Actinomycetota; class Humimicrobiia; order Humimicrobiales; family Humimicrobiaceae; genus M55B120. The sequence continues at coordinate 8,711 of CAYZJW010000007.1, forward strand.
CTTTTCTTGAAAGATATAGAGGAATCAATGGATAGTTTTAAGACTTCTGATAAGGAAACAGCAGACCTGATACCTGACTGGTAAACATAGGGACACTTATGCCTGAATTTCAATGGAATATATACTGGGCTCATCTGGACCCTGTCAGGGATTCTGAACAGTCTGGAATAAGGCCAGTGATCATCATTTCTTCAGAAGAGATCAATACCAGGCTGCAGCTTGTTGGTGTCGTGCCCCTTACTTCCATGAAAAAGGGAAGAAATATCTACAGCACCGAAGTCTTTTTGTCAAAAAAGGATACAGGTCTTGACCGGGACTCAATATCTATGTCACATCAGCTGAGAGTATTATCAAAGAACAGGTTAGATGAAAAATGCGGCGAGATCAAATCTGTTGAAGTGATGGAAAAAATAAAGCAGTCCATAAGGGTTTTTTTAGATATTGAATAAGATATTGGTTATATTCCTAACTATTTTAGATTTATAATCAATACTTTACAGGGAACATTAGGAGATGCCATAAAAAGTTTAAGCATAATAATAGTCACATACAATAGCCTCGGATACATATCTGAATGCATCGATTCCATATATGAGTATCCCCCTGGCTGCGGCTGTGAGATTGCGGTTGTGGATAATTCATCCACAGACGGGACGCCTGGACATATCAGGAAAAAATACCCCCGTATCCAGCTTATCGCCAATGATAAGAACCGGGGATTTGCCGCTGCCGCAAACCAGGGTATAGATTCTTCCGGTTCGGAATACATCCTCCTTATAAATGCTGACTGCCAGGTCTATGAGCATTCCATAGACAGGCTTATGGATTATCTGGACAGTGATCCCCGGGTTGCGGTGGCCGGGCCCAGGATACTTAACAGTGACGGCAGCCTGCAGTATTCCTGCCGCACCTTTCCATCATTCCTTGAGGCTGCGGTGCACACCCTGCTGGCCCATATATATCCCAATAATCCGGTTACCAGGAAGTATAAGCTGATGGATGCCGGCCGGGATAAGCCCTTCAGGGTAGACTGGGTATCGGGCTCCTGCATGATGATAAGGAGGGCTGCGCTGGAGGATACGGGTAACTTTGATGAAAAATACTTCATGTATGTGGAGGACATAGACCTCTGCTACCGCATGCGGCAGAATGACCGGGAAGTCCATTATGTGCCTCATGCAGAAGTGCTTCACCATATAGCCGGCAGCAGCCGCAAGAAAAAGTCCAGGGAGAAAAAAAGCAGGCGTGCCCACATAAGGGCCAGCTGGCGGATGCAGAAGAGTGTATTCTATTTCTTCCGGAAGAACTACCGGGGGACCTCCCGGATGCTGCTTATCCCCTTTATAATCATTGCCCTGGGGATCAGGTTTTCCATTGCCGGCCTAAAAAGCCTGGCAGGGCACTGACTTTTAGGGTTTTGTCCTTTTTTAAGTTTGTTATAATGCTGATTTATATTAAAATAGGAAAAAAGAAAACACCTTAGGAGAGAAGCCTGATTTGAAGATACTTATAACCGGCCTGTCGGGATTTGCCGGGAAACACCTTATAGAATACCTTTCACTTGGAGGGGTCCATGAGTTTTTCGGGGTAGACCTGGAAAGATGCAGCAGCAGTCTTAATACCGGGGATTCCAGTCTGGCCCAAGAAAAGGCTGACCTTGCCCGCAGGGATGAAGTAGACAGGATAATAAACAGGGTACAGCCTGACCAGGTATACCACCTGGCAGCCCAGAGCTCGGTCAGGCGCTCCTGGGAAGACCCGGTGGGAACATTCAGGTCCAATGTGTTTTCCGGTATCAACCTGCTGGAGAGTATAAGGGCTGGTAATCCCGGGACTGCCATACTGGTGGTGTGCACGGCAGAGGTATATGGCGAGTCTGCAGAAGGAGATGCCATAAAAGAATCTGAAAGGATATCCCCCGGGAACCCGTATGCCGTGAGCAAGGCTGCCATGGATTTCATGGCTTCCATATATTATAAGGCATATGGCTTAAAGGTAACGGTGGCCAGGTCTTTTAACCATATAGGACCGGGACAGTCCGAGGGTTTCGTATGCTCGGACTTCGCCAGGCAGGTGGCGCTTATAGAAGCCGGGAAGCAGGAACCGGTGATAAAAGTGGGAAACCTGGATTCCAGCCGGGATTTTTTAGATGTCAGGGATGTGGCGAAAGCCTACTGGCATATAATGAACCGGGGGAAGCCGGGGCAGGCATATAATGTATGCTCGGGAATACCGGTCAAGGTGTCTTCGCTGCTGGAGATGCTGATCGCTCTTTCCCGCAGGAAAGATATAGAGATAAAACTGGACAAGGATAAGTTCAGGCCCATAGACATACCTGCTATCTATGGAGACAATTCCAGGCTGGCGGCTGAGACAGGATGGCAGCCCCAGTATAAACTGGATGAATCGCTGTCAGATATACTGGACTGGTGGAGGAAAATGATAAGAACAGGAAGAGGAAAGAAAAGTTGAAGGCAGTAATACTTGCAGGGGGCCGGGGCACCAGGCTGAGGCCCATAACCTGCCTTAATCCCAAACCCATGCTTCCGCTTATGAACCGTCCCTTTATGCATAGTTTTGTAAACTGGCTCAAGTCGCATGGACTGACAGACATAATATTCTCTACCTGCTATCTGCCGGACATATTCAGTGATTATTTTGATGACGGAAAGAAGTTCGGCCTGAACCTTACCTATGTGACGGAAGAAAGCCCGCTGGGCACCTGCGGGGGAGTAAAAAATGTGGAAGACTGGCTGGAAGGCAGACCTTTTATGGTGTTTAACGGCGATATCCTGACTTCCCTGGACCTTGCCGCCATGCAGGAGTTCCACCGGGAAAAAGGCGCCGATATAACCATATCCCTTACTCCGGTAGAAGACCCTTCGGCATACGGACTGGTACCCATCGATGATGAAGGCAGGGTAATACAATTCCTGGAAAAGCCCGGCACAGACCAGGTAGTCACCAATCTCATAAACGCCGGCACCTATATTATCGAGCCTTATATGATGGATCTGGCGCCTGCCGGAAAGAATTATTCATTCGAGAGAGGTCTTTTCCCGCAGGCCCTTAAGGAAGGCCGCAAGGTATACGGCTATGTGTCTGATGACTACTGGCTGGATGTGGGCACTCCTGAAAAATACCTGGCAGCCCATCATGATATAGCCCTGGGAAAGATAAAATACAGATATCCCTATGCAGAGTTCAAGGATGAGATCTACCTGGGAGAGAAAGTAACATATGAAGAGGGCTGTTTCCAGTCGGGACCGCTGTTAGTGGGAGAAGGTACTGTTATTGAAAAAGCAGCCAGCGTGGCGCCCCTGTCGGTCATCGGGAAAAACTGCCGCATATGCAGCGGAGCCAGGGTATCGGGGGCAGTCATATTCGATAACTGCACCATAGGCAAAAACTGCGTCATAAACGATTCTATAATATCTCATAATGTAAAGCTGGCCGAAGGCGTCCATATAGGCGGGCTTTCGGTCATAGGCGACAATACCGTTATCCAGAGGGATAATGTGCTGGAAAACGGAATAAAGATAAATATAAATTCTGCCGTGGAGGAAGGGCAGATAAAATTCTAGCTTTTAACATAGAAATAGATCAAGGGGGATATATTGAGAGCTATGATAACCGGAATAACGGGTCAGGACGGCTCATACCTGGCGGAATTCCTGCTGGAAAAGGGCTATGATGTCTACGGGATGGTAAGAAGGTCCTCGGTTGAGAACTTAAACCGGATAGAACACATAAAAGACAGGCTTAAATTCGTCCAGGCAGATCTTCTGGACCAGCTTTCCATAATAGATGCACTGAAGGAGGCAAAGCCGGATGAGATATACAATCTGGCAGCCATGTCCTTTGTGCCCACCTCCTGGAGCCAGCCGGTGTTTACAGGACAGTGTACCGGTATAGGAGTTACCATGATGCTGGAGGCTATAAGGCATCTTGACCGGAAGATAAGGTTCTACCAGGCATCTAGCTCGGAGATGTTCGGCAAGGTAAGGGAAGTTCCCCAGAAAGAGACAACGCCCTTCTATCCCAGAAGCCCCTACGGGGTAGCCAAGGTCTACGGCCATTATATGACCGTAAATTACAGGGAAAGCTATGATATGCACTGCTCCAGCGGCATACTGTTCAATCACGAATCGCCCAGGAGGGGTCTTGAATTCGTTACCAGGAAGGTGACCTATCATGCGGCCATGATAAAGCTGGGCATGGCCGACGCCCTTTATATGGGAAACCTTGATTCCAAAAGGGACTGGGGATATGCAAAGGACTATGTGGAGGCCATGTGGATGATGCTGCAGCAGGAAAATGCCGATGATTATGTCATAAGCACCGAAAAGACCCATACTGTAGGGGAATGGGTTGATGCCGCTTTCAAATGCCTGGACCTTGATCATACCAGGTATGTCAAAAAGGATCCCCGTTTCCTGAGGCCGGCCGAAGTGGATCTGCTGGTAGGTGACAGCACCAAAGCCAAAAAGGTCCTGGGCTGGAAACCCCGGGTAAGCTTCAACCAGCTGGTGGACCTTATGGTAAAAGCAGATTATGATCTTCTGAAGAAAATGGCATAAGCAGCACATGACCAGAAAGCAGGTATAAACAGCATGGATAACCGCAAAATCAGGTTTGGCACCGATGGCTGGAGAGGTATTATCTCCGATGATTTTACCATGGAAAGGGTGCGTATCGTATCCCAGGGGGCAGCTGGATATCTCAAGGGGAACACAAATAAAAAGTCTCCCCTGGTAGTAATAGGCTATGACTCACGGTTCATGTCGGACAGGTTCGCTGCCGCTGCTGCTGATATATTCAGCCTGAATGATATAGAGGTCATACTGGCTAAAGAGATGACTCCTACTCCCACGGTTTCAACTGCGGTGGTAAAGGCCGGAGCCGACCTGGGCATAATGATAACCGCCAGCCATAACCCCTATTATTATAACGGCTACAAGATAAAGGGGCCTTTCGGGGGATCTGCCACAATGGATATGGTAAAGGAGATAGAAGCATATGTAGAAGAGGTAAACAGGGACCCCCGGCATCATGAAGCTTTGTCCGGAAACAGGAGCTCCAGGCCGGGAAATATAACCCTGGATGACCTTTCCGGCGAATATATCGACCATGCCCTGGGCCAGGTGGATATGGATATTATTAAGGGCTTCGGCTTCGGGCTTCTTTTCGAACCCATGTACGGAGCCACCCAGGATATATTCAACAGGATCCTTTCACGGCTTGGACCCGGTGGTGTGACCCTGGTGCATTCAGAAGTCAATCCCGGATTCGGGAGCATCAATCCGGAACCAATAGGGGACAATCTTGACCAGGCGGTCCAGGTCATGAAAGACACCGGCTGCAGTTTCGGAATATGCCTGGACGGAGACGGAGACAGGATAGGGGCGCTGGGGGACGGAGGCAATTATATAAGTTCCCATCACATATTTGCCATGATACTCAGGGACCTTGCCGTCAGAAGGGGGCTAAAGGGAAGGGTCATAAAGACAGTCACCACTTCATCGGTCATCGACAGGATATGTGCCGGAAACGGCCTGGAAATGGAGACCACCCCGGTAGGTTTTAAATATATCGGGGAAAAGATCCTGGAGGGCGGAGTTATAATGGGCGGCGAGGAAAGCGGAGGCCTGTGGTCATACGGCAATATCCCGGAACGCGACGGCATGATAATGGGGCTGAGGCTGCTGGAGCTTATCTGCCGGGAGAAAAAGACAGCCAACCAGATCCTGGATGATATATACAGCGAATACGGCTACTTTGATTACCAGAGGACAGATTATGAGATAGATGCCGATAAGAAAAAGAAACTTATAAAAAAACTGGGAAGCGGCATACCCGGGATACTGAAGAATGCCGGAGTAAGGGAAGTAATAACCATAGACGGATATAAATATCCCCTGGACGAGTATAACTGGGTCATGATAAGGCCTTCAGGCACGGAATCTGTAGTAAGGATATACAGCGAAGGAGACAGTATTGACAGTTCCCGGAGGCTCCAGGATATAGGCAGGACCATAATGGATGAACTATAAATATATTTTAAAGACGAAAGGATAACCTGGATGAATGACCTGGATGATTTGAAGAGGATAAGAGAGATAGACCCCGGCGGCATGCTGGAGGCGGAAGAAGGCTTCTATGGACAGCTGGCAGAGTCAAAGGATATCATCGCCGGCACTGATCTTTCCAGTCTTTACGGAAAAAAGTTTACGGGCCTGGCCATCCTGGGCATGGGAGGTTCCGGTTTTTCCGGGGACATTATAAAAGCTCTGGCGGCAGATGAGATAAAGATACCGGTAGAAGTGGTAAAAGGCTATGAACTGCCTGCATTCATAGGAAAAGGCTGGCTGGTCATGGCAGTAAGCTATTCGGGAAATACGGAGGAGACCCTGAATGCCCTGGGCCAGGGTATCAACAGGGGTTCACATATACTTGTAGAATGCTCCGGGGGCAGGCTGGAAAAAGTGGCTTTCGGCTCAGGATATGCCCTGATAAAAGTACCCGCGGGACTCCAGCCCAGGGGGGCCATAGGCTATCTTTTCTATCCCGCATACCTGGCCCTTGATAAGCTGGGGCTGATAGATATAGATGAAATGGATGAAGATGAAGCCCTGGGCCTCATAAAGGAAAGATCGGAATCATATAACCGGAATATGCCTGCTGCTAAAAACCCGGCAAAGAAGCTGGCGGTGGAGATAGGGGACAGGCTCCCCATAGTATATGGTTCCGAAGGCATATATGCCGCCCTGGCATACAGGCTGAAATGCGAGATAAACGAAAACGGCAAGACTCCGTGCTGGTGGAACAGTTTTGCCGAACTGAACCATAATGAGACTGTGGGATGGGAAAGGCTTTCCGGCATCACCAGGGACTTTGTGGTCATAACTTTCAGGGATCCGGACGAGCCGCCAAAGATGAAGGCCAGGATCGATGTGACCCTGGACCAGCTGGGTAGTAATACGGGAAGCATCATACAGTTGATGGCGGAAGGAAAGTCAAAACTGGCAAAAGCATTATCTTCTCTTTACCTGGGCGATATCGCTTCCGTATATCACGCCATACTCAATGGTATAGACCCCACGCCGGTGGAAAAGATAGAATCACTGAAAAAAGAATTGGCAAAACTTGACTGACAGGAAAACAGCTAAAACAAATGTCCAGGGGTTTTAGTCTATTAAGCATAAGGAAAAATGGTTTTACAAACAGAAAGGTATTTGAATGGATTATGACGTAAAAGATCCCGGACTTGCGGGACAGGGAAAAAACAAGATCGAATGGGCAGACAGGGATATGCCGGTACTCCGGGATATCAGGGCTGAATTTGAGGAAAAAAAACCCCTTAAAGGATTGAATATCGGCGCCTGCCTTCACGTGACCTCGGAGACGGCAAACCTTATGAGGACGCTAAAGGCGGGAGGAGCAAATGCCGCTCTGTGCGCCTCCAATCCCCTCTCCACCCAGGATGATGTAGCGGCTTCACTGGTAGCTGATTACGGCATCAGTGTATTTGCCATAAAAGGAGAAGACAATGAGACCTATTATTCACATATAGACAGTGTCCTGGGCATGGGCCCGCAGATCACGATGGATGACGGGGCAGATGTGATATCTACCATCCACAGCAAGAGGAAGGACCTCCTGGACAATGTATACGGCGGCACCGAAGAGACCACAACCGGAGTAATAAGGCTGAAATCCATGCAGGCCAACGGAGTGCTCCATTATCCCATAATCGCAGTAAATGATGCCAGGACAAAACACTTCTTTGACAACCGGTATGGTACGGGCCAGAGCACCATCGACGGCATCCTCAGGGCCACCAATATGCTGCTTTCGGGAAAGAAATTCGTAGTGGTAGGCTATGGCTGGTGCGGACGGGGAGTTGCTATGAGGGCAGCAGGCATGGGAGCATCGGTAATAGTGCTGGAAGTGGATCCCATACGTGCCATAGAGGCGAAACTGGATGGTTTTGACGTCATGAAGAATACGGAAGCGGCAGTGGCCGGAGATATATTCCTGTCGGTTACCGGCAATAAGAATGTCATAGGAAAAGATATACTGGCAAACTGCAGGGACATGGCCATAGTGGCAAATTCAGGGCATTTTGACGCCGAGATAGACCTGGGCTACCTCAGGGCCAACAGCAAGTCTGTCCGGGAAGTAAGGCCCTTTGTAGAAGAATACCTGATGGATGACGGCAGGAGGATATATGTGCTGGCCCAGGGAAGGCTGGTAAACCTGGGGGCGGCAGAAGGACACCCGGCAAGCGTGATGGACATGAGCTTTGCCAACCAGGCCCTTTCTGCCAGGTATATATATGAAAACAGGGGGATGCTGGAAAAGAAGGTATATGTAGTACCTGAGGATATAGACAGGGAAATAGCCCGGCTGAAGCTTGAGAGCATGGGAGTTGAAATAGACAAACTCACACCGGAACAGGAGGAGTACCTGAGGTCATGGGAAATGGGGACTTAAGCAAATATTCCGGGGATTCCAAAGTATGCACCATGATATGGGAAAGACCGGTGCTGAAGCTCATAGACCAGAGGAGGCTGCCCTTTGAAGAAGTGTATTTCAAGTGTGCCAGTACCGCAGATGTATGCCGGGCCATCAGGGAGATGGTGGTGCGCGGCGCCCCTGCCATAGGAGTGACAGCCGCATACGGAGCGGCCATAGCCGCCATGGAGTTTGAAGGCAGCAGCCGGGAAGAATTCCTGGCCTTTATGGATGACAGGATAAAAGAGCTTTCCGGGACCCGTCCCACTGCAGTGAATCTTTTCTGGGGCCTGGACAGGATGAAGAAGGTGGTCCGGGAAAACAGCTTTCTCGGTATTGAAGCCATCAGGGAAAAGCTATTGCAGGAAGCAGAGACAATAGAGGAAGAAGATCTAAGGACCAATTACCTCCTGGGGGAAAACGGGCTTAAAGCCCTGGAAAGAATTCCGGGCAGGCTGAAGATCCTTACCCACTGCAATGCAGGAGCGCTGGCAACATCGGGCTACGGTACGGCGCTGGCCATTATCAGGAGCCTACATAAAGCAGGCAGGATTGAAAACGTGATCGTGGACGAGACCAGGCCATTCCTGCAGGGAGCCAGGCTGACTGCCTGGGAGATGCAGCAGGAAAAAATACCATTCTTTATAATCTCCGACAATATGGCCGGTTATTATATGTCCAGGGGAGAAGTGGACGCAGTAGTGGTAGGTGCAGACAGGATAGCTGCAAATGGCGACAGCGCCAATAAGATAGGCACGCTGGGGCTGTCGATCATGGCAAAGTATTACGGCATACCCTTCCTCATAGCGGCGCCTGTCTCCACCATAGACATAAATACCGCCGGCGGAGAGGATATCCCCATAGAACAGAGGGATGAAAAGGAAGTGAGGGAGATCCTGGGAAATCCCATAATCCCTGATTATATGCCGGTGAGAAACCCTGCCTTTGACGTGGCTCCGGCGGAGAATATTACAGCTATCGTGACCGAAGCGGGAGCAATATATCCTCCATTTGACAAAAACATCAAAAAGATATTTGATAATAGAAAAAAGGTGGTTTAAAGAAATATCATGGCAGACAAGAAGGCAATGGTCCTGGCAGCAGGGCTGGGGACAAGACTCAGGCCTCTGACCGACCTTATATCCAAGCCTATGGCACCCATAGTGAATAAGCCGGTTATGGAGCATATAATCAACCTTTTGGCCAGGCATGGATTCAGGGATATCGTATGCAATCTCCATTATTTTCCCGACGAGATAAAAAACCATTTCGGGGACGGATCCAAATGGGGTGTCAGTATAGTCTATTCTTATGAGAAGGAACTTCTGGGGACAGCCGGGGGAGTAAAGAATGTGGAGGACTTCTTCCAAGGGCAGACTTTCCTTATAATATCAGGCGATGCCCTTACAGACATAGATCTTACAGGAGCTTATGAATACCATAAAGAAAAAAAGGGAGTGGGCACCCTGGTCCTTACCCAGGTGGAAGACACGTCGCAGTATGGAGTAGTCATCCTTGACCGGGACAAAAGGATAACCGGATTCCAGGAAAAACCCTTAAGCGGCGAGGCAAGATCAGATCTTGCCAACAGCGGCATATATTTATTTGAACCCGATGTATTCAGGTTTATGCCTCCCCGGGGCCAGTTCTATGATTTCGGGAAAAACCTGTTCCCGGACCTTCTGGAAAAAGACATACCATATTATGGATACAAGCATGGACAATACTGGAATGATGTGGGAAGCCTGGATGAATACCAGCAGGGTAATTTTGATGCACTTGAAGGCAAGGTAGATGTAAGAATAGCCGGTAAAAAGCTGAAAGAAGGGGTATGGATAGGCAAGAACTGCAGCATCCAGGAAGATGTCACCATAATACCGCCCGTATGCATAGGGGATGACTGCACTATAAAAAAGGGCGCCAAGCTGTACGGCCCCATAATCCTGGGTAATAATACCATCGTGGATGAAAGGGCGATACTTTACCGGGGCATCAAATGGGGCAGCGGATATATAGGAAAGGATGCATCGCTTATAGGAGCCATAATCGGCTACGGTTCCGAGATAAAAGACAATGCATCGGTCCTGGAAAAAGCAGTAATAGGCTCCAGGAGCATTATTCAGGACGGCATAAAGATACACCCTTCCGTCAAGATAATGTCCAATAAAATTATAGATATCGACAGGAAAAATACTGAGGAAGAATAAGATATAACCTGATTTGTTAAAGACAAGTATAATAAACTTTCTGAAAGATGCGGCCATGCCGCCGGTATGTGCAGTATGCGGACAGATCTCGGCAGACGGCCTTTGCCGGGAATGTATGGCCGGAATAAAACCAATAAGCAGCCTGGAAAGCTGCAGCCGCTGCGGTAAGCCGCTTTCGGCGCCGCCGGAAGGACGATGCAGCATGTGCAGGCGGCAGGAGTATCATTTCACCTCCCACAGGTCTTATGCAGTATATGCAGGCAATATGAAAAAGATAATAAGGGAGTTTAAGTACGGCAGGGTCTATGGATTGAAGGATATCCTGGCCGGTTTCCTGTCGGAAGTCTATGACAGGTATTTCTACGGAAAGAAGATAGATTATGTTGACACAGTCCCGGGAAAGCATATGGATCTTATTGCCGGCAGTTTCTCGAGGGTAAAAAGGATACCCTTTGCTGCCAATATAATAAGGCTAAGAAAGCCCCGCCGCCAGGGAGAACTGGGGCTTGCCGAACGAAGGTTAAATATACTGGACTGTTACAAGATAAGGGACTGTTTGGCTGCAAGAAACAGGAATATCCTGCTTATCGATGATGTCTGGACAACGGGCAGCACCTTAAATGAGATATGCCGTATAGTCCGGCAGGCAGGGGCAGGCAATATCTATTTGATAACTCTTGCCAGGGGAGCATGATGGGTAAGACAAGGGGTAAGGTACAATGGTTCAGCCCGGAAAAAGGCTTTGGTTTTATTATCAGCAGCGATACGCCTTCAGGAGAGGCAGAAGTCTTTGTAAACCATTCCTGCATCCAGTCCGGGGGATTCCGCCGCCTGGAGAAAGGGCAGGAAGTGGAGTTTGAGCTGGCAGTCGACGAGAGGGGATATTTTGCAAAAAATGTAATAGTATTGTAGTTTATCTATCTTTGGCCAAAAAGGTCCGGGGATTTATATTTAATAGAAAAAGGAGGATGCTAATGGAGTATATCGTAAAGGGCAGGCATGTCGACCTCAATGACAAGATCAAGCAGTATTCAGAGAAAAAGATAAAGAACAGGATAGAGAAGTTTTTGGACCAGGCTACCAAGATAGAGGTCAAGTTCAAAGTAGAAAAGAATCCCAGGATAACTGATAATAAGGAGGCAGAGATAACTGTATTTGCTTCCGGCTCTGTTATCAGGGTGGCAGATGCCGGCACCGACTTCTTTGAGGCTATAGACAAGGCCGCCGGAAAGCTTGAGAGGCAGGTAAAGAAATACAGGGATAAATTAATAAAAAGGGGCAGGAAAAACCACAATAAAGAAGCATCCCCTGTTGATATCGGCAGGCTGGGCACCGGGGAATCAAAGAATATCGAGGACAAGATAAGGGATTCCATAGTCAAGACAAAGACTTTTACCCTGAAGCCCATATCGCCCGAGGAAGCAGTTATACAGATGGAGCTCATCGGTCATGATTTCTTTGTTTTTATTAACTCCGAGACCGAAAGGACTGCAGTAGTATACAGGAGGAAAGACTCAAATTACGGACTTATAGAGCCTACCATCTGATACAGAAAAAAATAAAACAGGAAGTGTTAGATGTTTTCTAAACTTACAAGATTGCTTAAGGCCGGAGAAGGAAAGAGCCTTAAAAGATATGATGAACTGATAAGGTCGGTAAATAGCCTGGAAGATAATACCAGTTCATTATCTGACAGCCAGCTCTCGGAAAAAACGGCGGAGTTTAAAAAAAGGTTCAAAGACGGACAGGGTGCGGAAGACCTTATGCCGGAAGCATTTGCCGTGGTCAGGGAAACTGCCAGGCGCATTATCAATATGAGGCATTTTGATGTCCAGATAATGGGAGGGGCAGTACTCTTCGAAGGAAAGATAGCCGAGATGAAGACCGGTGAAGGAAAGACCCTTGCAGCCACCCTTCCGGTATATTTGAATTCCATCATGGGTAAAAGCACCCATATGGTAACGGTAAATGACTACCTGGCCAAAAGGGACAGCGAGTGGATGGGTCCGGTCTATGGATTTCTGGGGCTGAAGGTGGGACTGCTGCAGAACGGCATGGACAAGGCTGATAAGAAACAGCAGTACCTGTGTGATGTGATCCATGGCACCAATAATGAGTTCGGCTTTGATTATCTCAGGGACAATATGGTGCTGCGCAAAGATGACATGGTCCAGCAGGGGCACCCTTTCGCCATAATAGACGAGGTGGACAGCATCCTGATCGATGAAGCCAGGACCCCCCTCATAATCTCCGGGGTCGCCAGCGGCACTACTGAACTTTACCAGAAGTTCGCCCGCCTGGTGCCCAGGCTGGAGCAGGATGTAGATTTTGACATAGATGAAAAAGCCAGGACTGTAGCCATAACCGAGGAAGGCGTGGAAAAGGTAGAGAAGATGACCGGCCTGGACAACCTGTACAGCCCCCAGAACTTCCGCATCATACATGCACTCAACCAGTCGCTTAAGGCCAGGTATCTTTTCAAAAAGGACGTAGACTATATGCTTAAGGACGGGCAGATAGTCATAGTGGATGAGTTCACCGGAAGGCTTATGCCGGGAAGAAGGTATAGCGAAGGCCTTCACCAGGCAATAGAGGCCAGGGAAGGTGTCAGGATAAGGGATGAGAACCAGACACTTGCCACTATAACCATCCAGAATTATTTCAGGATGTATGAAAAACTGGCAGGGATGACCGGTACTGCCATAACCGAAGCCGGTGAGTTCAGGCATATATACAAGCTGGAGACAGTGGTCATACCTACAAATATGCCCATGATCAGGCAGGATCTTCCTGACCTTATATACAAGGATGAGAATATAAAATTCAATATGGCGGTAGAAGATATAGCCAGCCGCTATGAAAAGGGCCAGCCGGTACTGGT
>CAYZJW010000007.1:22415-30093 GCA_964478985.1 uncultured Actinomycetota bacterium
GAGGACGACCTGCTGCGCCTTTTCGGCTCAGACAGGATACATGGTGTCATGCAGACTTTTAATTTCCCTGACGATGTGCCCATACAGCATCCGATAATAACCAGGTCCATAGAGAATGCCCAGAGACAGGTCGAGGGAAGGAACTTCGAGATAAGGAAGCATGTTCTCCAGTATGATGACGTGATGAACAAGCAGAGGGAGGTCATCTATACACGAAGGAAAAACATCCTGGAGCAGGAGGACTTGAGGGAAGCGGCCATAAAGATGCTGGAAGATGTCATAGATGCCAGTGTAGATTTTCACATAAATGAAAACCAGTATCCGGAAAGGTGGGACCTGGAGGGCCTGGAGAACTTGCTCGGCGCCATATTCAAAAAGGAAAGCCTGTCCGGCAGCCTGGACAGGGACATTATGATACAAGACCGCTGGGACAGGAAGACACTTAAACAGGAACTGGCCGGCAGGGCAAGAGAGCTTTACAGGGAAAGGGAAGACGAACATCCTCCCGGGACCATAAGACGCCTGGAAAAGATGGTCATGCTGAATGTCATCGACAATATGTGGCAGGGTCATCTTTTGGAGATGGATTATCTCAAGGAAGGGATCGGACTCCGGGCCATTGCCCAGAAAGATCCCCTGGTGGAGTATAAGCATGAGGCATTTAACCTGTTTAAACAGCTTATAGATGAGATAAAGTTTGATACCATAAAACTGCTTTTTAATGCCAGGATAGTAGCTGTCAGAAGTGAACTGAAGGATCAGGAACAGCAGCTCAGCAATGTCTCTACCAGCGGACCGTCAGCTCCTGAAGAAAAAAGCAGGCAGCCGGTAAGGGCCGATATAAATAAGGTCGGCCGCAATGATCCCTGCCCCTGCGGCAGCGGCAAGAAATACAAGAAGTGCTGCGGCCAATAGACCGCACGGATGAAGGAAATCTGTTTTTCTGACAAAATAGAAGCTCCAGAAAAGCCTACATATTATATTAATGCAGTCAATTTACTGTATTAATTGCAATAAAGTGACTTAATGCAGCCATACAACTGCATTGCTATTTCAAATTATTATATTAATAATGAAACATGATATATAATCATGATCCTGAAGGTAAATGGACAAGCAGGCATCAGTTGTCCATAAATGGAAAGAGGGAAAAAATAAAATACAGGGACCTGCTGGCAATTGGAGAAGAAAACAATATAAAATCATCCGAAGGCATTATAGGACAAGTCCTTGGAGTACTTAGTAATTGGGAAGATTATGCAACTGAAGCTGATGTGGGCAAGGAAAGTATCAAGTAGATCAAAAGAAACCTGGAATTAGATATAAAAAAATAATAAAAACATATTTATGTGCTAAACTGTCAGGAACCGATAATTTCTAGGAGGAAAAATGCTGGACGAATTAAAGAGCAAGTATGACGAACTGTTAAAGAAGCTTGTCTATCTCAGGAACTGTCTTTGAAATAGATAATAAGACCGCCGTCCGGAAAAAGCTCCAGGAACAGACTATGTCGCCTGGTTTCTGGGATAATCAGGAAAAAGCCCAGAAAGTGACCCGCGAGATAACCGCAATAGGGGAAATTGTCGATGCCGTGGACAATATTGGGGAAATGCTTGAAAATGCCTCTGCTGCCATGGAACTTCTTGAGATGGAAGAGGATGAGAGTCTTGCCCGGGAACTCCGGGATAACCTGGGGCGCTCAGAGACTGAGATGGCAGACCTGGAGGAGAAAGCCATGCTGTCAGGAAAATATGACAGCTATCCGGCCGTGGTAAGCATCCATCCCGGAGCCGGCGGTACCGAATCAGCCGACTGGGCCGAGATGCTTTTCAGGATGTATTCCCGCTGGATAGAGAAAAGGGGATTCGCCTATCGGGTAACAGACAGACAGCCAGGGGATGAAGCAGGTATAAAGAGCATAACTTTTACTGTATCTGGAAAGAATGCTTTCGGACTGCTGAGCGGCGAGAAAGGCATACACCGGCTGGTAAGGATATCCCCATTTGATTCATCGAAAAGAAGACATACCTCATTTGCTTCGGTGGATGTCATACCGCTGGTAGAAGATGATATTGATATTAAAATAGACAAGGAAGACTTAAGGATAGAGACATACAGGTCTACCGGAGCCGGGGGCCAGCATGTAAATGTCACGGATTCCGCAGTCCGGATAACCCATATTCCCACAAATACTATCGTCCAGTGCCAGGACGAGAGGTCTCAGCTGTTGAACCGGCAGACAGCCATGCAGATACTCAAGTCCAAACTGCTGGAGCTGGAAGAGAAGAAGAAGCAGGAGGAGATAGACAGGCTCCGGGGCGAGAAAAAGGACATAGGCTGGGGACATCAGATAAGGAGTTATGTCATGATGCCATACCAGCTGGTGAAAGACCACAGGAGCCTGGTGGAGATTGGCGACATACAATCAGTACTTGACGGGAATATCGATCCGCTGGTCAGGGGATTTCTTGAAAAAAAGCTGGTCTCAGAGTAAACTCTACATAATTAAAATCAGGCCTGGTGCCTGTCTGGGAGCTGGTCAAAAAACATTATGAAGATGATAGAATTCAAAAATGTCAGCAAGATATATGAAAATGATACAGCTGCCCTCAAAAATATAAGCCTTAGTATCGAAAAAGGAGAATTCCTGTTCATGGTTGGCCCCAGCGGCTCAGGAAAATCTACATTTATAAAACTTCTCATCAAGGAGATAGAGGAGACCAGCGGCAGCATCTTTATTGCCGGCAGGAATATCTGCAACCTGAAGAACAGCAGGATACCGCAGCTAAGGCGCAATATAGGCTGTGTATTCCAGGATTTTAAGCTTCTTCCCAATAAGACAGCTTTTGAGAATGTGGCCTTTGCCCTGGAAGTAATAGGCAGGCCCGGCTATGAGGTAAAAGTACAGGTGCCCCAGGTACTCAAGCTGGTAGGACTTCATAACCGGGAGAGGTCATACCCCCACCAGCTTTCCGGGGGAGAACAGCAGCGGATCTCAATTGCCAGGGCATTTGTCAACAGGCCTCCCATTTTGCTGGCGGATGAACCCACGGGTAACCTGGACCCTGCTACGTCGGAGGGAATAATGAAGATACTTTCCAGGATAAACCTTATCGGTACCACTGTAGTGATGGCTACCCATGACAGAAGTATTGTAAACTCCATGAGGAGAAGAGTGGTCGAGCTGGAAGAAGGAGAGATAATCAGGGACCAGAAGAGAGGAGTTTACGGAGACTGACCATGTTTAGGCCCAGGTATTATTTCAGTGAGACCTTTGTAAGCTTCAAGCGGAATTTTCTGATGGCATTTACAGCCATAACCACCGTTGCCATAACCCTTTTTATCGTAGGTTTCTTCGCGGTGCTGGTATATGATATCCAGGGGATAATAAATTCCATAAGGGGGCAGGTTGAGCTGGCGGTTTACCTGGAAGATAATATAACTGCCGAGCTGAAGCAGTATATTGAAGATGAGATACTTAGCTGGGAAGAGACTGGTTCCATAGCCTATGTGTCCAAGGAACAGGCTCTTGAGCAGTTCAAGCAGCAGAATGAAGGCAGTGATATACTAAAGGAGATGCAGGGGAACCCGCTTCCTGCTTCCTATGAGATAACCCTGAATGACCCGGAAAAAGTGGAGCTGGTGGCTCTCCGCTTCATGGATAAGGACGGCAACTATATAGAAGGGGTAAATGATGTTGTATACGGCCAGACATATGTCAGGAGGCTTTTCTCTATAACCGCTATAATCGGCACCATAGGACTGCTGATAATCGTAGTGCTGCTGCTGGCTACCATAGTGCTTATCTTTAATACCATAAGACTCTCCATATATGCCAGGCGCAAAGAGATCGAAGTGATGAAGCTTGTGGGGGCTTCCAACTGGTTTGTAAGGATGCCTTTTCTTTTTGAAGGTTTCTTTGAAGGTTTCTTCGGAAGCACAATATCGGTAGTGCTTTTGTATTTCCTGTCAAGGTTCCTCCTTATAAGGGGGGAAAGGGTAATAGTAGACACCATGAGGGTAAAGGATCTTGCCATACTGGGAAGCGGCAATATTATTATCTATATATATGCCGGCATACTGGTACTGGGCGGATTACTGGGGATAATAAGCAGCGCCATAGCCCTGAGAAGATATGTAAAGACTTAAAAATATTTGACTTGAAATATGAGATCAGCCCTGCTAAGACATATCATAACTTTCATAAGTCTTTTTTTCATGCTTTCCGGCATATTTGTTTTCAGCAGTGAAGGAAACGGACAGGCTCAATCCCTGGAAGAGGAACTGGAAAAGATCCAGGAGGAACGGGAAGAGATGCAGAAACAGATAGATGAGCTTTCCAGGACAGAGAGTCAATACAAAGGCGAGGTGAATGAGGTAGAGGAGCAGCTGCTGGGAGCGCTTTTGGAACTCGACGGTTTAAACGGCCAGTTAGCTGAGGCAAAATCAGGAATGGACAGGACCACCATAGAACTTGTGGTAAAGGAAGAGGAACTGAAGCAGATAGAAGGAGAACTTTCGGAAAAGGTCCGCATATTAAACAACAGGGTTGCCCAGATCTACAAGAATGGCGGCAGCAATATACTGGAAGTTCTGCTCAAGGCGGGAGATTTCATAGAATTTATTTCCCGGATGAAGCTTATGAGCCTTTTTGCCCGGCAGGATATGGAACATGTAGAAAGTATAAAGGAAAAGAGGGATGCAACCCTGGGGATAAAGAAATCCATCATAGACCTCAGGGAGACCCAAAAGGAGCATAAGGAAAAGATAGAACGGCTGGTAGCCCAGTCACAGGCCAAGACTGATGAAATAGAAGAGCTTTACGGAGAAAAAAAAGGACTCCTCAGCCAGACCAGGGCCAATAAGAGCGCCCTGATAGCCATGGAAAAGGAACTCGAGATACAGGAAGCAGAAGTAACCAGGATACTGGAGAGCTATAAATACGGGACAGCTCCCTCGGGAAAGTTCATGTGGCCGGTAGCAGGCAGCATAAGGTCCGGCTTTGGCTACCGCATACACCCTATATTCGGAGTGCGCAGGTTTCATGCCGGCCTGGACATTGCTGCGGGTCATGGGACACTGATAAAAGCCGGTGACGGAGGCCAGGTAATACAGGCAGGTTATTCCGGCGGTTATGGCTATACCGTACTTCTTTACCATGGCGGCGGTTTTGCTACCAGGTATGCGCATCTTTCAAGCATAAGGTGCTCCACGGGACAGTTTGTGGAAAGGGGCCAGGTAATAGGTCTGGTAGGTTCCACGGGCTGGAGCACCGGTCCCCATCTCCATTTCGAGGTAAGGATAAACGGAGAGGCACAAAACCCCCTGCAATACCTGGAATAATTTTTATAATACTATAGAATACCCCTGGTGATAAGATGAAGCAAATAATTATCAAGGCAATAGTTTCCATAGTGGTATTGATATTCGTTTTTTCGGCAGGAGTCTGGGCCGGATTCAGTCTTGATACCTTAAACATAGGTTTTATTGGGATAAACGGCAGGACCCCGGATGTTTCTTCCAGCGATGGTGAAAGCCCGGGGATCATAAGCAATATCTCCAGCACCATAAAAGGAAAGTTCAGCATAAAACCTTTCCAGGAAGCCCTTGAGTTCATAAGGCAGGATGCTGCACAGGAATACAGCAGGCAGGAGCTTTTAAGGGCTGCCATAGAAGGGATGCTTTCTCTTCTGGACGACAGGCATTCCGACTATTTTACAGTAGAGGAATATGAGAAGATAACAGAATCATTCAGCGGCACCATGAGCGGCATAGGAGTCATAGTCACCCAGGAAGAAGACGGCAGAATAGTAGTGGTAAAGCCGCTTCCTGATACGCCCGCTGGAAGTGCCGGGATAAGGGAGGGAGATGTCATAAAGGCGGTGGACGGAGTGGATATAAGCGGCATGGTGCTGGAAAATGTAATAGCTATGATAAAGGGCGAGGAAGGCACCAGTGTGGATATCACATTTTACCGTCCTGCAGATGATGAGACATTTACGGTTACCCTGGTCAGGGCGCGCTTTTATGTTCCAAATGTTTTTGCCGAGATGGTCGATGACAATATTGCCTATATACAATATATCGGCTTTCAGGACGATGGAGCCGGCCTTCTGGATTCTGAACTTGAAAAACTGATCGACCGGGGAGCCGAAGCCCTGATACTGGATCTCAGGAATAATCTGGGAGGGACACTTGATGATGCTGTGGATGTATGCGACCTTTTTCTTGATGAGGGATCCATCGTCACGGTCAGGGGACGGTCTGATGATAAGGAGAGGATAGACGAGTATTTTGCCAGGGAAGGAAAATATCTGGAAATACCTGTTATAGTCCTGATAAATGGTTTCTCAGCCAGTGCTTCCGAACTTGCTGCCGGTGCATTAAAGGATAACGACCGGGCATTGCTTGTAGGTGAGACAAGCTTCGGCAAGGGTACGGTACAGGTCATACACGAACTTTCTGACGGTTCAGGACTAAAATTTACCACGGCCAGGTATTTTCTTCCTTCTGGCGTATCCATTGATGGAGTCGGGATAGTGCCGGATATCGAAGTGGAGCTCACTCCGGAAGATACGGAAGACATCCAGCTCGAGAGGGCAATTGAAGAGATAAAGAAGATGATAGAGGGTGCCGGGCTTGAATAAAAAGAATAAAAAAGGTAAAAAGACTTCCCACAGTAATATTATTGCCACCAATAAGAAAGCTTTAAGGGATTTCTTCATAATGGACAGTTATGAAGCCGGGATAGAATTATGGGGAAGCGAGGTCAAGTCAGTCCGGGACCACCGTGTCAACCTGAAGGATAGTTATGGGCGGTTGAAGAACGGGGAATTATTTTTACATAATCTGCATATCTCCCCCTATGCCAACAGCCGCATAGAGGATATGGATCCCAGGAGGTCAAGAAAACTTCTTATGCACCGTAAAGAGATAGACAGGCTGCAGGGAAAGCTTATAGATAAAAGCCTTACCCTGGTGCCCCTTAAGCTCTATTTTAAGAAGAACAGGGTAAAAGCCGAGATAGCCCTGGCCAAGGGCAAGAACCGCAGGGACAAGCGCATGGATATAATAGAAAAAGAACATTCCCATGAGATAAAAAGGGCTTTGAAAAAATACTGAAAATAGTATACTATATGTCTGCCTCGAAGAAAAAAGACCCATTATGGGGGCGATCAAGGATTCGACGGGGATAGGTTGAGTTTAGGCGGCAAGCCGAGTATCAGAACTCGTAAATAACTGGACAATAAACATAAACGCTGATAATAGCGAATATGCACTAGCAGCTTAGAATAAGCTGCTACGTCTGCGGAAGTGCTCCTGCGGCTTCCAGCGGGCGACGATTAGCAGGATACCCCTTATAAAGGGTCTGCTGTTGTAAGGGGGAAACTTTTGCAGACTGGCCGATGCGGACCGTGTCTATAGGGGCCGCGGAGGCGAGAATCAAAATATAGACTAAGCTTGTAGAAACCTTTGCGGCAATATCTTCGGACGCGGGTTCGATTCCCGCCGCCTCCACCAGTAGTTATTATTCTATACCACCCAGCCTGATGCTAAGAAGGAAAACATGGTGGATCCATGTTTTCCCGGAATCGAAAAGACGGACTGAAGCGAAGCGAAAGGAGTCTGCGTTTACGTAAGCGACCAAAGGGAGACGAAAGAACGATTCCCGCCGCCT
>CAYZJW010000008.1:0-24380 GCA_964478985.1 uncultured Actinomycetota bacterium
ATCAGGTTCTGTATTGTAGCAAAAGTAGATGATATAAACCTTATTGATTGATCATGCTATTAGGTAAAGTAAAAGGAAATATAACATCAGTCACAAAAATTGACGAGCTCAGGCCGGTAAGGCTTTATATGATCCAGCTTTTGGACAGCGGTCTCGACCTGAAAGATGATTACATAGCCGCCATAGATGCCATAGGAGTGGGCATGGATGACACTGTGGTCATAACCGGAGGAAGCGGCTCCCGGTTTACTGAGATCACCGGGCCTACACATACTGATGCATCCATCATAGCCAGGATAGATGATCCTGAAAGCCTGAAAGGATCATTGTCTTGACCCTGGGAAAGATCATAAAAGAGCTTACCTGCTCCGTTAAGGAATCCAGTCTTAATCCTTCCAAGCTTTTTCTGGTAAAAGCGCTCAATCTGGACTTTTCTGAGCGCCAGGAACAGTTTGTAGCCCTGGAGACCAGGCTGGGACTGGGTAAAGGCGACATCGTTCTTGTAGTGTTCGGGAGCGGGGCCAGGAAAGTAGAAGGCCATACTGATCTGCCCATTGATTGTGCTATAACCGCCAGGGTGGAGAATATTAATATTGAATACAGGTATTCATTCTTAAAATGAACTGCGCAAAGGTAATCGGGAAGACTTATTCAGAATTCAAGCATCCTTCTCTTAAAGGATATGATTTTAAGATACTTCAGATAGTGGACCCCGGGACCGGGGAACTTACTGGCAGGCCTTTTTTTGCCATAGACCCCCTGGGAGTGGCCCTGGATGAATTTGTGGCATTTGAAGAAAGCTTCCAGGCCACCTGGGCCCTTGAAGACCATAATATACCAGTAGACTGCTCCATAACTGCCATAATAGATTCCATTGATATCCAGGAGGGCAGAATATGATAATAGGCAGGGTAATAGGAAATGTAGTATCAGTTATAAAGGATCCTGCATACAAAAGCTTTAAGCTCATGGTGGTCAAGGAATTGAATATTGATGGTTCATATGCAGAGAGTTCATATATATCAGCTGACCTTATAGGGGTGGGTCCCGGGGAGACGGTAATGGTGACAAACGGTACTTCTTCCAGGGCAACCGGCCAGACATATGAAAGACCTGTTGATTCGGTGATAATCGCAAAGATAGACAGGCTTATATTCAAGGACAGGGAACTGGTGCTGACCGATACAGAGCCTTCTTTGTGATCCGGACTTTATAATATATAATCTATACATATGTAATTGCTGAATGGATATTATATGTATAGGATCCAAAGACTCTGGCGTCCCGGCATATTTCAGGGAGCCGCCAGGAAAGACGATTATTTTGAAGGCTGGTATTTCAAACTGGTAGATCCAGGGCTGGAAAACATATTCGCAGTCATACCTGGTGTCTCCATAAAAAAAACCGGCAGCCATGCTTTTATCCAATTACTGGATGGAAAACGGGCCGCATCATCATATTTTAGATTCCCTATGAAAGATTTCTCCTACCGGAAGGATAGATTCCGGATATCCATAGGAAAAAATATATTTTCTGCCAGCAGGATGAACCTTGACCTGATACATGAGGACATATCCCTGAAAGCAGATATTATGTTTAAGGACTGCAGAGTTTGGCCCGGGAACCTTATTTCCCCAGGGGCTATGGGATGGTATTCATTTGTACCTTTTATGGAATGCTATCACGGGGTTATCAGTATGGACCACCGCCTTGAAGGCTTTCTGGAAACAAATGGCCATGTTACCGGCCTTGATGGAGGAAAGGGTTATATAGAAAAGGACTGGGGAAGCTCTTTCCCGGAAGGGTGGATATGGCTTCAGTCCAATAATTTTGATGATAATGATCCCTGCTCATTGATGCTTTCGGTGGCAAAGATCCCCTGGAGGGGAAGGTCATTTACCGGTTTTATATGCGGTCTTATGTACGGGGATGATTTTTATATTATGGCCACCTATAATGGTGCAGTAATAGAAAATACCCATGACCGGGTGGATTGTGATAGAATAAAAATAATCATTTCCCGCAAAGACCTGAAGCTGGAAGTGGAGGGAAGGAAGAATAAAAGCGGGGAACTGGCATCTCCTGTAATGGGAGCCATGGAAGGAAGGATAACCGAAAGTATAGATTCCGTGCTAAGAATCAGGCTATGGAGGAAGAACAGATTGATAATGGATGACAGGGGAAGGTGCGCGGGATTGGAGATAGTCAATCCTGAATTGCTGGAATATTGATAATTAACCAAGACAGGGAGGTGCGGGGTGTTGACCTGGAAAATAATAATAGGCCTGGTGGTGATACTGGGGGGCATAGGTGTGGTGGGAAGCTATATTGCGGGCGCTGTAAAAAACCCGGTAGGAGCACAGGCATTATGGGGAGGAGTGCCAAAAAATATCATACCTCTTTATACACTGGGAATGGTCCTTTCCGCCATAGGTTTTTTGGCTACTACTTATTACATTTTCTTCAGGGCGGATGCAGCTTCAATAAGGATATGGCCGGGCCTGGATTTCAGGTTTTTCCTGGTGGTATATTTGCTCATCCTTATACCTTCAGCCCTGTGGATGACTCTTACTGTAAGGATGGTAAAGGATCCCGGTCCCGGTTTTGAGGCAGGTATCAGGACCGTACTCATACTTACAGCCATAGGAGCGCTTTTCATGCTTATAAGCATGGCCGCCATAACCCCCAGGATATCAGGATGGAGCTGGTGGCTGGCAGTCATAGGAAGTGCTTTTTTCTTCCTGCACACGGCAGTTCTGGATGCGGTTATCTGGACAAGACTTTTTTTCAGGAATTATTAAAATATAATACAATATAATCGGGGATATTAAGGAGAATAAGATGATGGACATCATCTGGCTGTCAATAATCTTTATTTTTGCATATTTCACCGTTTTTTACCTTATCGGGTTTTTTGCCAAGAATAACGGCCTGGTAGATATAGGGTGGGGCCTGGGATTCGTACTGACAGCCATATTTTCCCTTGTGTACGGGGGAAATTACGGATTCCGCACCATACTTGTCACTGCCCTGGTGACAATATGGGGATTAAGGCTGTTTTATCATATCTTAAGGAGAAACCTGGGCAAGCCTGAAGATTTCCGCTATGCAAATTTCAGGAAAGAGTGGGGCAGATGGCATGACCTAAGGGCTTTTTTCCAGCTGTTTATGGTCCAGGCTATTTTTATGGTAATGATTTCTTCATCCTTTTTAATAATAAATGCTTTCAGCCGGGGAGGGTTCACTGCCTTTGATTTTATCGGCCTGGCAGTATGGATGGCGGGGTTTTTATTCGAGTCGGCAGGAGATGCCCAGCTCAAGGCATTCAAATCCGATCCGGCCAATAAGGGAAAGATCATAAGGAACGGATTGTGGAGATATACCAGGCACCCCAATTATTTCGGGGAAGCCTTGACCTGGTGGGGTCTGTTCATAATAGCTCTATCTGTGCCATTCGGGTACATAGCAGCAATAAGCCCCATAACCATAACCCTACTTCTCCTGTTTGTCTCAGGTATACCCCTTTTGGAGGAGAAATACAGGGATAACAGGTATTACCAGGAGTATGCGGCAGTTACCAGCAAATTCTTTCCCCTGCCGCCTAAAAAGAAAAAAAGCTTGTAAATGGCAAATAGATGAATGGAGTTTTATGAAAGCAGGAAAGGTTTTATCCCTGATAGGAGCCATAGGTTTTGGAGGGCTTCTTGTCTATGGGCTTGCCACCAATACATTTACCAGTGAAGGAAGCATACTTCTGTCGCTTCTCTGGGGGCAGATATCTCTTATAGATGTCTATATTATGTTTTTTATTTTTGCCTTCTGGGTCATCTACAGGGAAAAGTCGGCCTGGATCTCGGTTACCTGGTTCATACTGATAATGCTGCTGGGGAGTTTTGCCGCCTGCCTTTACCTGTTTATCGCTTTCCAGACAAGCGGGGGCGACTGGAATAGGTTCTGGAAAGGTAAAAGGAGTGATCTCGATGGCTGATATAGCAATAGTTACTGACAGTACTTCCGATATACCGGAAGTACTGAGGAAGAGATACAATATAAGTGTTATCCCCCTGACCATACATTTTGGCCAGGAAGAATATGAGGATGGCGGCAGCGCCCTTACAATGGAGGAGTTTTATCAAAAGATCAAGGATTCCCCCCATTTTCCCACCACATCCCAGCCTTCACCCGGGAGTTTTATCCAGCTTTACAGGAAACTCCTCAAAGACCATAAAAGCATTATATCTATACATATAAGCGATAAGCTTTCGGGGACCATGGGTTCCGCCCTGCTTGCAGCCGAGGATATGAAAGGCGAGGATCTAACTGTGATAAACTCCAAAGCTGCACACGCCCCCCTGGGCCTTATAGTGTTAAGGGCAGCCAGGATGAATATTGGCGGAAGCTCCAAGCAGGAGATCATAGAAGAAACAGAAAGGATGATCAAAAAGGTTAAAGCCTTCATACTTCCCAGGACTTTGGAAAACCTGGTTAGAGGAGGCCGCATAGGAAAGGCCAGGAGCCTTCTGGCATCCATGCTTGATATAAAGCCCATACTTACCCTGACAGAGGATGGTCATATCGGAATGTTCAAGACTGTCAGGAGCTGGAACAAAGCCAAAGCCGCCGCTATTGGTTCCATAGGGGATCTTATTACCGGTAAAGGCAGCCTCATAGTGTCAATATCTGATGCCAATGCTGCAGAAGATGTGGAAGAGGTCGAGGAAGAAATAAAGAAGCAGTATTCCCCGGAAGAGATCATGAAAGTAAAGATCGGGCCGGTAGTAGGGACCCATGTGGGAACCGGCATAGGCATCACCTTTTATGAAGAGTAAAGCTGATAGATTGTTTACAAAATAATAACTGTTATGATAAAGTACATCCGGTCTTTCAATATCATTTTTTAGGATAAGCATATGGATATTCTAAAAACAGCGGCGGCATTTATCCTCTGCTACCTTGCCGGGGGTGTGCTTTTCTGCAATATAATCTCCCGGTCTGTAGGGAAAAAAGACCTGAGGGATATAGGCGATACTAATCCCGGTGGATGGAACCTTACATTCAATGTCTCAAAGTACTGGGGGCTTCTGGGCATGTGGCTGGATGCCCTTAAAGGGTTCCTGTCATATTTCGGGCTGCTGCTGCTGACAAATTCAGAGTTTCTTGCAGTCATAGGAGGCTGCCTGGCTGTGCTGGGACATACTTATTCTCCCTATTACAGGTTCAGGGGAGGAAAGGGCATCGGGCCCACTTTCGGGCTTTATTTCGGGCTTAGCCTGTGGTCGGTGCCGTTTTTTGGAATTGGTTTTGTAGGCGGGCTTTTCCTGATAAGAAATATGCTGTGGGGAGTCTTTTTTGGCATAATAACCCCTATGCTGTTTTTAGTGTTTTTCCTTGATTCCCCCGCCTACCTGGCACTGCTTTTACTTGTCCCTATAGTAATACCCAGGTATTACAATTTTTCTAAAAGCTTCAGGGAAAATTTCAGGTTCCGGAAAGAAAAGAGCATAAAAGATCTTTTTACTCCCAGGATAAGGTAATGTTTTAAACAGGGCCGGCTGCCGCTATAAATATCCAAAAACTTGACAATTATATAGAATTAGTTAATATACTTATTAATTAAGATGCTTAATTAATTTAAATATACCGAATAACCATTAAAAAGGCGGGTTAATATGAATAGTCCGGTCATAAAAAGGGCGGCAATGCTTGCCCTGGCAATTGTATTTTGTTTAAGTTCCATGCTGCTGCTTTCCTGCGCTTCCGGGGGAGGTTTTTTCGGAGAGGAAGAAGAACAGCTTGAGACTTATGAGGCCAGGAGGGGAAGCATCATACAGACTGTATCAGCTTCGGGTAATATAGAATCCAGGTACAGCAACAATTATTCACTAAGGACTTCGGGAGAAGTGCTTAAGGTCCTGGAAGAAGGGGATAGCTTTTCCCGCGGTGACGTGCTCATAGAACTCAGCTCACAGAGGAATCAGTTGCTGGTGATGCAGGCGGAGGAAAATATCAGAGTTTCAGAGGTATCTTTGGAACTGGCCAGGCTGAGCTACCAGCAGGCCCTGGATGCCAACCATGTAGCCCTGCAGCTGGCAAAGACTAATACGGAGCAGGCTGAGCTGGCGGCTCAGAATGCATTCAATTCCCTGGAGAGCGCAAACGGCATGGCATCAAGATCAATTGAGAGCGCCAGGATCGCCATGGAAAGTTCAGAAGAGATCTATGATGTTGCCAAAGACAGCCTGGTTCTCACCGATGTCCAGAAAAAACAGTTTGAGACCAATATTGAATCCGCAGAAGCAGCTTATGAGTCGGCAAAAGCCCAGGCAAAGTCATCACAGGTCTCTGCAGAGGGCGGATATGAGCAGTCAGTATTAAACCAGTCGACAACTTACTGGAGCAGTCTTTCCAGCACCCAGTCGGCTGAGACCCAGATTGCTGTCACAGCCAGGAATATCGAGCAGGCAGAGGCACAGCTAAACCTGGCCCGGATAAACTATGAGATCATAGGACTTGACAGCGATGCCCATATAATCCATGCACCCTATGACGGCATCGTGATGTCTTCAGTATATAATGCCGGCGAATATGCCGGTCCGGGCATTCCGGCAATGGAGATCGCCAGCAGTGAGTTCGTGATAGTGTCTGAGGTAAACGAGACGGATATAATCAATATTGAAGCAGGCCAGGAAGTAGATATAGTTCTTGATGCCTATTACCTGGAACAGCTGAAAGGCAATATACTTAAGATATCTCCTGTTCCCACCAATATAGGGGGCATTATCTCCTATAAGGTAACAGTTGATATCCAGCCCCAGGAAAAAGTGGAGATGCTGCCGGGACTCTCTGCCAGCCTGACAGTGACCACTTCGGATATAGAGGATGTTCTTTATATCCCCATAGAGGCAGTCAGCGAGCAGGATGGTGTCCAGTCTGTAGATGTCCTGCTGGAAGACGGCAGCACCGAAAAGGCAGAAGTAGAGACAGGGATATTCAACTATGATTTTATCGAGATAAAATCGGGCCTTTCCGAAGGGGATATAGTAATCCTGTCGGGCCTGGAATAATTATTTTTGCCGGGAGAAGTACAGGTATCTAGATGAATGATAACAAGCTTATAATAAAGATAAGGCAGATGAAAAAGACCTACAGGATCGGCAGCATAACCGTTCCTGCATTAAAGGGTGTGGACCTGGACGTGGCTCCCGGTGAATTTGCCTCCATAATGGGGCCATCCGGTTCCGGCAAGTCCACGCTTATGAACATAATCGGCGCACTGGACATACCTACCACCGGAACCTACCTGCTGGATGATGTGGATGTGGGAAGCCTGGATGATAATGAACTGGCGGTCATCAGGAACAAGAAGGTGGGATTTGTGTTCCAGACCTACAACCTGCTTTCCAGGGCAGATGTATTCGCCAATGTGGAACTTCCCCTTATATATACCAGGGACAGGATAAAGAATAAAAAGGCAAGGATACTGGATGCCATAGAATCAGTAGGCCTTACCGATTGGATAAAGCACAGGCCTAATGAGCTTTCGGGCGGGCAGAAACAGAGGGTAGCTATAGCCAGGGCCCTTATAAACAATCCTTCTATTATCCTGGCAGATGAGCCCACCGGAAACCTGGATTCCAGGACCGGTGAAGAGATAATAGGCATATTCCAGAGACTTAACCGGGAAGGAAAGACAATCCTTCTTGTGACCCATGAGATGGAAATAGC
Source organism: uncultured Actinomycetota bacterium (assembly GCA_964478985.1). Classification (GTDB taxonomy): domain Bacteria; phylum Actinomycetota; class Humimicrobiia; order Humimicrobiales; family Humimicrobiaceae; genus M55B120. The sequence continues at coordinate 7,726 of CAYZJW010000008.1, forward strand.
CAGGCACACACAGCGCATAATATACCTTAGAGACGGGGTAATAAGCGGCCAGGAAGCGGTAGCCGACCGATTAATAGCAGAGGAGATACTGGCAAAGATGCCCAGACTGGAAGATAAGATATGAGAGGATTTTTAGAGAATATTAAGATAGCATTCCGTTCCCTGTTTTTAAACAAGACCAGGTCATTTCTGACTATGCTGGGAATCATAATAGGGGTAGGCGCAGTTGTGGCCATGCTTTCCATAGGAACCGGGGCCCAGGAATCGGTTATAAGCAGCGTCCAGGATATTGGGTCAAACCTTATAATAATATCACCGGGGAATCCCGAAGAAGAACAGCAGATGATGGGGCCGCAGATGATGTTTGCCGGCGATAATGCCGAGCTGGGGCCTGATGATGTCACGGCCATTGAAAGGGAGGCGGAGCTGGTTACAGTAGTGGCTCCTGTCGTATTCGGCGGGGGAATGGTGTCATACCTTAACAAGAATACCCAGCCCCAGATATATTCATCTACCGAGAACGGGCTGGAACTCTATAATATGGATATCGAGAGAGGCAGTTTCTATAACCGTGGAGATGTCTCAAGCTCTTCCAATGTAGCTGTCATAGGCCAGACAGTTGTAAAAAAGCTTTTTAATAATATAGATCCCATGGGTAAGATAATAAAAATAAATGGCCAGAATTTCAAAGTAATAGGCATCCTGGAGCCGAGGGGGACAGACTCATTTGGAAATGACCAGGACAATGTGGTGTCCGTTCCCGTAACCACTGCCCAATCGAAGCTATTCGGGGAAGGCTCCTATGACATGATACTTACCCAGAGCATAAATGAAGAATCGATAGATGATGCTACGGAAGAGATAGAGGATATCCTGAGGCGCAGCAGGGGAATAAGGATAGGGGAGAAAAATGATTTCAGGGTGCGAAACCAGACACAGCTTCTGGATGTGGTAAGCACCATCACGGGCATATTTACGGTTGTAATAGCCGGGATTGCCAGCATATCTCTTTTAGTGGGGGGTATAGGCATAATGAATATAATGCTGGTATCAGTCACAGAAAGGACCAAGGAGATCGGGATCAGGAAAGCCATAGGAGCAAAGAACAGGGATATACTGGTCCAGTTTTTGGTTGAAAGCATAGTCCTTAGCGTCACCGGCGGCATATCAGGCATACTGTTTGCCGTGCTCATATCTATTATCTTAAACAACTTTACGGTTTTAGAGACAAGCATTACTACCATGCCCATAATAATCGCCCTGAGCTTTTCCACCGCAGTGGGGCTTTTCTTCGGCATATATCCGGCGATGCGGGCAGCAAGGCTTAATCCTATTGATGCTTTAAGATATGAATAGGGAAAGAAAAATGGAAAACAGGGATGAGGTAATAGGTAAAATATTCGAGAATATATATATATTAAGGCAGAAGATAGCTTCCAGCATGAGCCTTCCACTAAAACATATTCCCCTCACATATTCACAATGGCAGGTGCTTAACCATGTCAGGAAGCAAAAAAAGATCAGCATCAAGGAGCTGGCTGCACTTCTGGACATAACCAGCAGCGCAGCTACCCAGATAGTTGACGGGCTGGTGAAAAAAGGATTTCTGGTACGGGAAAGGAGCTGTGAAGACAGGAGGGTGCAGAAGATAACCCTTTCCAGGAAAGCTTTTTTGCAGCTGGAAAAAAGCATGAAAAAAATATGTCCTATATTTGAAGCCCTTGATGACCAGGAGCTGAGCGACTACTGCCGGCTCACCGTAAAGCTTGCCGGCAAGTAATACGGATATGCCAGCAGAATGTCAGAAAAATATCAGGAAGATGCCTATTACGAGACATCCGCTCATCTTTCCCAGGGATGATCCCAGGACTGTCCTGGTTGCATCAATTCCTTTGGAATGAAGGAATTCTGACAGGTTTCCTTCAAAATAACCGGCTACTGCATCAGATATGGCATTTCCCACTATGGCTCCTGCAAGGGCCCCGGCTGCTCCAAATAGTTCTGCTCCGATTATTGCCGGTATTACAAGTATGAGGTTGTCTATCAGGCCGAATATTATGTCCGGAAGCATCCTTTTAAGGTCTATCCTCAAAAAATATGCTATGAGCACCGGAATAAACCCCAGGGCGAATATTATAAGGCTGGAAAACCTTCCCAGGCGCATGGCATAGAAGGCTATAAATGCAGTGAAAATGGATAAAAGGACCACGATTATGGTCTCCATTATTTTCTTTTCGCTTCGCTTGCTTATTTTCCTTCTAAGTCTTCTGATCACTTTTTCCCCTGTCTTTATTGATGATATATATATTATACATGCCGGTATTCTTTAACCAAGTATTTGCAAAATAAAGGGAACGGGAGTAAAATACCTATAAATACTATGGAATTAGTAGTAATTAAAGAAAGGAAATAGTTCTATGAGAATAGTAAGGACACTTCTGAGATGGGTGCTGGGATTACTGCTTATCTGGCCTTTTTTTGACAAACTTTTTGGCCTGGGGTATACAACAGCTCCTGAAGCTGCATGGACAAGGGGAGGATCTCCTACTGCAGGATTTCTTCAATTCGGGTCGACGGGACCATTTTCACAAATATATAACAGCATTGGAGGGACTTCGGTCGTAGACTGGCTGTTTATGCTATGTCTTTTATTTGTGGGTATGGCGCTTATACTGGGTATAGGCCTGAGGATAGCCGCCATTGCCGGGGGACTATTGATGCTTCTTATGTGGTCGGCGGTCTTGCCCAAGGAACATAATTTTTTCCTTATGGATGAGCACCTTGTATATTTATTAATACTGCAAATAATAGGATTCGGCTTTAAAAGGGAGGAACAGTGGGCCGGGCTGGGCAAATGGTGGAGCAATACCTGGCTGGTAAAAAAGGCGCCCTTTTTAAAATAAAGATAAATAGTTATTATCAATAGGGCCCCTATTCATTTACCAGAAGCGCTGCTTCATCGATTATCTTTGCAGTCATATTCTGGTCTGTAGATAGGAGCCTCATTATAGCTTCCGCATCCAGGGAGATAAGGTCCTGGACCGTGATGATGCCTGACGAAAAAAGTTTTAGTCTGTTCTTTTTATTTATACCGGGAAGGATGCTCACAGGATAAAGCTTTTTATGCTCGATATAGTACTGAAGGTTTCTTTCTTCGGGGTATTGCCAGGCAAGTATTTTCATCTTGACGCAGGATGCATACTTTATGGCATCCCCGGTGGCCTTTGTATTGGTGATCAGCCATCCCTGGTAATGGTTTTTCTCACCGGAATGATTTTTATAAGCTTTTTCGATATCCATAAACCTGGCATGCACATATAGCGCTGTCTTCACATCGGAATAAGTCCCCCGGTGATTATGATATTTGCACTCGCATAAAAATACTACATTGTCCCTTACAGCTACCACATCGACTTCATGGTCGATGCAGCATCCGCTTATTGTCTGGCCCACTTTTGTACTGTACCCGTAAGCAGAAAGTATCCTTGCAATATATTTTTCAAAGACAAAACCCTGGGGCCCCAGGTCCATCATAGCTTTTTTAAGAGAATATCTTATGGCCAGCCGGTGTTCCATGCTGTCCAGGAAATCATGCGCCATCCTGTGGATCTCTTCCGTGGAAGTACCATCTTGTATTCTATCTTTAATACTGTCATAAGCTTTTTCAGCCTGTTTCCTGGTGCTTCCGGATCTTACCAGGGAATTTATTATCTTTTCCGGATCTATTTTCTCCAGATTTCCGCCTGATTTTATTACAAAACCTTCTGGTCTCATTTTATGGGCCCCATTTGCTATTATGAAATTTTTATCATTTTAACAGATTTGCGCCTGCGGGGCCAAATTAGTTTTATCCTTTTGATCACCCGGCAGGCCATAATACGAATAGCTATAAAATTATCAAAAAATCTCTTTAAAAATATTTGTATATGTATTAAAATAATAACTACTAATAATTAGTATATTATTAGTATTACAGTAGTTTTGAAGCCTTTCTGATCCGGCAAATATGAAAGGATGTTTATGGTACTGATAGAATTGAAGGAAGAAAGCTCCAGATTTCTCTGTACTGACTGCAACAGGACTATCTTCACTGGCCGGAACTTCCTTATAAGCAAAAAGGACCTTCCCCGGAGCCGCTTATCGATTTCCGGAAGCAGCATCCATTACTGCTGTGTATGCGGTTCAAAGTATGAGCTTATTAAGAGTTCCAATCCGGCATTCAGCGACCAGCTGAAGTTTAAGTATGTAAAAGTGGTCGAGCCGGAATATGCTCTGTAGGGATTTACGCTGAGCTCGCAGGCATACTTGCAGTGTGAAAGACACTGCTTCTTCAGGGCAGGGCGGTGTTGATTTGCCCTGGATATAGTTCCTCATATATAATAGAGGCAGTTTATTACTGTCTGCAGGAGTAAGATGGAGAGAATAGCAGTAGTCACAGACAGCACCTCTGACCTGCCGCCGGGACTTGCCCGCCAATACGGTATACACATAATCCCTCTTTCAGTTGTATTTGAGGGCAAAAAATATATTGATGACGGAAAAAGCATCAAGCTGGGAGATTTCTACAGGAAACTTAAGGCTTCCAGGAATATGCCTATGGCTGCCCAGCCTTCCCCCGGTGATTTCATGAGACTGTATTCCCGGCTTCTAAAAGACCATGACAATATAATCTCCATACACATCTCCGGCAAACTCTCAGGCACTTATAATTCAGCTGCACTGGCAAAGAAACAGCTGGGGCATCCCGGAATAGAAGTGGTGGATTCAGGTTTCGTCCACATGGCCTGCGGTTTTATGGCAATGGAAGCTGCCAGGCTGGCATCAAACAGCTCTGACGCAGGGGAGATACTGAGACGGATAAAAGCATTCAGGGCAAATATATGGTCACTTTACTGTCCTTTTACCCTGGATAACCTTATAAAAGGCGGCAGGATGAATAAATTGGCCGGGGCTTTTGCCGGTATGCTGGAAGTAAAACCCGTACTTACCATAAAAGACGGCGAAGTATCGCTGTTTAAAAAAGCCAGGAAATGGGAACAGGCAAAAGATGTAATGATCAGCGCCATAAAAGATGCTGCCTCCGGAAACGATAGCCTGGTCATATCGGTGGCTGATGTCGACGCCCGCAAAGAAGCAGATTCCATAAGCGGCAGGATCAGGGACGAACTCAAACCCCGGGAGCTAATAAGGACAGAAGTGGGCATCGTTGTCGGTTCCCATCTAGGTATAGGGGGCCTGGGAATAACCTGCCATTTGTAAGATGAACAGTCTGTTTCCAAAGAAATGGATGATCTTGGCTGTGGCGGCCCTGTTGGCGGCAGCGGTCATCTTATCCTGCAGCAGGAAAGAACAGGAAGAGTCACAGCTTGCAGATTTCATATACCATGCATCAAGCCTGGGACTTCCGGTCTCATATCTGGAAATAATAAAAGACCAGGTAAAGATACATTATAGAACCAGGCCTGCTTATGCCTCAAGCATCATCTATCTTACAGACGCATTTGATGATGACGGGTCGATCATGCCTTTCTGCAAGCTTGACAGTTTTGAGATATCCAGTGTATTCCATGAGGGATTCCACGCCTATACCGACCTTGTCATAAGGAAAGGCAAGGCTTCCGGAGAGGAGAAAAGGATGTTTGATGAGATCATGAAGGATTCCCTGGATTACTATACGGAGACTGCTGACGGCAGGGATATACTCTGGAAAGACTACAGGAAACAGGTCTCCGAAGAAGCCATGGCCATACATATAAGCAATCTGGTAAAATACAGGATCGTTTATGAAAAGCAAGCGGAAAAGGCTGCCCGTAATTATATTTATGGAGCCATAAGCATTTCTGGGCTGGAACAGGAACTCCGGCTTATAAACGGAAGGTGGCAGGATATAATCCAGGGTAAACGGTCAAGGGGGTATTATAATAAAGGTTTTCTAAGATGGAAATTTCCTCACATAATCGATGCAGAAAAATATATTTCAGAAAAGGAAAAAGCCTTCGTCGCCAGGTTCATACTAACCGGTATATGCAGGCCTATAGAAATGCCTCCCCTTACAGGTTTCATAAAGGGATGCCGGGCAGATGACCTCCCCTGCGGTTTTCTGGTAGAGGTAAACAAGGAGCATCTCTGGGACCGGGAAATGGCCCTGGAACCATATGAAGAAATGACGCCGGAAAGGGTCAGCCAGGTATATATAAGTGCCCTGGAAATATACTGGGAAAGCATGCTCAAAAAGGACCTGGGCTCAGACCTTTCCCAGAGGGAGGCGTTCCACTCCATGCTGAGGTCGGCCTCAATATGGTACACCGGACCCATAAATGATCCGGAGAAAATAGAAACTATAGTAAGGAATGCTGCCGCAGAATATGTAAAAAATATTATATATGAAATGAAAAGATGGCAGGAATATATAAAAGGCGGTATCCTTTACCTGGAGGAACCTGAAAGAGATGAGTTTATCAGCAGCTGGACCGATGCTGTAGAGGGGCGAAAGGTATACGGCTTTTATGTGGAGAAAGGCGTGGTCATAAGGACTCCAAAGCCTATGAGCCTGGAGGAAAAACTGTTTATAACAGAACATATACTGCCGGATATAGGATATGCCTTTGCCCCCATCGCATCAGCTGAGCCGGTATGCACCAATGGCGGCATAGCTGCAGAAGGTGGAGTATTTTCCAGCTTTTCATATAGCGCTGATCCCTGAAATATGGATTATTTCACAAATATCTAATAAGATATCAATGGACTGTTTTCTTATTACTTTGTCACATATGCCGTATGATCTTAAAAGGAGGTTCTGATGGCAGAAAATAAAAGCAAAAATCCGGCTGATAGCTTCGGCGAACTGGTAAAAGAGTTCGGTGATGCTGTAGGCAAGATCTTTGACGATCCCGAACTCAAGCAAAAGGCCAGGGAATTCAGTGAAAGCGCATCAAAGTCGGCAAAACAGTTTGGAAGCCGGTTCAAGGATGAAGAAGTAAAAGAAAAATTCAGGGGTGTAGGCCAGGCTGCCAGGGAATTCGGCAATAGCGTATCTGAATATTTCAGGGAAGGCGATAAAGAGGACCAGAAGGCCGGGGATAAAAAAAAAGATGAATGGGAAAAAAAGATAGATGATAAGGTAGAGGAGTTTTCCCGCAAGGCAGATAAGGCCGGCAGGGAACTGGGCCAGAAGATGGAAAAAGCGGGAGAAAAGGTCGACAGATACTTCAAGGAGACCAGGGGCGGAAGGATAACAGGATATGCATTTTCCATATTCTTCGGGACGCTTTTTTTGGTATTCTTATATTACTACAGCCAGTATATAGCATTCTATAATAATGTAGACGGCACCTGGATGAGATATCCCCTGCTTACAGGGGATTTTGACAGGTGGCTGCCTGTAGCAGTCACGGCGCTGCTGGCTTCCATAATCGGCAATATAATACTTATAATATACGATGGATATTTCTTCAGGCAGGTAATCCAGATAGTCATGGATATGTTCGGCCTGGCAGCAGTGATATCGCTTCTGGTCATATTCCCCTTTGATTTTTCGGTTATACCGGGAAATGACCTGTCCAACCTGCTTAATCCCATAGTCACAGCAGTGCTGATCGTCATATGCATCGGTATCGGCATAGGCATACTGGTACGGTTTATAAAGATGATCGTGGGAATAGTAAAAGCAGCTGATAGATCAGATGAAAGATGAATAAATGTAAGGAAACCGGAATATGTCCAAAGTGATCATCCGGGAATTCAGTGATTATCGTGACACTGTTTTTTCCATCCTGGATGAGCTGGAACTGGCAAAAAGGCTGGAAAATATAAAAAGGGTAATAATAAAGCCCAACCTGCTGCAGGATGCTCCTCCGCCATGCACTACTGATGTCAGGTGTGTTGAGGCAGCAGTCCGGTATATAAGGGAAAAGATCCCCGGCAAAAAAATAATCATCCTTGAGGGCTCCGGAGGCTGTGAGACTGCCCGGGCCTATAGCGCCCTTGGATATGAAAAAATGGCTATGTCTTTGAATTTGGAACTTATGGATGTAGACAATATAGGGCTGGTGAAGCTGACAGATCAGAAAGCCAGGGTATATAAGGAAATATTTCTTCCAGGTATAATTTTTGACAGCTTCCTTATCTCTGTTCCAACACTCAAGGACCACTCCATAACCGGAGTAACGCTTTCCTTAAAAAACCTAATCGGCCTGCTGCCGGAAAAGTATTATGGAAATTACTGGAGCTACAGGAGGAGCGATGTGCATAGGGTGGGAGTAGATTACGCAGTTTATGACCTGGCCAGGTATATGGATATAGGATTGAGCATAATAGACGGCAGGCTGGGGCAGCAGGGAAGCCATCTGGCAGGCGGAATGCACTGCAAACCATACAAGAATGTGATATTAGGCAGCTATGATGCGCTGGAAGCAGACAAAAAAGGCGCTGAAATACTGGGCCATGACTGGAAGGACATAGAACACCTGGTGATGATAGAAAAAGACAATGGAAAATAGATTCAGGATATCAATACACAGGTGTGACCGATATGATAAGGGATCCATAAAGCGGATCATAGGGCAGGGTCTGGACATAATAGGAGGCATCAGGGATATGCTGCCTGATGCCGGCAGCATATGTATAAAACCAAATCTTCTTCTGGCGGCACCCCCGGAGCAGGCTATAATAACCCATCCTGTTTTTATAGAAGCTGTGGTAGAGCTGGTCTCGGAGATCACAGGAAGACCCCGGGATATAGTGATAGCAGACAGCTTTGCTCCGGCTGTTCCGTATACGGAGAAAGGTATGCGCCGCATGTATGCGGAATCGGGATTGACGGATATGGCAGAAAGGACAGGCTGCCGGCTTAATTATTCCACAGAATACTCTACAGTCTCCAATCCGGAAGGAATGTTCCTCAAGAAGATCGAAGTAATAAAACCAATACTGGAATCAGACATAATAATCAACCTGCCCAAGTTCAAGACCCACAATCTTACCGGCATAACCGGAGCAGTAAAGAATATGTTTGGGGCAGTACCCGGTTTTACCAAGGTGGGTTATCATCTGAGATATGAGAAGCTGGCAGATTTTGCCGGCATGCTGATCGATCTTTGCAGACTGGTCAAGCCGGCAATTAACATCATGGACGGCATACTGGGCATGGAGGGCGACGGTCCCGGCAGGTCGGGCACACCCAGGCATATAGGGCTTATAATGGTATCTCAAGATGCCCTGGTGATGGATAGGGTCATGGGAAGGATAGCAGGACTGGATGAAGACCTTAATCCATTCATGGAAGCTTTGAAGGAAAACGGGGTCAGCGGCTATGATTGGGATAAAATAAAGATAATGGGGGAGAAGCTGGAAGATGTGGCCCTGGATGACTTCATCCTTCCCAGGACAGCAGGACAGAAAAGACTGTTGGAGAATAGATTTGCCTCAAAGTATATAGTGCCGTTTGTCAGGAATGCTCTTAATCCCTATCCATATGCAGATCCGGCCGCATGTGACGGCTGCCTGACCTGTCAGGAGGTATGCCCCGTCAAGGCCGTAAACTATGACGGCAAAAAGGTCAATATTGACAGGTCCGGGTGCATAAGGTGCTTCTGCTGCGCAGAGATGTGCCCCCGGGGCGCTATTGAGCCAGGGTATTCATTCGCGGCAGATATGATACTTAACCGGCTTGGATTCGGCGGCAAAAAGAAGTAAACCCCTGGAATGCCCGGTTATTTCCTGAAAAAACCGGAAATAGTCTCCTGAAGTTTCCTGTTTCTCAATATTTTACTTGAGTGAAGGTTATTGACCCAGATGATCTGCGGCCTCCCCAGTTCCTTCCAGAGACACCGGGAAGATCTTCTGGAAAAATACATATCCAGCCTGGAATTTATCATAAGGATCTTCCGGGGGTCTACCATATGGCCGAAAGCCATGGGGTCGCAGAGAAAACATGCTTTGGGAGTTACATCCTTTAAGCTATCCAGACCCTCAAGACCGGCAGTCAGTCCATTTTTTCCGGTTTTTTTAAATTCTTCCAGGAATGCGGGGAATATCCTGTAGGCTTTCCTGCATTCAGTCCGTTTTTTATCGCTGCTGTTTTTGGCGCAGTCGCCTTTGAGCATATATCTCAAAACGCCCTTCCAGTGTATCTCTTCCCAGTTTCCCCCTCCAATAAGAAGGCAAGCCCTGTCTATCCTTTTATCAAAAGCTGCCGCCACCGTGGATACCATGCCGCCCATACTGATACCGCATAAATATATCCTTTCAGGTTTTAAGATAGCCAGGCCGATATCTATGAGCCGTCTTATGTCTACTACTGACTGGTGAAAGAAGTCCAGAGTCTGGATATCATCAAAACCGATAAGACGCCTGCCGCTGGACTCACCGGCTGGAGTCCTTTTAAGATGCAGTGGAAGATTTATAAAAATAGCTGCCATGCCCTTTTCTGCCATTGAGGAAGCAAAATCATTATAATTTTCCAGGTTTCGGGTGGCAAAACCATGAACCAGTATAAGCAGCTCTTCCGAGGCTTCCGGCATCACTTTGGAACCTTTATCTTTCTGGAATATACGGGCATGTACTGTATCATTTTCTTCTATGTCTGTAGCACAGGGCGAGGGAAAAGAAAGGTCACAAACCCTGATGCCCTTTATAGCTTCAGGCAGTGAGATGTTGTAGGTACCGCTGGCTACGGGTTTTTTACTGTATTCATATAGTCCCATATATCATATTTAAATATTAAACCAGGCTTAAATCAATAAAAGATAATGAATCATAACAGTTTTATTGGACACGCACCCATGTTTTTAATAGGATATTAATATATGTTTTATATTATTTAAAACAGTTTGTATAATATACATGAGAGATCACTAAACATTATAATAGGAGATAGGGGACCAAGATGAGCGATAATGACTCCAATACCCTGAAAGGTATTTTTGTAGGGATGGCTATCGGTTTTGTGGCAGGAGCGGTGACAGCAATGTTTTTGACCACCAAGACTGGCGAAGAGCTGAGGGCTGACATAAGGAAAGCGGCAATTGATGTGAAGAACAAGGCGGAAGCCCAGGCCGGTAAGATCAAGAACCTGAGCCGGGAGAAATACAGCGAGATAGTAGACAATATCCTTGACAGCTATAATAAGGTAAGGGATTTTACGGAAAAAGAGATCGAACTTATAAGAAAGATAGTTACCGAGCAGAAAGAAGTCGTCTCCAAGAAATAAGATATTAATACAGCTTCAGGATGCATAATACAATAATGCTTTCCAATGGGTATGCGGAGGTGCTCCGGGGCTGTATTTTTATATCCGGCATCCGGCCGGAAGGTTGCTTTTAATGGCAGGGAAAAGCGCATCTATTGATTATGGCAAATGTGATTTTAGCTACTGTAAAGACGGTATCTGCAGGGCGGTGCAGGTGTGTGAAAAAAAAGTGTTAAAACAGGAAGCACCTTTTGAGACGCCCTATATAGTCATAAATATGTGTACCGGATGCAATAAATGCATATCTTCCTGCCCCGCAGGCGCCATAAAAAGGTCAAAATAGTTAAAGGAGGCCAATATGCCAGAGCAGAGACAGACATATCCGCTCCTGGGGATGACATGTGCTGCATGCGTGAGGAAAATAGAGAAAGTCCTCGAAAAGACCCGGGGAATAGAAGATGTAAGCGTGAACTTTGCTGCGGAAAGTGTTGCTATCAGTTATGATGATGAGATAATAGATATCCAATCTATTGCCGGTATTGTAAAAGATCTGGGATATGAACTACTGACCTGATAAATATGAGCATTTCAAACAGGCTGCTTATCCAGGCTAAAAAGCAGCAGTATGAGAAAAAAAGGACGGAAGTCCTCCTGCGCAAATTGATAATCGGCGCGGTCCTGGCAGTTATTATAATGCTGGGATCGATGAACCTTGTACCAGGTCTTTCACGCCTGACTCCAGAGACCAGGAATATAATAATATTCATACTTGCCTGCCCGGTACAGTTCTGGATAGGGGCGCAGTTCTACCGGGGACTGGTATCTGTATTCAAATACAGGACTGCCGATATGAATACTCTCATTGCCGTAGGGACCCTTTCCGCATTCATATACAGCACAATAGTCACATTTTTGCCCGGATTATTCAGCGGCACCGGAACAGAGACCTATATATATTTTGATACTGCTGCCATGATAATAGTCCTCATACTTCTGGGAAGGTATTTTGAGACCAGGGCAAGGTCCAGGGCATCCGGGGCGATCCGAAGACTGCTGGACCTGCAGGTAAGGCAGGCTACCGTGATCAGGGACGGCAGGCAGGTACAGGCTGATATCGATTCAGTGGAAAAAGGAGAGGTAGTCCTGGTAAGGCCCGGTGAAAAAGTACCCCTGGACGGGATAATAACCGAAGGCAGCCCTTCCATAGATGAATCCATGATTTCGGGAGAATCCATACCGGTAGAAAAAAACCTGGGCGACGAGGTGACAGGGGCTACTGTTAACCTGAGCGGTTCATTCAAATTCAGGGTGACTCATACCGGATCTGATACTTTCCTGGCCATGATAATAAAGATGGTGGAGGATGCCCAGTCCTCCAAAGCTCCCATACAGAGGCTTGTAGACAAGGTGGCAGGCTATTTTGTGCCGGGAGTAATAGGCATAGCCGTGCTTACTTTCCTGCTGTGGTTTTTCCTGGGGCCGCAGCCGGCTGCTGCCAATTCCCTGATAAGGTTTGTAGCAGTCCTTATAATCGCCTGTCCCTGCGCCCTGGGCCTGGCGACCCCCACCGCCATAATAGTGGGTACAGGTAAGGGAGCCGAGAACGGTATATTCATAAGGGATGCCCGAAGCCTGGAGATAGCCCACCGGCTGACCACCATAGTATTTGACAAGACAGGCACCCTGACAGAGGGCAAGCCCAGGGTCAGGAAAGTCCTGGTACTGGAAAGTTCTCCCGTAAAGGACAGGGAGGAGCTGCTATTTCTGGCAGCTTCTTCAGAACTGCACTCGGAACATCCCCTGGGCAAAGCCATAGTTGAAAAGGCGGAAGAATCCGGCATAAAGCTCCAGCAGCCTACCGGGTTTAAGTCTTATGCCGGGAAGGGGATTGCCGCAGAAGTAGGAGGACACAGGCTGCTGAAAGGAAACAGGCTGCTTATGGAGAAAGAAGGTGTCAGCATGCAGCCCTATGGGAATATGGCGGAAGATATATCCTCCGGGGGAGAGACTGCAGTATATGTGGCGGTAGACGGGACTGCCGCAGGCATAATATCGCTGGCTGATAACCTGAAGCCCAATGCGGGGAACATCGTGTCAGGCCTTAAGGAGATGGGGCTGGAAGTGGTCCTGATAACAGGAGATAACCGTTTTACCGCAGAAGCCATAGCTTCCAGGGCCGGTATTGACAAAGTATATGCTGAAGTCCTACCCGGCCAGAAAGCTGACCGGGTAAAAGAGCTTCAGGAAAGCGGAGAGATGGTAGCCATGGTGGGTGACGGAATAAATGATGCCCCGGCACTGGTCCAGTCTGATATGGGTATAGCCCTGGGGACCGGGACTGACATAGCCATAGAGTCAGGCAAGATAATACTGACCGGTGGAGACCTGCAGGGAGTCCTTAATGCAATAAGCCTTTCCAGGCGGACGGTAAGGGTCATAAAACAGAACCTTTTCTGGGCCTTCTTCTACAATATACTGCTTATACCGGTAGCAGCCGGAGCCCTTTATCCTTTTTTCGGCATACAGATCAGCCCCATCTTTGCAGCAGGGGCTATGGCCTTCAGCAGCATATCCGTAGTAAGCAATTCACTGCGTCTCAGAAGGACAAAGTTTTAAAAGAAATAATAACAGCATTGTGATCAGGGAATGAAAATGGGCAAAAAGATAATAATAATCGGCGGCATAGCTGCCGGGACTGCAGCCGCAGCCAAGTGCAGGAGGATGGATGAGGGGCTGGAAATAGTACTTTATGAGAAAGATAAATATATATCCTATGGGACATGCGGCCTTCCTTATTTTGTGTCGGGAAAGATAAAGGGCATAAACAAACTTTTGATAAATACTCCTGGACATTTTGCCAAAAGGTTCAATATAGATGTAAGGACCAGGCATGAAGTATTGAAGATAATCCCGGAGGATAAAAAGATCCTGGTAAGGGACCTAAAAAGCGGAAACCGTTTCCAGGACAGCTATGACCGGCTGATACTGGCTACCGGTTCAGATCCTGTAAGGATACCGCTCCAAGGCTTTGATGCGGAAAATGTCTTTACTTTAAAGACCTTAAAAGACAGCATAAAGCTCAAGACTTTTTTAGGCAAGGACAAAAGAAGTGACAAAAGCGCGGTCATAATAGGCGGGGGCTTTATAGGCCTTGAGCTTATAGAAGCTTTTATGGAATATGGCTGCAGGGTCAGCATAGTTGAGAAGATGGACCAGCTGCTGCCTGCATTCGACAGGGAGATAATAGAATACCTTGAAAACTATCTTGACAGCAGGGATGTCGCGGTATTTAAACAGGAAGAAGCGGCCCGGCTGGTAAGGGATAAAAGCGGCCTGGTAAATTCCGTAGAGACCAGGGGAGGAAGGAAACTGAAGGCTGACCTGGTATTTTTCGGTATTGGGGTAAGGCCGAATACAGGGCTTGCCCGGGAATGCGGAATTAAGACCGGTGACTCCGGAGCTATAGAAGTAGACAGGTCCATGATGACTAATATTGAAGATATTTATGCCGCGGGGGACTGCTGCCAGTGCAGGAATACTATCTCCGGAGAACTGCGCTCCTATAATCTTGCCTCCATTGCCAACCGCCAGGGATGGACTGCCGGCTATAATGCAGCCGGCGGCAGTGAAGTTTTTTCCGGCAGCAATATAACCTCTATGATAAGGATCCTGGATATTGCCATAGGAAAGACAGGCCTGGGTTACAGGGAAGCAAAAGCCTCAGGACATGATCCTGCCTATATTGAACTCCATTATAATTCACATGCCGGATATTACCCCGGTGCACAGCTCATGCATTGCCTGGCTGTCTATGAAAAAAGTACGGGACGGCTCCTGGGGATGCAGGCAATAGGAAAGGATGGAATAGACAAGAGGATAGATACCGCAGCCGCCGCCATAGGCAACGGCATGGATATCTGCCAGCTGGCTGAGCTGGATCTGAGCTACCAGCCCGCTTATGGATCGGCAAGGGATGCCCTCAATATTCTGGGGATGATAGGTGAAAACCTAAAAAAAGGGCAGGTAGGATTTGTGGATATTCCCGGACTCAAGGAAAATGGTATCCCGGAAGGCTCCATACTGCTTGATGTAAGGAGTGAAAAAGAATTTACTGCCGGGCACATACAGGGAGCCGTGCATATCCATGTCGATGAACTGAGGCAGAACCTGGAAAGACTGCATAAGGATAGGGAGATAATCATATACTGCAAGACCGGATACCGTGCTTACCTGGCTTTGAGGATACTGGCAAATGAGGGTTTTGGGGATGTAAAGCTTTTAAACGGCTCATATCTTTCCTGGATGAGGGAAATATGATGAAAGAACACATCGATCTGGAGAAATGGGACAAAACGGAAGGAAAGTAAAATTCATCTCATGTGAGGTCATACTGGATGAAGTAAAGGACAGGATACCGGGAGACTGGGAAGTCGCCAGCCTGGAAAAAAAGCTGCATGAGAGAAGTGATGAACTAAGAAAGAAGCTACAGGAAGAAATCGACAGGTCAAAAGGTTTTGACATCATATTTCTCGGTTTCGGGCTCTGCGGCAAGAGCGTGGAGGGGCTGGTCTCAAGAGACGCCACCCTGATAATGCCGAAATCAGATGACTGCATAGCCATACTTCTCGGATCAGTAGAAGAATACAGCAGACAGTCTAAAAAGGAACCCGGGACATATTACCTGACCCGCGGCTATATAGGAGAAGCGGATGAAGATATAATGGGTTCAGGCTTTTCCCGGATCAGGGATAAATATGATGAAGAGACCTGGAAATGGATCCTGGGCCAGATGCTTAAAAACTATAAGAGGCTGGTATTTATAAATACAGGCAACTATGATCCGGAAAAGTGGCGCCTGATGGCTATGAAGGAATCAAAAAAGCTGGGTCTTGATTTCGAGGAGATAGTTGGTACCGGTGATTTTTTTGATAAGATATCCGGAGGCGACTGGGACCATGACTTTATCAAGGTAGGCCCGGGCCAGAAAGTCACTTCCGGGATGTTTGGCCATAAATAATATTGATAATAAGCTTTTGAAATATTATCATTAGATATGGTGTATTAATCACAGAAGTTACTCATATGAAAGTAACGAATATAACCTGGAGGATAGGCGGGGAAGCCGGATTCGGTATCCTGACATCAGGTAATATATTCTCCAGGTCTTTCTCCAAAAAAGGTTATTTTGTTATAGACCATATAGAATATCCCTCCCTGATAAGGGGAGGCCATAATACTTTTATCTCCCGGATCAGCTGCGAACCGATATATTCAGTAAATCATGACATCAATATACTGGCCGCCCTTAACCATGAGACCATAGGTCTTCACCAGGAAGAGGTTGCTTATGGGGGCCATATAATATATGAGGGGGAGGCCGGCAAACAGGAAAAAAGCAACAATATAAGGAAGGACATAAAATATATACCGGTACCTTTCCGCCGCATAATCAGTGAACAGGGGCTCC
>CAYZJW010000008.1:24480-29699 GCA_964478985.1 uncultured Actinomycetota bacterium
TGGCCGGGGTAAGGTCAGGATGCAAGTTTTATGCCGCTTATCCCATGACTCCTGCATCATCTATCCTCCATTCTTTCGCGGCTGCAGAAGAAGGATACAATATTGTCACCAAGCATGCCGAAGATGAGATAGCTGTCATAAATATGGCCATAGGAGCTTCTTTTGCCGGAGCCAGGGCCATGGCGGCCACTTCCGGCGGCGGTTTCTCGCTTATGGCCGAGAGTCTGGGAAGCTCTGCCATGACAGAGACTCCGCTGGTGGTAGTCCTGTGCCAGAGGCCTGCACCTGCAACCGGCCTTCCCACATGGACCGAGCAGGGGGATATGCTTTTTTCCCTGTTTGCATCCCATGGTGAATTCCTGAGAGTCGTCCTGGCTCCGGGCGATCCGGAAGAGTGTTTCAATATTACGGGAAAAGCTTTCAATATTGCCGAGAAATACCAGATACCGGTGATAATACTTCTGGATAAATATCTTTCAGAAAGTCATTTCACATATGGGTCACTTGACCCCAGAAAAATAAAGACAGACAGGAAAAACCTTATAACCAGCGACAGCGGGATACCGGACGGATACATGAGGTATAAGGATACCAGTGACGGAATATCACCCAGGCCTGTATTGGGGCTTAAAAAAGGTGTACATATAGCAAACAGTGATGAACATGATGAGTACGGGTTTACCGCTGAAGACGGGCATAACCGCCGCAGGATGACTGATAAAAGGTTCCGGAAGATCGGCAGCCTTATGACAGAGATACCCCCTCCCCGGAAGTATGGTCCTGCCAGTGCCGATATTACTCTCTGGAGCTGGGGTTCATGCAAGGGCCCAATCCTGGAAGCTATGAAAATACTTAATCATAAAGAAAAAAGGGTAAATCTTATCCATTTCAACCACCTTTATCCTTTTGAGCATGAGATGACGGAAAAATACCTGGAAGAAGCTAATATGAATGTGGTGATCGAAAATAATAAGACATCACAATTGTCCAAGCTTATCGCCATGAATACAGGACACAGGATAATGAATAAGATACTTAAATACAGCGGCAGGCAGTTTTTGCCGGAAGAGATCATAAACAGCATTGAAAAGATATAAACGGAGGCCCTATGGCTGCGGAACAGAAAAAATCTGAATATAGCCTGAAGCCTGATGATTTTAATACTTCCAGGAGGCCCACCTGGTGTACAGGCTGCGGCAACTACGGCATATGGAACTCTCTTAAAAAGGTCTTTGCAGAACTGAAGCTCTATCCGCATCAGATACTCATAGTATACGGCATTGGATGCTGCGGCAATGGGGCAAACTTCCTTAGGACTTACAGCTTTCACTCACTGCATGGAAGGGCACTGCCTGTTGCTGCCGGTGCCAGGCTGGCTGCCCACAGGATGACCGTCCTGGCAGTTACCGGTGATGGGGACGGCCTGGGGATAGGCGGCAATCACTTCATACATGCCTGCCGCAGGAATATAGATATGGTAAATATATTGCATGATAACCGGGTATACGGACTTACGACCGGTCAGACTTCACCTACAAGCAGGC
Source organism: uncultured Actinomycetota bacterium (assembly GCA_964478985.1). Lineage (GTDB taxonomy): Bacteria > Actinomycetota > Humimicrobiia > Humimicrobiales > Humimicrobiaceae > M55B120. The sequence continues at coordinate 26,025 of CAYZJW010000008.1, forward strand.
AGGGGTTTAAGTCAAGATCCACACCCTCGGGAGCGCTGGAGACGGCTGTAAATCCTATTGCCCTGGCAATTGCCTCCGGAGCCACTTTTATTGCCAGGGGTTTTGCCGGAGACCCTTCACAGCTGCAGGAAATATTAAAAAAGGCCATAAAGCATAAGGGCTTTTCCTTTGTGGATGTGCTGCAGCCCTGTGTCACTTTCAATAAGATAGACACATACAGGTATTACAGGGAAAATATCTACAGGCTGGAAGATGACAGGGATTACAAAAATGATGACAGGTGCCAGGCCTTTGAAAGAGCCCTGGAAACAGAAAAGATCCCTACAGGCATATTTTTCAGGACAGAAAGACCTTCTTATGAGGACGGTCTCAAGCAGATAGAAAGAAAACCCCTGGTAGAGCATATAATAAGCGATGTCGACATAAACAAACTGCTAAACAGCTATTACTGATCCGGGTATTTTCCCGGGATCCCCCTTTTATTATTTGCCTAATCCTAAAAAAAATAATAGATTATATATGATTTTGTACCGGTATTGGTCTCAGCCGGGCCGGAACAGGCTAGAAAGGTGTATATGAAAAAGCTAAAGGATTATAAGATAGCTGCTATTTATGGAAGTCCGAGGCAGGAGGGCAATACTTATACCCTCATGGAGAAGTTCCTGGACGGGGTAGGGGAAAGGCCGGCAGATTCCGGCAGTAATATATGTATTGATAAAATAATAGTCTCCAGGCTGGAGATCTCGCCCTGCAGGGAATGCGGGAACTGCTCCCGGACCGGGGAATGCATCATCCGTGATGATATGCAGGATGTATTCCGCATACTTATAGAAGCTGATTTTATTGCTGTTGCCTCTCCCGTATTTTTCACCACTGTATCAGCATATCTTAAGGGACTGATAGACAGGTGCCAGAGGTTCTGGGTATTAAAATATGAAAGAGGGGAAAACATCATAAATAAGGAAAAAAAAGGCATATTTATAGGGACTTCAGGCTCGGGCTCTACCAGCATATTTGATTGCCCCAAGAAAGTGATAAGGGCTTTTTTTGATGTATTGTATGTAGATTATGACAGGGACTTTTTATACGGGAATACCGACAGCAGCGGGGATATACTGAAAAACAGAAAGGCTATGGAAGAAATATATAAATATGGAAAAGAATTGGGAGATAGAATATGAAAATAAGGATATTGATAACGGCTTTATTGTCGGCCGCAGCAGTTTTACTGGCACTCCTGGCCGGATGCACTTATGTCGAGGACGTGAAGGACCTTTACCAGGAAGAGGATGCGGGACAGGCTGATACCGGCGGGGGGTATAAAAATGATTTTACCCTGAAGGACCTGGAGGGAAGACAAGTATCACTTTCGGATTTTTCCGGCGATATTATAGTGCTTAATTTCTGGGCTACATGGTGTCCTCCCTGCAGGGCGGAGATACCGGACTTTATTGAAGTATATGGCGCCTACAGGGACAGGGGTGTACAGTTTCTGGGCGTCTCCAATGAAGAGGCCGGTGTGATAAGGGATTTTGTAAGCCAGTACGGGATCGATTATACTATCCTGGTAGACAGGTCAGATATATTTACAGAATGGGGTATAAGGTCCATACCCACCACCTTTATCCTTGGTCCTGACGGGGAAATACTGTCAAAAAATGTGGGAATGCTTAGCAGGAGCCAGCTGGAGGCAGCCATCGAGGATGCCCTTTAGAAATCTTGAACAGGAGGAAATAGATGCTGGAAATAGGACTGCTGTCAGCTTTTGCCGCCGGGCTTCTGGGTTTTGTATCACCCTGCGTGCTGCCTCTGGTACCTGTATATATCGGCATAATGTCCAATAAGGCAATCTACAGGGATAAGGATATAAAGCTTTCCCAGAGGCTGTACCTGCTGGTAAACAGCCTTCTGTTTGTGCTGGGTTTTACTCTGGTCTTTATGATCCTGGGTTCTACCGCCACCTTCCTGGGACAGGTCCTGAGTGACTATTCCAGCATCATAAGCAGGATAGGGGGAGCCATACTTATAATATTCGGCCTTCATTATATGGGACTCTTCCGTTTAAGGTTCCTTAACCTGGAAAAGAGGTTCAGGATGCCTGATTCCCTGAAAGCTGGCTACCTCAGCTCTTTTCTTTTCGGAATAATATTCTCATTCGGCTGGATACCCTGCGTGGGCATAATACTTTCCGGTATACTGCTTCTGGCAAGCAAGCTCGATACCCTGGTCCAGGGGGTACTCCTTCTGGGGGTATTTTCTGCCGGGCTGGGGCTGCCGTTCATCCTGGCCAGCATATTTATAAGTTTTTTCTCAAGACTTCTGGGGAGATTGAACAGGCATCTCAATATAGTATCAATAATATCCGGAGTATTCATCGTAGCACTGGGAATAGTATTCATAACAGATTCCATGCTTACCATCATAGGCTGGCTTTCCGGCTATATACCCTTGATCGATAAAATCAATTTTTAAATAATTATTTATGCTTTTTTGTGTTAAAATCTCTATATTTGATTTTTATGTATATGAATCTTTGAGATAAGGAGGAATTTTGAATATCGATCCAGTAGCTTTTTCTGTTTTTAACCTGGAGATAAGGTGGTATGGGATAATTACCGCCCTGGCCCTGGTAATAGGTTTTATAGCGGCTTATCTCCTGGCCGCTTACCGCAGGCAGAAAGCTGATGAGATACTTAATTTTGCCCCTTTTGCCATCATCGCCTCCATCCTGGGAGCCAGGCTTCTGCATGTTCTTGTAAACTGGTCCTATTACAGCGCCAACCCTGCCTATATATTTGCTTTCCGGCGCGGAGGACTGGCCATACAGGGAGCTATGCTGGGGGGCATTCTGGCGCTCATCATATTCTGCCGCATAAGGAAGCTGGACTTCTGGCTGTGGGCTGATATAACAGCTCCTGGACTTTTACTGGGACAGGCCATAGGAAGATGGGGAAATTTTTTTAACCAGGAAGCTTTCGGACGTCCTACCAGCCTGCCCTGGGGTATCTATATAAGCCCTGAAAACAGGCCTTTAAACTATTCCAGTTATGAATATTTCCACCCTACTTTCTTCTATGAATCTATGGCCAATCTTGCACTTTTTGTGCTGCTTTTCTTTATGCACCGTTTTTACAGGAACAGGCCGGGAAGGCTCCCTGACGGGATCATACTGGCCATGTACCTGGGAATATATGCCGCTTACAGGACATTTATAGAGGCTTACAGGGTAGACAGTACTTTCTTCGGTCCGGTAAAGGTGGTATATATAATAAACCTGCTGGCAGTGATAGCAGCCTTAATAATAGCAAATCACGTTACTAAAAATTTTAAGTCAAAACAGCTGGAGGAAGAAAATAAGGATTAGGTATCACCTGACCTTCTTCATGCTGTAAATACACCCGCAATAGTCCTGGCGGTAAAAACCGTATAAGCGGGAAAGCTTATTTGCCTTTTTGAAACCGTCTTTCTTCTTGAGGTCCGAAGCATAGTAATCTATGCCGTATTTTTCCGATATTGACAGACCGGCCTCATTTATGGCGCCTGCGTTTTTATGGGGGCTTACGGAAAGGGTAGCTGCGAATATATCCATGCCTTTTTTTGCGGCAAGGCCGGCAGTCTCCTCCAGGCGCATGCGGAAACACCGGAGGCACCTTTTTCCGCCTTCAGGCTCGCCCT
>CAYZJW010000009.1:0-23897 GCA_964478985.1 uncultured Actinomycetota bacterium
TATTTTTCCGTCCCATAGCTGCCTTAAAAAATTACTCCATGGCAATACCATTATATTGCCATGAATCCTCTTTTCTTTTTCATTACAGACAATAATAATTTTTTTTGGCAAATATTCTTCTGAAAAAGCCATCAGGGGCCTGAAATCCCTTATATCTATACGGTCTGCGCCCTTTATTTCAATAGCGATCTCGCCGTCTGCTAGAATAAAGTCGACTTCCAGCCCTGTCTTTGTCCGCCAGAAATTTATATTAAATTCCTTTTCACTGTATGACCTGAAAGCTATTATCTCCATTAAAATGAAGTGCTCAAGAGATCTTCCGAATTCTTTTCCTTTTTTGGTCTCTATTTTTTGTTTTCTTAAGTAATTGGCAACCCCGACATCAAAGAGGTAATATTTTGGCGCCCTGGTTATGACATTCCTTGCCTGTTTCTTTTTGAAAGGGTCAACCCTGACCGCGATCAATGTATCTACCAGGATCTGATAGTATTCCTTCACTGTTTTAGAATCTATGCCGCAATCGCGGGCAATATTTGAATAATTGGTAAGTTCGCCATGAGAATAGCTAAATGCCTCAAAAAACCTTGAAAAGGCAGGGACATTCCTGGTCAAACCTTCATCAAACACTTCCTGCTTTAAATAATCCTGCACATAAGCCTTAAGCGACCTGATGCAATCGCGGTAATCCTGGAGATAATGAGCCGGGACCATCCCCTGGTTTAAAACATGCAAGAGGTCGATTTTATCAAGTTCCTCTGTTACCAGGGGAAAAAGCTCATACCGCCAGGCCCGTCCGCCCAGTAGATTCCCATGTCCCCTCTTCAGTTTCCTTGCGCTTGAACCGCAAAGTATAAAACGCAGTCCCCTGTTTTCTATCATCCAGTGGACTTCATCAAGTACCTGGGGTACTTTCTGGACCTCATCAAGTATTATAGGTTTTTTAAGTGTCTCCTCATCCTGTGCCAGGATCCTTTCCCTTAACAATCCTGGATTTCCGGACATCTCGATATACAGGTCAGTTTTCAAGAAATCAAATACCAGGCTGCCGGGGAATCTTTTTTTTAAATACAAAGATTTGCCTGTTTTCCTGGGTCCCCATAGGAATGCAGACTGTTTCCTGGGAAGTTTGATGTCCAATAATCTTTTTATATATTCCATTTCGGAACTAACTCCAAATTAGTATTACTATTTCGGAGTATACTCCATTATAGTTCCATAATCAAGACTATGTTAGAAAAAGATAAAACAGCAAGATGCTAAAAGTCTGCCGGGTCTTATATTACTGTTAAAACACCTTCTGGAACTTCCTCTGGAAGTTTAGCAGGGCGGTAAGGACTATCAATATCGCCAGAAGCGCTATATTTATATACAGCACGCTGTTTTTGGAAAAAAACTCGGACATATATCCTGATAGATACTGGAATATCATCATGCCCAGGTTGGCAAATGCCACCGTGAGTCCCGATGCGGAATTGGTATGCTTGGGAAACAGCCCCGAGGCGATGGAAAATGTGATGGAAAAATTCCCGGAGATGGCAATGCCGAAAAGGAATATGAGGATTATCTTTACTGCCAGGTTTCCGCAGAGAAGCACTCCTGACAGAAGGAATATAGATATGCTAAAACTGAATAGCAGTATCCTTTTTTTCTTGAAATGCTTTATGAGCTCGTTCCTTGCCACCATGCCCAGAAAGATGGCGCCGCCATATATGGAAAGGAAAAGCGAACTGATATTTATCCCGATATTAATGCTTGTAAAGTATGAAGTAAACCACACATAGAAAGTATTCATTACCGACACATAAAACAGGATGATTATGCCGCAAAGTATAAAAGCAGGGTTAGACACTATCCATTTATTCGCTCTAAAAAGCTTCTTCAGGCTGGTCTCGACCCTTACCAGTCTGGGAATATCCATCCTCCACAGGATGATAGCCAGGATTCCCAGCAATACCGGGTGTATAATATAGTAATATCTCCAGTTTATTTCTGCAAAAAGAAGCAGGCTTACCAGTAGCGGCGCCACTATAAAAGCAGTGGTATTTCCGTAATTTATCTTTATCAGGCTGGAGGTCCTGGTCCGGGAATAAAACGTACCCGCAATTGAGAGGTTGCCTATTATAAGAATGCCCACACCCATCTCCATAAGGAAATAGGCGATTATGAACATGGGGAAAGTATATGAGAAAAAAAGCATCACCGAGCCGGCAAAATTTATGGCCAGGCCCATAAAAAGTACCTTTTTCAGGCCCATTATCTCTATCAGGTTTCCCGTGGTAAGGGAGACAAAGAACAGGGCGAATATGCTTAGGGCTATGGCAGAACCCATATAGTCAAGCCCCACGCCCAGTTCACCGGATATCAGGGGGATAAGCGGGGCTATGATACTCCTGGCAGAAGCCAGTATAAGTATCTGGAAAAAAGCATATATAAGGATCCTGCTTCCCCTTATTCTCGGCATAATAGAAAAAACACCCTGCTGCAAATGGATTGATAAGTAAATGCTATAGCTTCAAGCCCGATATAAAGACCTGCCATTAAAAACGGCAGAAAGCGTACCGCCGGATAACTGTCTAAAGCAAGGCCCTATGAGACCACGTTGACGACCTTGCCCTTTTTACTGTTCTTTATGAACTCTACCCTGCCGTCCGCCCTGGCAAACAGGGTATGATCCCTTCCCATGCCCACATTTAGTCCGGGATGGAATTTGGTCCCTCTCTGCCTGATGATTATATTTCCGGCAGTTACCATCTGGCCTCCTGATTTTTTGACTCCCAGGTATTTAGGATTGCTGTCCCGGCCGTTCCTGGTACTTCCAACACCTTTTTTACTTGACATAATACACTCCTATTTGCCGGTTTTTATACTGGTGGGGTGCAGTATGGTAAGAAGCTGCCTGTGTCCCACTTTCCGGTGATATCTTTTCTTGGCTTTATACTTATATGCTACCACCTTGTCGCCCTTTATCTGTTCTTTTATGGTAGCTTCGACTTTAATATCCTTAATGGTAGGAGAACCGATCATAACCTTTCCCTTGTCGCTGAACAGGTTTACCTGGTCAAGGGTGACCTTGTCGCCCTCTTTGCCTTCTATCCTGTCGACGATTATATTCTTCTTCTCCTCGACTTTATACTGTTTTCCGCCAGTTGTAATTATTGCGTAAATCTTGGCCTCCTTGATATAAAACCAAAACTGGTAATAAAAATCACAAATTGAAATCTTAGCATATGCTATTGCCGGCTGTCAATCAAAATCACATATAATTTCCTAGTCCATTATCTCGGCCACAGCGCTGGTCTTGGATACTGACTTCACCCTGACTTTCACCCTTTCTCCCAGGTGTTTCCCGCCGCCCAGGATCTGCAGTATAAAGCCGTCCAGCCTGGAGATGGCATCTTTCTTATTATGCAGATACTGTTCTTCGACCACCACATCCAGGATATCTCCTACTTTGCAGGGCCTGGCAGCTTCCTTTATCTCTCCCACCGTGCCTTCTGCCAGCACAATGAATGTATCAAGCGGGAGTTTGGGATCACTCTGGACAGCCAGGTATCTTTTCAGGTCCTGCTCAAGTTTTTTAAGGTTCTTTCCGTCCTGCCCGATTATCAGGGCGGCAATATCAGAATTCAGCTTCAGCAGGAATGCCTTGCTGCTGCTGTCCTTTGCCAGTTTCTTTATCTTACGCTCTATTTCCAGCCTTAAGGTCTCTTCTGACTTTACGAAACCCCTGCCTTCACAGCAGGGACATACCTTGCACATAGTCCTGAGTATTCCGTCAGACACATTCTTCCTGGTCATCTCCAGCAGCCCCAGTTTTGAGAACTGGAGTATCTCGGACTTGGTCCTGTCAGTATCCAGGCACTGCTGGAATCTCCTGATAACCCTGCTCCGGTCTCTCTCGCTGTTCATGTCAATAAAATCAATTACTATTATGCCGCCTATATCCCTTAACCTCAGCTGGTGGGCTATCATCTCTGCCGCTTCCTTGTTTATCCTTAAAATAGCCTGATTGGAATTCTTTCCGGAAGTATACTTGCCTGTATTCACGTCAATGGTAGTCATGGCTTCATCATGGTCTATGACTATAAAACCTCCTGATTTCAGCCACACCTTCTGCTCCAGGGCGCTTTCTATGGCATCATTGACGCCAAATTCCTCAAAAAGGGGTTCTGACCCGTGATGCAGTACTATATTGGGGAACTTTATACCTATGGAATTCAGGTATTTTTCTACATCCCTCTTTATAGACTTCCTGTCGACATAAATTGCGTTAAAATCTTCTGCGAAAATATCCCTTAATATCCTTATGGTCATGGATTGTTCCTGGGATATCATGGCCGGTTTTTTCCTTTTGGTGGACACCTTGCTTATGGTGTTAAGCTTCCTTATAAGGAGCTTCAGGTCTTTCTTCAGCATTGCCTTATTTGCCCCCTCAGCTGCTGTCCTTACTATAAGGCCTAAGTCTTTGGGCTTTATCTCATCGGCTATCTTTCGCAGCCTGTCCCTTTCTCCATCACTGAGTTTCCTGGACACTCCCACGCCGTCATTAAAGGGAGCCAGCACCAGAAACCTGCCGGGGATGGATATGAAAGTGGTGAGCCTGGCCCCCTTTGTCTTCATGGGGTCCTTGGTCACCTGTACCAGTATCATCTGGTTGGCCTTGAGCACATACTGTATCTTTTTGGGGACTTCATTCTTGTTTTCCAGCTCGCTGTCATCAAATCCCACCTCATTGACATACAGGAATGCATTCCTGTCCTCACCGATGTCCACAAATGCCGCATCCAGGCTGGGCAGTACATTCTTTACCTTGCCCAGGTAAATATTGCCTACTATCGATTTCTTGTTTTTCCGGTCAAAGAACAACTGGGTCACCCTCCTGGATTCCAGGATAGCCATCCTCGTCTCATTCTGATCGGAGCTTATTAACAATTCCTTTTTCAATTTTTCACATACTCCTCTTTAAAAAATATTTAAAAATAAAAAAATAATAATTTAAAATATACCCTATTTTAAACATAAAACCGCAACACCTCAAATGGCGTCAGCTTTTGTCCGTCTTTCAGGATAAATAATTGTTTTTTCAGGACCCTCTCTATGCTTATATCTGTGCCGCTTAATTCCCTTTCCAGGGCTTCCAGGAGATCCCTTAACTTAAAAACCCTGTCATTCCTGCCCTTTGCCGTCTTTGTATACCCGCATATAATGATCCTGTCCTCTTCCTGCCCCTTTTCTCCCCCTGCAGATGCCTGGTATACAGAATCCTTCATGTCCTGGTGCTGCATCACCCGGTCAGCCATTTCCCGGAGCCTGCCTCCGGTCCTGTCTCCTGTCAGGCATATCTCATACTCTGCTATATCTGCCTGGCTCATCAGGCTCTTTACTCCTGCAGGGATCTCCCTGGCCCTGCTTATGATGACCTTTTGTTCCAGTTTAAGGTTGATCGCAGAGACAAAGTCATCTGGAGATATATTTTCGGTCAGCGTCACATCGGCGTATTCGGCTTCGCTTTCCGCGCCCAGGGGAATAGGCGGGCCAAAGGTTATCACAGGCCTGGGGTTAAAGCCGGCTGAATACTTTACCTTTATCCCGGCACGCCTTATAGCCCTTATGATCATATTGATCATATCCAGATGTGACAGGTACTTTAGCATGCCTGTCTTGGAGAACCTGAACCTTAGTTTTTTTTCCATGGATCACTTACCCGCTCTTATCATCTCCAGGGCCTTCCCATAGCCGGATAAAAAGACCTGTTTTTTGATCCCTATGTCAACCGTATCCCAGGGAAGTATCTCATTGGTGCCGTATTCCCGGCCTGCATATGAATCTGCGTCCATATTGCTGTCTTTAAAGGCTGCCTGCCAGGCCCGGGGGCGGAAATGGTCCGTCCAGTTGTCAAACCGGGCTCCGTTTTTCCAGGCTGCCAGTATCACCCTGCCCATGCGGGTATCGCCGCGGGACAGGGCGCACTCGATCCTGCTTCTTTCAATGTCGCTCCAGCTTATGTTTATATGCCTGCCGGGGACATTGTCCAGGATGATCCTGAACTTTTTTTCCAGGTTTTCTCTTTTTTCCTGGGCAGCCCACTGGAAAGGCGTAAAAGGTTTGGGGTTGAAAACATTTATGCTTACATTCATGCTGAATCTTTTCCTCTTTTTCCCCGGCATGGCCTTCCTGGCCCGTGCCGCTATGCGGCATATAAGGGATGCTGTCTCCCTTATGTCTTCCCCGGTCTCACCCGGGAGGCCTATCATGAAATACAGCTTTATCTTTTCCCAGCCTTTTCCCAGCGCAGAATCTATGCATTCCATTATCTGGGTCTCGGTAATATTCTTATTTATTATATCCCTCATCCTCTGGCTTCCCGCCTCGGGGGCAAATGTAAGTCCGGTCTTTCTTCCCTGCCGGACAAGTTCGGCCATCCTGAGGCCGAAAGTGTCAAGCCTCATGGAAGGCAGGGACATGGAAAGCCTCTGGTCCTGTGTTTTTTCCCGCAATCCCTTTATGAGCTGTTCCAGCCCCCCGTAATCGGTGGTGGACAGGGAAAGGAATGATATCTCGTCATAGCCGGTATTTTGAAGCCCCTCCAGGCACTGGCCTATAAGACCGGCTGCATCCCTGGACCTTACCGGCCGGTATATGAAACCGGCCTGGCAGAACCTGCACCCCCGTCCGCATCCCCGCATTATCTCCACGGCATAGCGGTCATGTACAGTCCTTATATTGGGTATTACCGGCCTGGTGATTATTCTATGGCTGTCAAGATCTGCCACGGCTGCCTTTTTTACTTTTCCCGGAGGATCGATCTTTTCTATCCTGCCTGAGGCTGAATAATGGTACCTGTAAGCGGAAGGGATATATACCCCGTCCAGACCGGATATCTCCTCCAGGAACTTTTTCTTGCCGATCTTTCCCGCCCTGTATCCGGAGAGCCTTTCCAGTATGGGGACGATGGTCTCTTCGCCGTCCCCTATGAGCATAAAATCCATAAAAGCAGACATGGGCGCCGGGTTGAACACCGCCGGACCTCCGGCGCATATGACAGGGTCGCAGGGCCGTCTTTTTTCCGCCACCGGCTCCAGGCCGGAAAGGTCGAGCATATTGAGCACATTGGTATAGAGCAGCTCATGCTGAAGGCTGAAACCTATAAGGTCAAAACTTTCAAGCATTATGCGGTTTTCCAGGGAAAAAAGCCTTATGCCTTCCTTCCTCATAGCTTCTTCCATATCCACCCAGGGAGCAAAGACCCTTTCGGCAGAAAAGTCCTTATGGCTGTTTATTATGCCGTATAAGATCTGCAGTCCCAGGTTTGGCATCCCCACATCATAGATATCGGGAAATGCCAGGGCAGCCAGCACGCTATGGTCATCCAGGTCTTGAAGCCTTTTGCTTGAGACCCCTATTTCACAGTCAATATACCTTCCCGGTTTTTCCACATCCTTTAGGACATCCTGGAGTCTGCCGTATGATAATGTCTTTATATCATCCATGTTTTCCTATATAGGTTCAGAGAAATATTCATATGCTATCTCATGGTCCTTGCGGGTATCCCTGTATATATTGACTGTAGAGACCAGGGCTACCCCCAGCATGGTGGATAAAAGGCTGGAGCCGCCTGAACTTAAGAAGGGAAGCGGTATCCCGATTATGGGCATTATTCCTATAGTCATGCCGATGTTTATTACTACCTGGGTTAGTATCATAAAGCCCACTCCGGAAGCGGCCAGCATCCCGAAACTATTGTTGGCCCTGGAAGCTATGGCAAAACATCTCCATATGATAAAACCCAGGAGCGCTATTATCAAAAAACCCCCCAGAAATCCCAGTTCTTCGCCTATAACTGAGAATATGAAGTCGTTATGATGTTCCGGCACATAGCTGAGGTTGGTCTGGGTCCCCAGGAAAAGACCCTTGCCCGTAAGTCCTCCCGAGCCTATGGCCAATTTAGACTGGTAGAGGTTGTACCCGGCTCCCGCAGTAGAGACACCCGGCCTTAAAAATATCAGTATCCTGTCAAGCTGGTACTGTTTTATTATCCCCATTTTGAGAGCCCCGAAGAATCCTCCTGCCGCCGCCGCTATTATTGCCAGTATATAGAAAAAATTGGCTCCGGAGACAAAAAGCATACCCACAAATATCGCCAGGTATATAATGGCGGTGCCGAAGTCAGGCTCCAGGAGCACCAGTATGATAAAGATGACTGCTGCCAGGCATGCCGGGGCTACTTTTTTGAAGGATACCCGGTTTTCCTTCTCTGTCCTGCGTTTTGACAGGATGGCCGATAATGTTATTATCATAAACACCTTGGCAGATTCGGAAGGCTGGATGGAGGAAAAGCCCAGGTCTATCCAGCTTCTGGAGCCATGGACCTCATATCCTAATAAAAGGACTGCAATAAGCGATAATATGCCCAGGCCGGCCGCTATCCACCAAAAATCCCTTATTTTCCTGTAGTTGACAAACTGGAAGCCGGCAAAAAGCACCATTCCCACACCTAAAAATATTGACTGCCTCTTAAGGTAATATGCTGGATCTTCCACTCCGCCGGGCATTGAGTTTCTGGTGGCGCTGTATACTATAAGCACGCCTATACATGAGATAAAAACCACTGCCAGGAAGAAGAGGACGTCAAACCTTAACGCCCTTATGCCCGGCTTCCTGGAGTTTATCCCTGCTGCCGGCCCGTCATATCTTTTTTTCTTGTTTCTGCAGCTAATCATATTGTCTTCATCCGTCAGTCGTCCAGGCCGAAAAGATACCTGTATATTTTCTCGGCAATAGGCGCGGCATTGCTCCCCCCGCCGCCTGCTTCCTCAAGCATGACCACTATTGCATATTCCGGATTTCCTATGGGCCCGTAGCTGGCAAACCAGGCAAAATCCTGCTTTCCGAATACCTCGGATGTACCGGTCTTTCCTGCTATGGGGATGTCCCCTGTAGGAAAATCCCTGAAAGTATAGGCTGCCGTTCCTCCGGGCTTTGTGACCAGTTCAAGCCCGTCTTCTATGAGCTCCAGGTGATACTCATTAAGCTCCAGGTCCTTCCAGTTTTCCATGGCGCTTTCCGAGCCTGGACTTCCGTACTGGTCCCTGGTCTCCATCAAAAGGTGAGGTTCATACTGGATGCCCCTGTTTGCCAATGTTGAATATACCATTGCTGTCTGCAGAGGTGTCGCCAGCAGGTCCCCCTGCCCTATTGACATATTGACTGTATCCCCTGGGAACCATACTGTATACTCCACCGAATCTTTAAAATATTCTTTTTTCCACTGCCGGTCTGGCACCCTGCCTGCATCCTCAAAGGGAAGGTCTATGCCCGTTTCGGCACCGAACCCCCAGTCCCTGGAATATTTCTGCAGGAGCTCCTCGATATTGTCCAGCTTCACATACAGGCCGTATCCCACCTCATAAAAATATATATCACAGGAGTCCCTTATAGCATTCCTTATGCTGAGACTGCCGTGTCCTGATTTATTCCAGCAGCTTTTGGGGAAATCACTTCCCAGCCCATACCATGTGCCCCTGCAGGTAAAAGTAGAATGCTCGCTTATTATATTTTCCTGAAGACCGGCATAAGCGGTCACTACCTTGAATGTGGAGCCTGCCGCATAGGACATCACTGCCCTGTTGTTAAGCGGGTACTGGTTATCAGGGTCATTAAGATAAGCCCAGTCCCAGGCAGATATGCCTCCGGAGAATATTTCCGGGTCATAGGTGGGAAATGATGCCATTGAAAGTACCCCGCCGTCTTTTACATCCAGGACTACCACTGCCCCTCCCGTGACCCTGTAATTTTCCTCCGTATCCCTGATAGTCTTCTGCCTCACCTCCATTATACCTCTGGAGAGTGCTTCCTCTACCACTTTCTGGAGCTCTATGTCTATGGTCAGGTAAAGGTCTTCACCGCTTACCGGACCCCTTTCATCGATTATGCTGACAGGTCTTCCCAGGGGGTCGACTTCATATATCCTCTCTCCCTTCTCGCCCCTGAGCAAATTCTCATACTGCTGCTCCAGCCCGGTAAGGCCTATCTGGTCTCCGCCCCCGTATTCCTGTCCGTACCGGCCGGACGACAGCTGTTCCTGGCTTATCTCGCCCGTATATCCCAGGATATGTGAGGCCAGCACTCCGTACTGGTACTGCCTTAAATAAATATCCACCACTTCCACTCCCGGAAGCAGAGCGCTGTTTTCCCTTATCTTGATTATGGTGGGCATATCTATGCCTGTCTTCAAAAATACCCTTTCCAGGTAAGAGACCCTGGCATCCTCCAGCTCCTTTTTGACTGAATAAGGACTCATATCCAGGTACCCGGCCAGGAGCTTGAGGGCCTCTTCGTCCTGGAGCAGCAGATGCGGCTGGACCGCAGCCGCTGCCACCGGTATGCTCTTAACCAGCAGTTTGCCGTTCCTGTCATATATATTTCCCCGGGGCGCTGTTATACTGGTCTTCCTGGAAATATTCTCTGCTGCCATCTCGGCAAATATCTCGCCGCTTATGACCTGCAGGAAATAAAGCCGCAGTAGCAGGGCTGCCAGGACTGCTGCTGCAATATATATGGTTATTTTAAGCCTGACCCTAATATTTGAATCCAAGCTTATCCGTCCTTTGTCTCAAGCTTATCCTTACTGCAGGATATATGGCAAGCATAAGCAGTATATTGAATGCCGGCTTCAGCAGAAGCTCCAGCCCCAGAGGGCGAAGCCCTATATCATAATTGAACAAAAACCTTATCAGGCCGATTATCAGGATATTGGCCTCGGTCACGGCAAATATCAAAAACAGCTGCGATAAAAGCCTGTATCTAAGCCCGGACTGCATGAGCCTCCATACTATAAATGCATCCAGGGCATAGATAAGGGCCGATATCCCTGCCAGGTCCCCTGCTATAAGGTCCAGCAGCAGCCCGGCGATAAAACCGGATATCATCCCGTAAAAAGCCCCTCCGGTAAGTGTCAGCGCCACTACTATTATAAGTACCAGGTCAAAATATATATTAAACATCTTAAGATACTCGAAAAAAGTGATCTGGATTATGAGGGCGGCTATAAGTAAAAGAAAATAAAGTATTTTTCTTAATATTTTCATAGTATATCCATTGCCTGCCCGCAGGCCTCTGTCAATTCCTTATGACTGCCAGGTATTCAAGCCTTTTAAGGTCCTCGAAGGGCTCTATCCTGATCTCCCGGTAAGGATCCCCGGGCACATCCTCTATGCTTTTCACCCTGCCCACCAGGATATCTGCAGGAAGGTATTGGCCGAATTCCGAGGTCACTACAATATCACCCCTGTAGATACCATCATCCCGGGATATATACCTGAGATATATATCCCCTTCCTGGCTTCCCTCGATCAGTCCCAGCTTTCTTGAAGAAAGCACCCTTACCCCCAGACTGCTCTGCGGATCACTTATAAGCCTAACCCTGGCGCTCCTGTTTCCAGCAGACACTACCAGGCCTGCCAGTCCGCTGCTGCCCACGACTCCCATGCCTTCCTGAACGCCGCCTGAGGTGCCGGCATTTATTATGACCTCGGACTGCCAGTCATTGCTGTAATAGCCGATCACCTTGACCACCAGCACGTCATGGTCCTGGCGCACCTCCAGCCCCAGCATCTTTCTTAATGAATCATTTTCAACCCTGATGCTGGTATCCTCTACATATTTCTGCCTCAGTACTGCATTTTCCTTTTCCAGCTCCAGGTATTTCTGCCTCAGGCCGATATAGCCGCCGATGGAAGAAAAAAACTGCGTTACCGGGTTAAAAAAGGAAAACATCTTTTCCTGGACCGGCTGGAAGATATCCATTGTCTTTGCCTTTATGCTTTCGGTGATGCCGCTGCCCCTGAAGCTGATAGTGATGACAGCCAGGCACAGGAATATGATGATTATAAGGATAATTATATTTCTGAATCTTGTGCTGCTTACCACTGTATATATAAAATAATCTTAATTCCTTTAATCACAGACCTACTGTTCGGTAAACCTTAGATACCTCTTAAGAGCGGCAAAGTCTTCCACGCATTTTCCGGCTCCCACTGCCACTGCTGCCAGCGGTTCTTCGGCCATATATACAGGGCAGTGCGTTTCCCTGCTTATTCTCTCAGCCAGTCCCTTAAGAAGCGATCCTCCTCCTGCCAGGAATATACCCCTCTTCATGATATCTGAAGAAAGCTCGGGAGGTGTCTCATCAAGTACTTCCACTATTGAATTGACAATATCCTCCACTGGTTTTTCCAGTGCTTTCCTTATCTGCTGACTGGTTATGATTATGGTCTTGGGAAGCCCTGCCACCAGGTCCCTTCCGTTGATCTCCATCTTCTCCTCATTTTCCAGGGGAAAGGCAGAGCCGATCTCCATCTTTACCTTTTCAGCCGTTCTTTCTCCCAGGAGCAGGTTATGTTCCTTTTTCAGATAGTAGATGATAGCTTCGTCCATCTCGTCCCCGCCAATACGGAGGGACTGGCTTACCACGATACCCCCCAGCGATATGACTGCCACTTCCGAGGTGCCGCCACCTATATCCACAACCATGCTGCCGGTAGGCTCGTCTATGGGAAGACCGGCGCCTATGGCTGCGGCCAGGGGTTCCTCGATAATATAAGCTGAACGGGCTCCCGCCTGCTCGGTTGCTTCAAGTACAGCCTTTTTCTCCACCGGGGTTATGCCTGAAGGCACGCATATCACTATCCTGGGCCTGGCAAATGCTACATTCTTATGCACTTTCTGAACAAAGTACCTGAGCATCTTCTCCGTAGTGTCAAAATCTGCAATGACCCCATCCTTCAGGGGCCTGACTGCGACTATATTAGCAGGGGTGCGTCCCACCATCCTCTTGGCTTCCTTTCCCACTGCCAGTATCCTTTTCTTGTTCTTTTCGATGGCCACTATGGAGGGTTCTTCCAGGACTATTCCCTTGCTCTTTACATATACCAGCGTATTTGCCGTTCCCAGGTCTATTCCCATATCCCTGCCGATAACGTTTAGAAAAAACTCAAACATCTGCTACTCCTTAGAATGGTATAAAATTTTATAATCAAATTTTTCCAGAAGACCGGCGTACCTGAATACCGGGACTCCGATTATATTGAACATGCATCCTCTTACCTTTTTTACCAGAAGCGCACCCGGACCGGCAATATTATATGCTCCCGCTTTGTCCAGAACATATTCCCTTTTAAGATACTGTCTTATCTCGGGCGGCTCCAGGTCCCTGAACTCTACCTGCGATATCTCATGTCCTGTAAGCTGCCTGCCGTTTATACTGTCTATTATACAGATCCCTGTCACTACCCGGTGGGATCTTCCGGAAAGAGTCTGGATAAAGGAATATGCTTCTTCTGCATTGCCCGGTTTTCCAAGTATTTTCTTCCCCAGGTATACTATTGTATCAAATCCTGAGACCAGATAACGGATCTTTTCCCGGGCGGCCAGTGATGCTGATACATCTTTTGCCTTGATAATACTGTTTCCCACCGCCGTATTGACGGGATCCCCCGAACTTTCTTCCAGGCCTCCATCGGGTTCCATTACTTCAAAATCCAGCCCCAGGTCCTCAAAGATCTTTTTCCTCCTGGGAGATGCCGAGGCCAGTATTATCCTGGTCTTATGACTTTCTTCTTGTGGATACATCAGCCAGCAGGAATGCTATTAAAAGACCTATTATAGCTCCCAGGGTTATATTTACATGGATCCCGAAACTTATATCGATTAGATACAGGTTAAGGCTCAGGGAATCCGTACCTACCTTGAGGCCCCTGTCCAGTATGGGTATGGTGTCAGCCAGCACATGACCCAGTATAGCACCCAGGACCCCTCCCAGGAGGGTCACAAAAAAAATTATTTTTCCCCTTCTTTTTGCCATATTCTCCAGCTATATATATTCCAATACTATCCGAAAAAAAGCTTTATCTCCCTTTCTGCACTTTCCGGGGAATCAGATCCGTGTATCACATTTATAGTGACGTCTACTCCGAAATCGCCTCTTATGGTCCCGGAAGGAGCTTCCCTGGAATCGGTAGGCCCCATAAGTTCTCTGGCATTTTTTATAGCCCCCCTGCCCCTTATTACCATGACTATAACCGGTCCGGAGCATATATATCTAAGGAGGGTCTGGAAGAAATCCTTATCTACATGATCCTTATAATGCCTTGCTGCCAGGTCTTCATCTATTTCCATCATCTTCATCTGCTCTATATCGAAGCCGGCATCCTCAAATCTTGATATGATCTTTCCCGCCACCTTCTTCTGCACTCCGTCAGGCTTGATGATTATAAGGCTCTTCTCCGTTTCTGTCTTATCCAGGTTCAGCCCGCATCCCCTGTTACATTTTTCACAACCGTTCAATACATCGTTCCTTTCTGTTTATTGCGGAGTCTTGCAGTATGGACAGACCTTCCAGTTAAACTCAAGAGGTTTTCCGCATGATATGCAGGGGTTCTTAAGCTTTTTCCGGCACTGGGGGCATATCAGGAAATCCGGCGTGATCCTGCCTCCGCATGAAGGACATTTAGATACATTGGAGTCCAAAAGGAGCTGCATCCTCTCTATTTCCAGGTCCCTCTCCCTGACGTCTTCGGTAAATTCCGGAGGCCTCAGTATCAAATATACTATAAGGCCGGGGAAATTGAATAAAAGCACCACCAGCGACCAGAATGCAGCTGCGATTATGGAGGTATTCCTCAGCCTGGCATCCCTGTAAGTCCAGTACACAAAAGAAAGCCAGATGATTATAAGCATGAATATTATGCCATATATCAGATAGCGCCATATAGGCAGCCTGAAAAAATCAAGAATATTGTCAATATACCCAAAGAGATCCATCTATCCTCCAAATACAATTTAAAAAACCTTGTACACATGTTCCAGATTGGTTATGGAACCGGTAATGCATATGATATCATTAGTGCCTGAAATTTTTAATGCATAATTTAAAGAATTTTCCACAGTGTCCATGACCAGTATTTCCCCGGGAAATCCTTCATCTTCACCCCTGTTAACTGCTGCCAGCACCTCTTTCTCCAGCTCCTGGAGGGCCAGGCTGCGGCTGTCGCCGCTGGTTGTAAGTATGAGCCTGTCGGCAGTCCCTATGATCTTTCTTATCATGCTTTTGTAATCTTTGTCGGAAAGGACAGCAAATATTATGGTCTTTTTCCTTCCGGGAAAGTATTCCCCCGCAGCTCTGCAAAATTTTTCTATACCCTCCGGATTGTGGGAGGCATCGGCTATGACCATGGGATCATTATTCAGTATATCAAACCTGCCTCTTATATATATGCCGGAAAGGCTTTCCCTTACAGCCCCGGGGTCAGGCGTCCTGCCTTCCAGGTCCATATAGAGTTCCGCCATGGCGACTGCCAGGGCCAGGTTTGAAGGCTGGTAATCGCCGGGAAGAGGCAGGCCTATGTCCGTGTATTTTCCCCTTATCCCTTTGAGATCGACCTCCCAGCCGGAAATGCCCAGAGATCTTTTAGCCGTGATCTCAAAGTCTTTTCCATAGACATAGTGCTTTGCTCCCACGTCATCTGCTTTTTTCCTGAATATATCCAGCACCCTGCTGTCGGTGGAGATGGTGGCTGCCCGGGCTCCGGCTTTTATGACTTCGACTTTTTCCCGGGCGATCTCCTCTATGGTCTCTCCCAATATATGGGTATGCTCGAGGCTCACTCCCGTAAGTCCTGCTACCAGGGAATGGGCGGCATTTGTAGCATCCCATCGCCCTCCCATACCTGCTTCCTGCACCATTACCTTTATGCCTTCATCCCTGGCTATCATGAATGTGAGCGCGGTTACCATCTCGAACTGGGTTATGGGGCCTCCCAGGTCCATCCGGTTTACCTTTTCTATATATGGATACATGCGGTTAAAAGCCCTGGCAAAGCTGTCTTCTGATATAAGGCTGCCGTCCAGCCATATCCTCTCGGTATAGCTGTCTATATGCGGGGAGATATGATAAGCGCTCTTATAGCCCATGCCTTTAAGTATCGCTGCCGCCATGATGGTGGTGGATGTCTTTCCGTTAGTACCCACCACATGGATATAGTCGGTCTCTTTCTGGGGTGAACCCATGAGTCCGAGTATGGCCTCTATGCGGTCAAGGGAGGGTTTAATACCGAAGACTAGAGCATCGTCCAGGTATCTGGAGGCCTGTTTAAAATCCAATTGAACCTGCTTTACTACTTATTGATCCTTGCCATCTTGTCCAGCTGCCCGGCAAGGGCATCTGCTATTTCCTGCGACTGTTTTAGTTTATTTTTCTCTTTATCTATGACCCCGGAGGGAGCATTTTCCATAAATCCGGGATTTTCAAGTTTATTCCTGCTTTTTTCCATAAGCAGGCGGTTCTTTTTTATCTCGTCGGTTATCCGCTGTATCTCCAGGTCTATATCCACTGCTTCCAGTATGTATATATAGATATCAAAACCGCCGGCAGCTGTCTTTATATATCCTTTCTCATGTTCTGCACTGGCAAAAACGATCTTTTCCACTCCTGCCAGCTGGTAGATAAACCGGAGGTTGTCCTCCACTGCCCCCCGCAGTCCGTCCCGTTCGGTATTAAGCCGGACCTCTACCTTCTTCCCGGGATTTATCTTGAGTTCGGATCTTACCTTCCTTACCTCGCCGATAATATCGAATACCGGCCTGATAGTATTTTCCGCCATATCGTCAGTCCTGTCTTCAGAAGCTACGGGAAAACTGGAGACCATTATACTCTCACCCTTATGGGGGAGGTTCTGCCAGATCATCTCTGTCAGGTGAGGCATGAATGGATGCAGAAGCCTCAGGTATGTTTCCAGGACATGCCACAGGACATGCTGGCAGGTCTTACGGTCGTCTTCATGAGCCGGTGAGTAGAGCCTGGGCTTGGAAGCTTCCAGGTACCAGTCACAGAACTCGCTCCAGAAAAAATCATACAGTGTCCTTGATGCCTGGGAAAAATTAAAACAACTTAAGTTTTTTTCCACATCCCCGGCAGCATGGTCAAGCCGGGATAATATCCACCTGTCCCACAGATTAAATCCTTTTTTAACCGTATGGGGAAGAATACAGCTGTCGGTATCCGGGGAGATATCCTTTATGGAGGAAATGACGAATCTGGCCCCGTTCCAGATCTTGTTGGCAAAATTCCTGGTACCCTCTATCTTTTCATCACCCAGAAGCAGGTTCCTTCCCGGCGTTGTAAGCGAGGTAAGGGTGAACCTCAGCACATCGGCACCGTATTCATCTATTATGGTCATGGGGTCGACCACATTGCCCTTTGACTTGCTCATCTTCTGGCCGGAAGCATCATTTACCAGGGGATTGATAAATACCTGGCTGAAAGGGACATGGTCCATGAAATGAAGACCCATCATTATCATCCTGGCCACCCAGAAGAAAATGATGTCATGGGCGGTTATAAGCACATCTGTGGGGAAAAAGTATTTCAGGTCCTCAGTATCTTCAGGCCACCCCAGGACAGCGAAAGGCCACAGGCATGAACTGAACCAGGTATCAAGGACATCCTCGTCCTGCCTGAGTTCAGTGCTGCCGCATACGGGACATTTCCGGGGCGCCCTGGCAGCCACTATCATCTCCCCGCAGCCGCAATACCATACCGGTATGCGGTGCCCCCACCACAGCTGCCTGGAAATGCACCAGTCCCTTATATTCTCCATCCAGTCGAAATAAAGCTTCTCCCATTTTCCGGGGATTATCCTTACCCTGCCATCCCTGACCGCTTCCATGGCCGGAGCCGCCAGGTCCTTCATGGATACAAACCACTGGGTCGATATCCTGGGTTCCACCGTGGTATCGCACCTGGAGCATATGCCTGCAGAAGAGACATGTCCGCTGGTACCAGCCAGGTAGTTTCCGGCCTCAAGGTCCTCAAGCACTATTTTCCTGGCCTCATAGCGGTCAAGCCCGGCGTATTTTCCGGAATTGGAATTGAGGGTCCCGTCTTCGGCCATTATATTTATTTCTTCAAGCCCGTGTCTTTTGCCTATTTCGAAATCATTGGGATCGTGGGCAGGGGTCACCTTTACCGCTCCGGTGCCGAACTCCATGTCCACGAAATCATCTTCCACCACGGGAATCCTTCTTTCCGCCAGCGGTAAAAAGACGGTCCTATTCCTGAACTTTTCATACCTTTTATCTTTTGGGTTGACAGCCACTCCCGTATCGCCCAGCATCGTCTCCGGCCTGGTGGTAGACACTATAATATATTCACTGGCCGACGGCTTGTCCGTCTTGTCGTCTATCAGGGGGTATTTTATATCCCAGAGTTTTCCCTTTTTCTGCCTGTGCTCTACTTCTATGTCTGACAGGGCTGTCCTGCACCTGGGGCACCAGTTTATCATATAGTCGCCCCTGTAGATGAGCCCCTGCTGATAAAGCTTTATAAATTCTGTGGTAACCGAATCTACATAATCATCATCAAAGGTGAACCTGAGCCTGTCCCAGTCACAGGAGCAGCCAAGTGATTTAAGCTGGGAGATTATCCTGCTCCCGTATTTATCCTTCCATTTCCAGACCTCCCCAATAAATCTCTCTCTTCCCAGCTGGTGGCGGTCAAGCCCTTTTTCTGCCAGGGATCTTTCCACTACATTCTGGGTAGCTATGCCTGCATGGTCGGTTCCCGGTATCCAGGACGTGTTAAAGCCCTTCATCCTCATATAGCGGATGACGACATCCTGCAGTGTATTATTGAGGGCATGTCCCACATGGAGGTATCCTGTTACATTGGGCGGAGGGATGACCATGCTGAAAGGTTTTTTACAACTATTTGCCTGGGCATGGAAATAACCTTTATTCTCCCAGAAGCCATATATCTTACCCTCAAATGATGAGGGGCTGTATTTACCCTCGATCCCCTTATCCAGATCAGGCGGATTTTTCTTCATCTTTCAGGTATCTGCTTTCTTCTGAATCAATAAATAATCCCGGTTCTATCTTCTTTTCCACGACATCCCTGGTTATGACACATTTTTTTATATCCTGGCGGTCGGGTATCTCAAACATTATACCCAGCATGACTTCTTCCATGATGGCCCTGAGTCCCCTGGCGCCGGTACCCAGCTTATTGGCCCTCCGGGCTGCCGCCTTAAGGGCATCAGGGGTAAACTCAAGATCTACATTATCCATCTTGAACATCTTTTTATACTGCTTTGCCAGTGAGTTTTTTGGTTGGGTCAGTATGGTGACCAGGTCCTTTTCAGTGAGGTTAGACAGAGTGGATATTACCGGCAGCCTTCCTATAAGTTCAGGTATGAGTCCATATTTCAGCAGGTCCTCAGGCATCACATGGGGAAGAAGGACATCTATCTTCTCTGCCTTTCTGGGCAGTTTCTCGGATATGAAACCTATGCTTTTCTTATTCAGCCTGGTCTCTATTATATTCTCAAGACCGCCGAAAGAGCCCCCGCAGATAAATAGTATGTTTGAGGTATCTATCTGGATAAAATCCTGGTGGGGATGCTTTCTTCCCCCCTGGGGGGGCACATTGGCCTCGGTGCCTTCGAGTATCTTCAGCAGCGCCTGCTGGACTCCTTCTCCTGAGACATCCCTGGTAATAGAGGGATTGTCGGATTTCCTGCTTATCTTGTCTATCTCATCAAGATATATGATGCCTGTCTCGGCCTTCTTTATGTCAAAATCCGCTGCCTGTATGAGTTTCAGGAGTATGTTTTCCACGTCCTCCCCCACATAACCGGCTTCTGTGAGCGAAGTTGCATCGGCTATGCAGAAGGGCACATTAAGTATCCTGGCCAGTGTCTGGGCCAGCAGGGTCTTGCCGCATCCTGTAGGGCCTATAAGAAGGATATTGCTTTTCTCCAGCTCCACATCATCCCTGCTGCCGGGCGTATCTTCATGCCTTACCCTCTTGTAATGATTGTATACGGCTACAGAAAGGACCTTTTTGGCCGGTTCCTGCCCCACCACATAATCATTCAGTATATTATATATCTCTCTGGGCCTGGGCAGTTCTTTGAAGCTGGTCTCTATATCGTCCTTCAGCTCTTCATCGATTATCTCATTACAGAGATCTATGCATTCATTGCAGACATATACTCCTGGTCCGGCAATAAGTTTCTTCACCTGATTCTGGGATTTGCCGCAAAAAGAGCATTTCAAGAATTCCTTTTTTCCATTTCCGTTTTCCCGGGGCAATTTACCACCCTCCTGTGTATTGCTTGCTTGTCTATTTCTTAAATATGACTTCATCGATTATGCCGTAATCCTTCGATTCCTGGGCACTGAGTATGAAGTCCCTCTCGGTATCCTTTTCCACCTTTTCCATATCCTGGCCTGTATGTTTGGAGATTATCTCGTTCAAAACAGCCCTTATCCTTAACATCTCCCTGGCATGGATCTCTACATCAAGGGTCGTCCCCGATACCCCGCCGGAAGGCTGGTGCAGCATTACCCTGGAATTGGGCAGGGAGAATCTTTTATTTTTCTCCCCGGCCAGAAGCAGTACTGCAGCCGCACTGGCAGCCTGGCCTATGCATATAGTGGATACATTGGATTTGATAAACTGCATGGTATCATATACGGCCATGGCTGAGGTAACCACTCCGCCGGGGCTGTTTATATAGAGCTGGATATCCTTTTCCGGGTCCTCGGCTTCAAGATGGAGCATCTGTGCCATTACGAGGTTGGCCACATTATCATCAATGGCAGAGCCCAGGAATATTATCCTTTCCTTGAGAAGCCTGGAATAGATATCAAAGGACCTCTCGCCCCTGCTGGTCTGTTCTATGACCATAGGTATGAGATAATTGTTTTTTATACTGTTATTCATGTTTATCTTCACTCTTTTCTTTTCCCGGACCCGGCGTCCACAGCTCGCCTTTGGATTTTTCTTCTTTTTCTTCGGGGGTCCATATTTTTTTCTTATCGTCAATATTATCAGCTTTTGGCTCTTCTTCAACAACTTTGACACTATCCTCCAGCTTCTGCAGGAGCTTCCTTCTTCTTACAGTCTCGGCCAGCTGTTTTTTTGCCTCGTCTTTCTCAAAATAATCTTCTACCTTCTTCCGGTCTTCATCTTTCGGATATTTTGAGAATATGTTTTCTTTCTCATTATCTATTTCTTCATCTGAAGGCTTTATAGCTGAAGATTCGCTTTTTTCCAGGGCCTTGAATATCAGGTAATCCCTTACCTGTCTTTCGGCTCTTTCCCGGATCTGCTTTTTAAATTGATCCGGGGTAAGGTTTAAGGCTTTCATATAGCTCTGCCTGGTCATCTTCTGCTGTTTCAGGCCTTCCTCCATTTCCCCCTCGATCCTTTCCATACTGTTTTTTATCATGGGTTCGGGGATACTTTCATTCATATTGCCGGATATATGCTCTATGATCTGTTCTATTATCATGGACTGCCTCTGGTTTTTCTTCTGCTCCTGCATCCTTTCTTTTAGCTGACCCCTGAAATCATCAACAGAATCATATTTCCCCAGGTTCTTCAGGAATTCGTCATCCAGGCTGGGGAGGACCTTTTTCTTTATCTCCTTGAGTCTTATCTCGAATTCAGCCTTTTTGCCTGTGAGTTCACTATTGCCTATGTTTTCCGGGAGAATAAGGGATATTTTTTTGTCCTGCCCTGTCTTCATCCCGGCAATAGCCGCCTCGAACTCCGGGAAAAGCGTTTTTGAACCGATTTCCAGGGAATAGTCCTCAGCGCTTCCGCCCTCGAAATCCTTGCCCTCTATTGTCCCTTTAAAATCAATGGTGACAAAATCTCCCTCAGAGGCCGGGGCGCCGTCTTCTACCGGCTCCAGGGAAGCAAAGTTCTTCCGTATATTATCTATCTGGACCTGCAGTTCTTCTTCTGTGACTTCTGCCGGGACTGTATTTACTTTTATGCCTTTGTATTTTGGAAGGGTTATTTCCGGCTCCAGTTCTATCTCTGCTTCAAATCCCAGGGGCTTGCCTTCCTCCATCTGGGATATATTTATCTTGGGATAATCAATTGGCTTGAATCCCGAGTCTTCTATGATCCCCGGATATAGTTCAGATATGGAGCGGCTGGCCGCCTCCTGCAGCACATATTGCTTCCCAAAATTTGAATCGATGACCTGTGCCGGCACCTTGCCTTTCCTGAAACCTGGTATCTTTGCCTTCTTCGAGATCTCCCTGTAGGCATTTCCTACCTGTTTTTTGTAATAGCCCGGAGATATCTCGACGCCCAGCTTCACCTTATTCTTTTCTGTCTTCTTCTTGCTCTTTATGGTATAACTCAAAAATCCTCCTAGATAGCGGCCCTTACAGCCTTCAAACATTAAGACACATATTATAATAGATATGATTTAAAATTCAATCAGGTTTAAGGCTTTGCAAAAGCTGGTATCGGATATTCTAAAGTACTATGAGATCATTATTATCTTTTAATTCTAAGGAATATCCTTTATCTCGAATATTTCTTCGATTGACCTTTTAAAAACCCTGGATATCCTGTATGCAAGTATAAGTGAGGGGCTGTAATGACCCTGTTCCAGCGCTGCAATGGTCTGCCTTGTGCAGCCGACCATATCAGCTAGTTCCTGTTGCGTCATTTCATTATTC
Organism: uncultured Actinomycetota bacterium; assembly: GCA_964478985.1. GTDB lineage: Bacteria > Actinomycetota > Humimicrobiia > Humimicrobiales > Humimicrobiaceae > M55B120. Next base: position 22,543 of record CAYZJW010000009.1, read on the forward strand.
TGGAATCTTAATACCCTTATTGATGTTTTAATGCTGTAATAGCTCATTAGATAACATCCTTTGAGCCATATAATATGAGATTTACTGCAGAATAAGATATATAACCGACAAATATTCCAGTATACCCCAGAAACCAAAGCCATCCTGCTGGTACAGAATTACTGTCTCTATACATAAAATATAGGACAATACAGGTTAGAAAAACATATCCCTGCATTATGGTTAAGGTTATCTCGCTTGATCTTCTGCTTATAAGTATATCTCTTTCATCCCTCTCAATGAGATTTGCCCTTTTCCTCCCTGTAATGGCAAGCATTATGAAGAATAAAATATAAGCAGCTACAACAATAGCGCCTGAGGCGATAAACCTTTCTCTATCCAGCACCCATTCAGTCACCCCGCCGCCAGTAAAGAACAGGGGAATAAATATAATCGTCACGGTCCCCCATATTATAAGAGAGAAAAGTGATCTAATATGATTTCTGTTCATCTTTGGCCTTTCGGATATTTTATTAAATAGTATAGTAATATATTTTTAACATAATGTCAATAATATATAACATTCTATTTTTACATTCAATAATAATTTTTTATGGTATAAGATTATACATATTTATTCTGAATATGGAGATTACTATGACACCGGAAATAGGTAAAGCTCTGCTTTTGACTTCCATTGCCGGCCTATCCACAGGCATAGGAAGCATAATAGGCCTTATCTTTAAAAAGGAAAACCCCAGGTTCATGAGCGCTGTCCTGGGTTTTACCGCCGGAGTGATGATAGGAGTGTCATTCTTTGAGCTGCTTCCTTCCGGCTTCGACGAGATAGGCTTTGCCAGGGCCAGCACTGCATTTACGGCCGGATTTATATTGATGTTTGTGATCGACTATTTCATCCCCCATGAATACATGGGGCATAAGGAAAGGATAAATGACAAAACCGACAGGCAGCTCCTGAGGACAGGCATGTTTGTGGCGCTGGGAATAGGCATACATAACTTCCCTGAGGGAATGGCGACCTTTTACAGCTCCCTTACAGACATAAGGGTGGGTATGGCAATTGCCGTTGCCATAGCCATCCATAATATTCCCGAGGGTCTGGCCGTGTCAGCTCCTATCTACAGGGCGACAGGCAGCCGCAGAAAGGCCTTCCTGTGGTCTTTCTTCTCTGGTGCAGTGGAACCGCTGGGTGCAATACTTACAGCATTTGTCCTGCTCCCATTCCTGAACTCTGTCATACTGGGGTATCTGCTATCGGGAATAGCCGGGCTTATGGTATTTATATCCATAGACGAGCTTATGCCTGTATCAAAGTCATACGGCTACAGCCATCTTCCCATACTGAGTTTTATCGC
>CAYZJW010000009.1:23997-26536 GCA_964478985.1 uncultured Actinomycetota bacterium
TGCCTGTATCAAAGTCATACGGCTACAGCCATCTTCCCATACTGAGTTTTATCGCGGGCATGATAGTGATGATATTGAGCCTTATGCTGCTGAAATAGGATATCAGATATTTTTCTAAGTCTCTCCGGATGGCCTGTCGGTCATAAAGTCTCCTGCTTCTCCCCACTTCTCGACACAATCCAGCGATTCCCTGTTTGAGTGGAAATGGACGTAGACGGGAGCCTTTATGAATATACGATTCCCGGATAGAAAAGCCCTGTCTCCATAAAGAATAGCCTCAAGCACCAGGGGCATATGCTGTCTGAATATTGAATCCCGCCATCCTGCAGGACCGATCACTATGCCGCCGCTGGTATGGCAATGTATGTCCAGCCTGGGATTATGGATATACTTCCATTCTCCCAGTACTTCATCGCGCATCAGCCAGGTATGGATATTTGATAATTTCTTAGCATCATACTCCTTCCCTATGGACAAAAAAAGTTCACCCGTAATGTCGGAATGGGTCAGAGTATATTTCCTGGGGAAAACCGGCTCATCGACATCTTTGCCGCTAATATAGTCCACATGAAGCCTTTTCGAGTCAAATCCTGGCACTTGTCCCCTCTTATATAGATCGCTTTATCTTAAATCTACTACTGGGGGCCAGGTTTTTCAATGGAATAAAAACATGGATGAAGGAGCTTCTTTTTTCTGGTTGTTCAGATCATACCAATGCGCAACCTGCCTGGATGATCATTTCCGCTGCCATTAACCGAAATAGTTTATTTTTTTTGGATTTTGGTGATAAAATTAATCGTTGTTATTTTATACACCCGGAGGGGAAATAAATTGCTGGAAATACTATATTGGTCCCTGATAATCTTTATTGCCAGGATCGTCGATGTAAGCCTGGGCACCATCAGGGTGAATATGATAGTCCGGAGAAAGAAAACTTTTGCCGCGGTCATAGGTTTCTTTGAAGTGGCAATATTTATATCGATCATAGTACGGATAATCCAGGAGATAGACAATATATATGGAATACTATCCTATGCTGCCGGTTTTGCAGTGGGGACAGTTATGGGGATAATCATCTCAGAAAAACTCTCCAGGGACCTCATAAGTACCAATATTATCTCAAAATCGCGGAGTGATGATATAAAAAAATCACTCAAAGAAGAAGGATATGGTATCACCTGCTACACGGGGACCGGAATAGACGGAGAAGTCGAGATCATAAATGTCGTCTGCAGCCAGAATAGCGTAAAGAGGCTTCATGCTATTATCCGCTCGGAAGACCCGGCTGCTTTCATGGCAAGCTATATGCTTGATAAGATAAGAGGCGGCTTTATAAGGGGTTTAAAAAAGAAGTGATCATTTTCTAAGCCTCATTTATTTTAATAATCATCTGGATAAGAAGCTGATAATGAATATATGGATTCTTGAAAAGTTTAAAGATTTTGACTCCTATACAAGCAACAGGTTTAAGGAAGAAGCCGGGAAGATGAACATAGGGATAAAACTTGTTGCTCCGGAAGAGTTTGACCTGATCGTGACCAAGGAAGGTGAAAAGAGTATTCTCTATAATGGGAAACAGGTAAACCTCCCGGACTGCCTGATACCCAGGATCGGGACGGTCACATATTACTCATTGGCCATAATAAGGCATTTTGAAAGACTGGGCGTATTCATCCTAAATTCCAGCCAGAGCATGGAGACTTCAAAAGACAAACTGGCATCACTTCAGCTTCTTGCCTCAAACAATATGCCTATACCCAAGACAATGCTGGCAAAGTTCCCAATAAATATTTCTGTAGTTGAAAAGGAGTTTAAATATCCCTTAGTTTTAAAGACAATAACAGGTTCTCAGGGGAAAGGGGTCTTTCTCCTGGAGAGCAGGAATAAGCTTAATGACATCGCGACCCTTATGGAAATATCAAAGGATCCCAAGATCAACCTGATACTCCAGGAGTTTATTTCTCCCAGCAAAGGCAAGGACATCAGGGTGATAGTAATAGGGGGAAGGACCATAGGGGCTATGCTCAGAAAAGCAAAAGGCAAGAACTTTAAAGCGAACTATTCCGCAGGAGGCCAGGTAAGTCCATTTGAACTGAACCCGGCTATTGAATGGCTGGCAGTAGAAAGTGCCAGGTTGATGGGCCTTGATATAGCCGGAGTGGATATTCTTTTTGATAAGGATAATAACTACAGGATCTGTGAAATAAATTCCTACCCCGGTTTTGAAGGATTCGAGAAAGCAACCGGACTAAATGTCCCCAGTGAGATATTTAATTATATAAAGCTAAGATCAGAAAATTTCTAGGTTTATACGAAAACGCTTTACCTTACCTGGGAGAAACGCTGATTACATGGTGCGAGAGGGGGGATTTGGTCTTCCGTCTCGCTTTGCTCGCTGCAGAGCCGCAGACTCCTTCGCTTCGCTTCAGTCCGTCTTTTCAAATCCCGTAAAACATGCACCAACGGCATGTTTTACCACATATCCTTTACCTTACCTGGGAGAAACGCTGATTACATGGTGCGAGAGGGGGGATTTGGT
>CAYZJW010000010.1:0-7119 GCA_964478985.1 uncultured Actinomycetota bacterium
AACTCCTTCCTGGCATATATAAACATGGAAAGCCTCATGGATATGAATACAGCCGCTGCCATTATGCTTACCAGCACAAGAGCAGCCAGGGGTGTGCCCATATTCTGGGATATGTAATAGAAGAAATTCGACAGACCGCCATTTTCAAGCCTTTCAAAGAAACCTCCCACGATCACTTTCATCAGCTCGCTTCTAAGCCCTATCGCGGTTATCATGAAGAATACTGTCGATAGGAGTACCGTGCCCCCCAGCCCCAGCATTATTCCGTTCTGTCCAAACCTGTAGACAAATGGTATAAAAAAGGAAACGGTCACAACCGTGAAGAAGAATATGGAGAATACCCTGCTGAAAGTAAGGATGCCTGTAAAATCAATATAATTGGCAGAGAGGAACACCTTCAGTATGTATCCATATATAAATAAGAATATTATCATGGCTAAAATCACAAAAAGCGAATAAAGGTATTTGGAGCCCACTATCCTGTTCCTGGTCACGGGAAGACTGAGTGTCAGGGAATCCGCATTTAGCTTATCCTCTACAGTTATGGGAGTTATGGCCAGAAGTACTATGTATATTATGTTTATCATAAAGAACACATCAAGCATGGCTATCTTAAACATGACAGCACTGAATATCAGGAGCACGACCATGTTTATAAGTATATTGTTCCTGCAGGTTATAAGGTCCTTTTTTATAATCTTAAACATCTTAAAGTTCCTTTCTTCTAAATATGCTTACAGATATGTAAATGGAGACTGCCAGGACTGCTGCCATGGCCAGGAGAATAAGTGTCATGATCAGGGTTCTTCCGTGATATCTTATTATACTGCCCAGGTGGCTGAACAGGCTTCCGCTGTCTATGACATCCAGCAAGTTTTTAGCCTGTATGCTCCCTGCATCTGATACCTGAGGATTCAATGATATAATAAATAATACAGCTGCCAGGAATCCAGACATTACTATCCCTATTATGGCTATCCCTCCCGATATGACTGCACCAAATCCAAATTTAAAGACAATAGGGAGGTATATGCATACTATCAGGATAGTTATAAAAAATATGATCAATACGCTTTCAACTGACAGGGCCCCGGTCAGGCCGCCTGCAAGACCTGGTAAAAATTTTTCCAGCGCCAGGCCCAGCAGTAACAGCCATAAAAATGATGCCGTTATCAGGAAAATCGATGATAGATATTTTGCCGCAACTATCTTATTCCTTTTTATGGGAAGACTGGCAAAAAGGACATCCCTTCCCTCCCTTACATCATTCCCCAGGGGTATCATTATTATCAGCAGCCCAAACCCTATGGGCAGCATCATATAGATATCAGGACTTTGTATGGCAGCCGGGGCCATTATTGTCCAGAATGCAAAATTAATAAAATAAGTAAACCAGTATATCCTTATGTCCTTTATGCTGAGCCTAAGCATCTTTTTTTCCTCCATTTTTGGAAGTCATAAAAAACATTATGTCTTCCAGTGTGGGCTTCTCTATGGTCACGCTTCTACTGAAGCTTTTCCGGGCCTGTCTTACGTCGGATACCAGGGCTTCAAAGCCATATTCGTGTGTCTTTATCCCCTTGAATATGGCAGCATCTTCTTTCTCCAGAAGCTCTTTTCCTCCCTTTACCACTCCCCAGGATTCCAGGACCGAATCCTTTTCATCAGAGAATACTATTTGGCCGTCTTTGATGAAAGTGACAAAATCTGCAATCCTTTCCAGGTCCGAAGTTATATGGGTTGAAAACAGTATGGATTTCTTTTCATCCTGTATTATCCTGGAAAAATGGTCCAGGAGTTCCCTCCTGAATACAGGATCGAGTCCTGAGGTCGGTTCATCCAGCAGAATTAGCTCGGCATTATGTGACAGGGCCATAGCCAGCTGGAATTTCATCTTCATGCCTCTTGATAATGTCTTGAATTTTGCCCTGAGGTCCAAGTCAAAGTCATCTGCATACCTCAGAAAGAGCTCCTGGTCCCATTCCCTGTAAAACTGTGACACTACTGCCTTATTATGGTTCAGCGTAAGATGGTCATAGAACGGGGGAATATCATAAACGAATCCTATCCTGGATTTTATGTCTGTCTCATTTTCAATATTATCCATCCCGAATACTTTAATATCCCCGCGTTTTTTCCTTATGAGGTTCATAATGAGCTTTATTATGGTGGTCTTTCCGGCTCCGTTTGGCCCGATAAGGCCCATGATGTATCCATAAGGCAATTTGAAGGAGACGTTATTTAGCGTGAAGTTGTCATATTCCTTTCTTAGTGAATCTATCTCCAGTATATTTTCCATTATTCTTCCTCCCTGTAGAGAATGGTTAGCATTTCTTTTAGGTCTTCTGCGCCTATATCCAGCATCCTGGCTTCACTGACAGCTTCAGTAAGCTTTTCCTCGACTACTTTCATCTTCTTTTCCCTTAAGAATTCCTTGTTCTGGCTGGCCACGAAGCTGCCCTTGCCCCCGACTGTATCTATAAAGCCTTCCCTCTCCAATTCTTCATATGCTCTCTTGGTGGTTATAACGCTTATTCCCAGCTCACCGGCCAGTTTCCTTATGGAGGGAAGGCTTTCCAGCTCTGTAAGTTCCCCATTTATTATCTGGCTCTTTATCTGCTTTACTATCTGCTCATATATGGGGTCTTCTGACGAGTTTGAGATAATTATCCTCATATTTTTCCCTATCTGGTTTTATTGTAATTTCTGTATATATCTTATATATACAGTATAGTCATTATTGAAAAGATGTCAAATTTATTTTGGTTATGCCTGCAGACATTATCTTTTGTATTTGTGCGCTTCTGTTGATGCCGGTATCATAAGTATGCCGTCTACCATCTTAGAGCGGAGGTTCCGAAAATTAAGCAGGAAGACTATAGGCTAAAAGAACCCTAACTTTTCTATATTTACTATATAAAAGAACCCCATCATATATATACTTACCTTGTTTTTACCAAAGTTGTTGCTATGATCTAAGGGTTCACAGTCAGAGATTGATTATCTTATCCAGAATAAGGCCATGGTATTTCCCATAGAAGTAAAATCGGGAGCCACAGGCAGCCTGAAGTCCCTTCATCAATTTTTGGCAGAAATGAACCTTGATACAGCAATAAGGATCTATTCTGATAAACCGCTAAAGACCACAGTAGATTTGAAGACTACCACAGGAAAACGGGCAAAATATTCTCTTATCTCAATTCTATTCTATCTTACCGGGGAGATAGAACGGTTTTTATAAGGGATTAATCCTTTAGGGATAATGAATAAGACCTTTGCTTATCCTGTTTCACTTATTCCTGATATTTCCTATAAAGCAGTAAAGGCTATTTTCTTATAGGACCTTTTTTGTCGATCCCCTTATTACAAGCTCAGGTTCCAGGGACACCTCTTTATATTTCCTGTCTTCCGGCTTCTTTATCCTGGCAAACAGTATCTTACTGGCTTCATCCACCATCTCCCTTACAGGATAGCGCAGGGTGGTGAGACCGGGAATAAATATGGAGCTTATATCGATATCGTCCATCCCCATGACCGATATATCTTCCGGGACTTTAAGTCCGATATCGCTTAAGCCCCTTATGGCGCCCAGCGCATTTATATCATTAAAACAAAGCAGGGCCGTTATTTGCCTGTCCCTGTCAATAAGTTCCTTTGCAGCCTGTGCCCCCATGTCATATGAAAGTCCGCCAGCCAGGATGTCTTTATCATCAAAAGCAATGCCTGCTTCCGCCAGTGCAGCCTTAAACCCTTTTACTCTTTCAATACTGTGGAAACGGGGGGCGAACCTGTCAATATATCCTATTTTCCTATGCCCCAGTCCCGTCAAATATTTTCCTGCCATATAGCCCATGCGGTAATTTGCGGGAAGTACATAATCTGCCTCCAGGCCTTCTATCTTCCTGTCAAGCAGCACTACCGGTATGCCTGCCGACATTATCTTTTGTATATGGGCGCTTTCTGTTGATGCCGGTATCATAAGTATGCCGTCTACCATCTTAGAGCGGAGGTTTTTCAGGTGCTCTATTTCCCTCTCTATCATATATGCAGAATTGCAGATCATCATGCTGCAGTTCTTTAAGAAGAATGTATCTTCAAAGCTTCTGGATATGTCTGCATAAAGCATGTTGGAGCTGTCAGGGATTATGAGGCCTATGGTCCCTGTCTTTTTTTTACGCAGGCTGCCTGCCAGGAGATTGGGCTGATAGTCAAGGTCTTCCATTGCCTTTTCCACCCTGCCTGAGAGCCCGTCGCTTACATATCTTGACCTGTTTATCACATGGGATACTGTAGCCACCGAGACTCCCGCATACCTGGCTATGTCCTTTATGTTTACTATTACAGTCTCCTTGTATGTCAGTTATTATTAAGATGACGGCCAGGTCCGGCAGGGACCTTTATCTTTTAAGAATGGTACCGGGATCCGCTGCTTAGCAGCTCCTATTGCCCTTTACCCTGGCAAACCTGCCGCATGGTATCACGGTTATCTTCAGCTCTTTGTCCTCCTCCAGCCTGTCGTCTATATATGACTGGATATCCTCCAGCTTCTCAAAGCCCATCTTCTCCGTTGACCCCCGGTCAAATTCCGAATAGAGAAAGACTTTCTTTTCTGATATTACCCTGGCAACCGCTACTGCCTTGTGCCCTCCAAGCACAAAGTCTTCTTTAAGCCTTTTGCTTATAAGGTCATAATCGGGGGCATCCTGCATCCATTTCTCAAATACATCCTCCCCGAATCCCTCATGGCATGATGCAGCAAGGATGATGGCACCCCCAGGGCGGACCGCATCCTTTACATTCTCCAGGGCTTTCTGTGACTGGTACAGGTTGAGATCCTTGGGGTCTCCGCCTGCCGAGGCTATCACTATATCTGCCGGTCTTTCAGTCTCTATCATATATATATCATCATATATGCTTATGCCATCCAGCCAGGCTTCATTGTTTTTGCCGGCCACGGCAGCTATTATTTTTTTATTATCATCCAGGATGACATTGAATATATAGTCGATCCCGGCCATCCTGCCCGCCTCTTCTATATCTTCTCTTACCGGGTTGCCGACGGCCCTGCCTGCAGAAGCCCTCCTGTCAAGCATCATGCTGTGATTGGCCTGTATGGAATTCCGGCTGCAAACACCCGGCATCACTGCTTTGGCTCCGCCCGAGTATCCTGCAAAATAGTGGTATTCTATATTACCGGTAGCTATCATGAGATCATTTCCCAGTGCCTCCCTGAAGATCTCTACCGGTGTACCGGAGGAAGTATCCCCTATATGGATGGTCTCTTTGGGATCAGAATCGATCACCTTTACCCGGTTATATACCTGGTCCCCTGCCAGCTTTCTTTTCTCTTCTTCTGTATGGCACCTGTGGATCCCCAGGCCCAGTATGACTTTTATGTTTTCCTGCCGTATGCCCCCCGCCGTCAGTTCATCTATGAGCAGGGGCAAAAACCTGTACGAAGGGCAGGGCCTGGTTATATCGCTTGCCAGGATAACCGCATTTGCCTTACCTTCTGCCATTTTTCTTAACCGGGGTGAGTCTATGGGGTTTTTGAGAGCTTTTTCTATTACCTGTCTTTCATCAATATCCCTGCCAGTCTCGCCGCCGCTGATGATATCCTGGATATTTTTTTCCGGGATGCTGAGCATTATACTTTTTTTACCATAAGGGATATAGATCTTCATGTCCTTTAAATCACCTTTCTCTTTCTATCAGTTTTGAGCGCCTCTCTTCAGCGCTTTTACTGCCGGGAGCTCTTCTCCAGATAGAAATCTTACCATAGCTCCGCCTCCGGTGCACATATAGGAAAAGCCTTTTTCCAGGCCGAACCTCTTTGCTGCAGATATGGAGTCCCCTCCTCCTATGACAGAAAAGGCGGCTGAAGCTGCGGCATGGGTAAAAAGTTCTTTTGTGCCCTTTGCCATCTCCGGCTTCTCGAAAACGCCTGCAGGACCGTTTATAAAAACAGTCTTTGCCCTATCCATAACACCCTTATATATATCTATGGTAGCTGTCCCAATATCCATTATGGCATGCTCCGTGGAAAGGCCGTCAAGTACTGTCTCCTTTCTTCCTCCATCCATATAGGCAAAATCTGACGGGACTGTTATCCTTCCGGAGTACCGCGAGAGTATCTGTCTTGCCCTGTCCATATAATCATCAAGCTTTTTGGCATATATTATTTCTTCTGAAGCTTTACCCAGCGGCTTTCCCCCGGCCATCAGGAAAAGCTGGCCCAGCAGGCCCGAGGCCAGTATGGTGTCGGCAATTCCTTTGGAAAGCACCTCCGGCATCATGGAAAAGGCATCTTCTATCTTGGCTCCCCCCAGGATAAACACTACCGGGCGGGCGGGACTTTCCATTATCCGGGACAGGACTTCGTATTCAGCCTCAAAAAGCCTGCCCATGCCTGAAGGCAGTATCTGGGGAAAGCCCACCAGGGTGGGCTGGTCCCTGTGGGCAGAGGCAAAACCGTCGCAAATATATATGTCTGCCAGGGGGGAAAGCTTTGAAACCAAAAGGGTCTTTGCCTGCTCTTCTGGTGTCAGTTTGAGCTTTGTCTCAAAAAGGGTCATCTCCTCTGCCATATAGCGCACATTATCCAGAAGCAGTATCCGCCCGGCTTTCAGGTTCCTAATGGCATCCCTGGCGGCAGGGCCGCATACATCATCAATAAATCCTATTTCTCTGCCGGTAAGGTCCGATAGTACATGCGAGTGCAGTTCGGTGGATATAAAGTTATGGTATTCCAGGTCCCCTCCCTGGTGGGTCAAAAGCACCACTTTTGCTTTTTTCTCAGAAAGCTGGGAGATGGTGGGAACTGCCTTCTCTATCCTGGTGATATCTTTTAAAACGCCTTTTTCCCGGTCATAGGGAGAATTCAGGTCTGTGCGGACAATCACCGTCTTATCCTCAAAGTCAAAATCATCCAGGGTCTTTATGCCGTATTTCATGCTTCTACTCCATGCCCAGGTATCTGTTGGTAAGGGCTACGGCTTCATCTCCTTCTGTCTGGAGGGAAAGGGCAGCCCTTATACCATCTATGGTCTCAGGGATCACCACTGCCTCCTGGGGGATGTTTATGGTAAAGAAAAGGTCTTCTCCTGACTTTGCCACCAT
>CAYZJW010000010.1:7219-11144 GCA_964478985.1 uncultured Actinomycetota bacterium
TGGGGCATTATAAGCATGAGGTCTACTGCCTGGTGGTTGGGTACCGGCTCTACCATGGCTACATCTACCAGCCCCCGGTGGGTATCTCCGGGATCTGCTACCCTTCTTAAGATGGTAACTACTACCTTATCTACTCCCACAGCCCTGTCAATACAGTCTACAGCCCTTATGAAGCCGGTGGTATTGCAGGAGGTGAGCTTAAGGTAATCTGCGCCCACGCCTCTGGAATAGTTGGCATAGCCGTGAAAGAATACATCCGCCACCTCGTTTTTCTCACCGCCCTGGAATATGGCTTTTAACCCTTTTTTGCTGTATAGCTCCTTGTTTTTGGCTCCTATTCCTGCAGGAGCGGCATCAAGCATGATATCGACCCGGGAAAGCAGGTCATCGAAGTTTCCTTTTACGGCAATACCCTCCTTATCGAATGCAGCTTTCATGGAGTCTTCTACCACATACAGGTCATAAGGGTTTTCTGAGTCATACAGGGCCCTTACCGATAAAGTGGGGACCACATCTGCTATACCCACCAGCTCCATGTCTTTTTGCCTGGCTACTCCGTCTGCCAGCCGCTGGCCGATGACGCCATATCCGGCAACTCCTACTTTTACTTTACCCATCATAGTCCTCCTGGATCATTTCACTTTTAAAAATATCTTCTTTATATACCGGTACGTATTTAACCGGTTACGTAACTGGTTAAATATTATCCTATAATTTTTTTTGTGTCAAAATACTTATTGGACTTCCATGGCTGCACAGGTGCCGGTACAATTTGAAGTATTAAAAATGATGCATTGATAGATATTCTTTTTTACCACAAAAAAAGAGGCACCTCATAAATGCCTCCTTTTTACAGATAAATGCTAAGATGTATTAGCTCTTATTTCACTTTTTCCTTTACTTTTTTCCCGAATACGAACCTGGGTACAGTGCATGCGGCTATCTGGATCTTTTCCCCGGTAGCAGGATTTACTCCTGACCTTGCTTTTCTTTCCGATGTCTGGAAAGTGCCGAATCCGGTAAGAGCTACCCTGTCGCCTTTTACCAGTGCATCACTTATGGCATCCTGCATGGCGTCGATAACGCTGGCTATGTCCTTCTTTGATACGTCGGTGTTTCCGGCAATGGCATCTACCAATTCTGATCGGTTCATTATAACTCCTCTCTTTTATTATTAAACTATAATACTTATATTAAATATTTATAATAAGTTCTTAACTGCACCTAAAGACCCTGCTTAAGATCCGCGATTTTCAAAAATCCCCGGCAAAACAATAAACAGATTATATCATCCGGGCTCCGCATAAAATGAATTCTTGAGTTACTATTATACACATTTTTACCTTTTTTAGTTATACTTTCTTTAAAATATTTTTTTTAAGGCTTATATTATCCATGAAAGAGAAGGTGGGAGCATGCCCAGGACACTAAGATTTAAAAAGCAAGACCTGATCGACTACACGGTAAGGTTCATGGAAAAACTGGGAGTCCCGGCCGCTGATGCAGAGATCGTAGGCGATGTCCTTATAGAGGCAGACTTAAGGGGAGTGTCATCGCACGGACTCATAAGACTGTCGACATATTACGGCAGCAGGCTAAAAAAAGGCTATATGGATCCAGCCACTCCCTCAAAGGTGATAAAAGAAACTGATACCACCATTGCCTTCGACGGAGGCAACGGCCTGGGGCAGGTAAACGGGTACCGGGCTATGGATGCCTGCATAGAAAAAGCCAAAAGTTCAAATATTGCCCTAGCCACAGTAAAGGGCTCCAATCACTACGGCATAGCAGCATATTATGCCATGATGGCGCTCAAGGAAGATATGATAGGTATTTCCATGACTAATTCCCAGCCTCTTACCACCCCTACCTACGGCAGGACAGCTGTACTGGGCACCAATCCCATAGCGGTGGCTGCTCCTTCGTATGAAAGATTTCCCTATGTACTTGATATGGCAACCTCTGTAGTACCCATAGGAAAGGTGAAGGTATTTGAAAAAAAAGGCCAGAAGATCCCTATGGGCTGGGGGATAGATGATGACGGCAATGTCACCGATGACCCCAAAAAAGTGCAGAGCGGCGGTCCCGGCGCAGTCCTTCCCCTGGGCTCTACCGATGTCTTAAGGTCATATAAGGGATACGGGCTGGCGCTGATGGTGGACATACTTTGCGGGGCACTGTCTGGAGCTGCAGTCCTTACTGATGTGGGATTCCCCCATGAACCAAAAAAATCCGATGTGGGACATTTTTTCATGGCCATAAACATAGACGCTTTCAGGCCGGTCTTGGACTTTAAGAAGCAGATAGACTATATGGTAGGCCTGCTCAAAGACTCCCCCAGGGCTGCAGGCCAGGACGAGATATTTATTGCCGGGGAAAAGGAATACCTGGCAGCGGAAGAGAACCGCAGGAAAGGCGTGCCTCTTTTGGATAAGATAGTAGAGGAGCTTAAGTTAAACGGAGCTGATATAGGGGCTCCGTTTGAATGCGAGGAGATAGGATAAAGTCTATCCTTTTATTTTAAACGGCAGGCCCCTCTGTGACAGGGACTGCTTTTTAACCTGCATATATCTCGATTACCTCTTTTAAAAACCCCAGTGCTTCCTTCTCGGGCCTCTGGAATGAGTTCCTTCCTATTATGGAGCCGAAGGCTCCCCCGTCTTTTATCTGCCTTATCTCTTCCAGGACCTCCTTTTTGCCCCTGGCCGGGCCTCCCGAGAATATGACGATCCTTTTACCGTTAAAAGCGCTCTGAATGACATGCCTTACCCTGTCCGCCAGTGTTTCAACAGGGATATTGTATTTCTCATAGGTCTTCTTGGCAGCTTCCAGCTCTATATGCTCCGATGGCGGCTTGACTTTTATTATATGTGCGCCCAGCTGGGCTGCTATCTGTGCCGCATATGCCACGATATCAACCGCAGTCTCTCCATCTTTGGAAAGATTGGAGCCCCTTGGATATGACCAGACTACTACGGCCAGGCCAGCCGCTTTTGCCTCCAGCGCCATCTCCCTTACCTCCTCATACATATGCTTGAAATTGCTGCTGCCCGGGTATATGGTAAAACCTATGGCAGCACACCCCAGCCGGAGGGCATCCTCTACCGATGCGGTCAGTGCAGGTATCGGGTCGGGGTCCATGTCCATGGAATCATGACTGTTGGCCTTGAGTATAAGAGGTATTTGCCCGGAATATTCCGGTGCCGCCATCTCCAGAGAGCCCAGCGGCGCCGCATGGGCATTCAGGCCGGCCTTTACTGCCAGGCCCGCATGATAGACAGGATCATACCCTGCCGGGTTTGGAGCGAAACTTCTTGCCGGCCCGTGTTCAAAACCCTGGTCAACAGGCAGTATTACCATCTTTCCCGTGCCTCCAAGCCTGCCGGCAGAAAGCATGTGGTAAAGGTTTTTGACCGTCCCCGGGTTATCGCTTTGATACCAGGATAATATTTCTTTTATTCTTCCCTGCATATCTTCCCTCCAATCATGTTTGTTATTTATATTATAGGCTGTTTCCGGCCATTAGCAAAATTAAATTTATGCAATTACCTATTTACATAATTAGATTCTTTTTGTATACTTTTTTTATCATCCGGCAGTAAAGGAGCCCAGTGTTTAAAAAATACATGAATATTTTTTTGATCTCCCTTATCGCTTTTTTCTTTGTTTCCCCCGGGACGCTGCTGTCCCTTGACAGTAGAAAGCCCTTTATCTATCCGGTGGGGGGAGAGGTCCTCACCGGTTTCAGGGATGAATATATTACTGAGGATGGCTCCGTCCGCAGGCATACCGGCATAGACATACAGGGGGAACCGGGCGGCGGTGTGGCGGCTTCGGCAAATGGTATTGTATCCTATACCGGCATATCGTCTACCGGAGGCCTTACGGCTGTCATAAGACATAACCAGAAGATCAGGACCACATA